>JBBSUF010000046.1:0-15523 GCA_038235185.1 Lysobacterales bacterium
AGATACATGCTCTACTTTGCTCTCGGCGATCCGTAAACGCGGCTATCGTTTCATTACCCTCACCGAGGCAACGAACGATCCAGCCTATCGACGGGCCGATACCTACACCGGGGCACTCGGCACCAGTTGGATCAATCGATGGGCCAAAACCGAGGGTCGCCCGGATACGTTCTATTTCGGTGAGCCGCACACACCGAAATGGATTGTCGATCTCGCTGGCATATCCCTACCCGTTGAGTAACCTGGATAAGCTTAGCTTTAGCCCGCTCTGAAGGTTTGAATTCGCAACCCGATGAAGTGCGGCCAAAGTACATATTCGCTGAAACAAAAAAGCTCTCTCGTTCCGTTGATTCTCAAGCCGCATCTAGGTACTTCGTCTTCCCGCAGGGCGGGCACCATAAGAAAGCAAATGTGCCACGGACAACCTGGGCTCTGCATTGGCCGCAATCCAATTCAACCAGCGTTATGCGAATCAGGCAGGGCACGTCTCGCTCAATGGTGGGTACGCGGCACGCACGGCGTGCATCCCAGTGCCTCGAGATCAATAAGGATGGCTCATCGCCGTTGAGGCTTTGCGAGCCACGACATTACGCGAAGCCGGTTACGGCCCTGGCGCGGTCGGCTCGGCGTTTCCGAGAATCATGGGCCTCCTGTATGCGGAGGACACCAGTGTCGCCGTGGGCCGCAGCCTGTCCCGCAAGTAGCGTGAATACGTTCGTGAGATCGAGCTCAGCGTGTCGGAGATCGTTACCGGGCTGCAGGCCTAAACGCACCGGTCCAATCCGTCCTGCCGATGTAACCTCTCAACTACCTCCATGGTTACCTTCCGTACGGGCTAAAACAGGGCTCAGAGCGCACTTTGACGCGTGCTGCTAATGCGCCGGCATCGCACTGATGTGGAAGAGACCCCAGCCGTGGCCATCCGGGTCGACAAACTGTGCGGATACATGAAGCCAAGATCCTCTGGTTTGTCGTAGGTGGAGCCGCCAGCGGCGAGCGCTTTGGGCGAGCTGGTTATGGGCTTCGGGCGTCACCGTGGTGGGCGATCGCACCGTGGGTGCTGGCGGCGGCTTCGAATTCAACGGTGAACCGGGTGCGCCGTTGCCGGACTCCGGCTATGCCGTGCGGCTGAGTGGCAATTTCTCCGTGTTCGATCCTGCGGGCGTGCTCGCTGAAGGCGATCACGCCGAAGGCGAGCTGATCGACATGCTGGCCCAGGATCATTTCGCGCCCAGCCGTACGCGACCATTCGCGATCCAGGCTGCGGGGTTGCGTCCCGACCTCACACTCAGCACCACGCTCGCTGATTTTCGGGACGGGGAACGAAGCAGTCTTTCCAGAGCGTTGGTGCAATGGAAAGCGAAAAACGGGTTGGGATCGCTGGTTGCCTAGGCCTTTCCGCAAGGGGTAAATGAATCGGCAATTGTTTGGAATAACGGGTTAGAGGACATTTCTGTTTCAATCGAAATTGTTCTCTGGCCCTTTTGCATTTTACTTTTGCATTTTTCCCTCACTCGCCACGCACGGCGCACAATGCGCGCCTCAAGATCAATCGGGATGTGCCATGGAAGCCGAGGAGCTCATCAGCGCCGCCTTGCTCGAGGCCGGCTACGGAGCTGACGCCATCGGCTCGGCGTTGCCAAGGATCATGCGCATCCTCTACGCGGAAGACGTTCGCATCGCCGTGGGCCGAAGCCTGTCCCGCAAGGAGCGCGAATACGTTCGCGTGCAGCTTGAAATCGGACTCAACGTGTCAGAGATCGTTGCCGGCTTACGCGCTTAACGAAGGGGCGGGCACTATTTTCGTATCAGGCGATACTGTTCGTTGATTCCTTATGCGTAGACGCTCCGTCCTACCGATGCAACCTCTCAACTACCTCGCCGGGTATCCGCCACACGTGCTGGCGAAAGTGACTGCGTTGATGGAGCAGGGTCGCCTGGGCCCGATGCTGGGCGAGAAGTACGCCCAGCCAAACGACGTGCGCAGCAACAGCCAACTGCATGACTACGTGCAGGCCCTCAAAGACCGCCACCTGCGCAAATCGGTGCCGCTGGGCAAGGTGATCTACGACAGCAAATTGCGGGTCATGAAACATGCGCTGGGCACGCACACCACGGTGTCTCGCGTGCAGGGCGACAGGCTCAAGACGAGCCGCGAGATTCGCATCGCCACGGTGTTCCGCGATGCGCCCGCCGAGTTCCTGAAGATGATCGTGGTGCACGAACTGGCCCACATGAAGGAAGCCGAGCACGACCGGGCGTTCTACCGGTTGTGCACGCACATGGAGCCGGATTACCACCAGCTGGAATTCGATCTGCGCCTCTATCTCACGCATCTTGACGTAGGCGGGCGCCTACGCTGAACCCACGACAGCGGAGGCAGGGTATCGCAGACATGACGGTGTCGCATGGCAACGTTGGGCTCGCAGTGGCATGCGCGCCGGTGTCAACGGCATCGTTGCCGCAAAAAACGGCAACCGAGCCGCGACGGTCGGGTTGCAATGCGTGCGTGGCGGGCTTGAGCCCGCCCTACGAATCTCGTCTTCGGGCCGCGGCACCCGGCCATCGTCCTTGCATCTTTTGACTTGAGACCGACCTGTGAGTTCCGGCCCTTGCCGGATGCCATTGCGACCGGCAGAGTGCGGGCCTTGTCCTTTCCTGGAGCACCCGATGGGCCAGATCACGACCTCCTTCCGCATGACGCTCCTCACCGCTGCGCTGACACTAGCCACTGGCAGCGCCATTGCAGCAGGCGCGGTGGCGCCGCAGGATTTCCTCGCGTCGCACATCGACCACTCGGTCGACCCGGGCGTGGATTTCTTCCAGTACGCGAACGGAGCCTGGCTGAAGGCGCATCCGATCCCGGCGTCCGAGGCGTCGTGGGGCATCGGCAACGAGGTTGACGACCAGCTGTACACGCGGCTGCGTGGGATCAGCGAATCCGCGGCGGCGCATAAGGCGGCGCGCGGTAGCGACCAGCAGAAGATCGGCGATTTCTGGTCGACGGCCAACGATGTCAAGAAGGCCGATCGCATGGGCGCACACCCGCTGGATGGCGAGCTTGCGCGCATCGACGCGATCCGCTCGCCCACTGACGTGCTCGACGCGGCGTTCGGGTTCATGCCGATCGGCGTGCACAGCTTCTTCCGCATCGGTGTCGGGCAGGACGACA
This sequence comes from Lysobacterales bacterium, assembly GCA_038235185.1. GTDB lineage: Bacteria > Pseudomonadota > Gammaproteobacteria > Xanthomonadales > Xanthomonadaceae > Cognatiluteimonas. Next base: position 3,173 of record JBBSUF010000046.1, read on the forward strand.
AGGACAGCGCGACGATGGCGGTGCAGGTCAACCAGGGCGGGCTCGGGCTTCCGGAGCGCGACTTCTATTTCAACCCGGAAGTTGGCGTGGCAAAGATCCGTGTCGCGTACGTCGACCACATCGCGCGCACCTTCGAGTTGCTCGGCCGCGATCCGGCAGCGGCGAAAACGGCTGCCGCGAATGTGATGGCCTTCGAGACGGCGTTGGCGACGGCGTCGCGCAAGCTGGAGGACCTGCGCGACCCGGAGAAGAACTACAACAAGATGGCGCCGTCGGAATTCACGACAAAATACACGCCGTCGATCGACTGGAACGCCCGCCTCGCGACATGGGGCGTGCATCCGACCTACATGATCGTCGGCCAGCCGGAGTTCTTCGCCGCGGAAGACAAACTGCTGCACGACACGCCGCTGCCGGTGCTGCGGGATTACCTGCGTTATCACCTGGTCGACAACTACGCCGACTACCTGTCCAGCGCGTTCGACGCCGAGCATTTCAATTTCCACGGCCGCGCGATGTCGGGCCAGCAGGAGCAGCGCCCGCGCTGGAAGCGCGCGCTCGATGAGGAAAACGAAGCGATGGGCATGGTGCTCGGACGCATCTTCGTCAAGCAGTATTTCCCGGAGGCGTCCAAGCAACGGTACACGGCGATGGTCGAGGCCATCCGCACCGCGTTCCACGACCGCATCGAGCGGCTGGACTGGATGGGCGCGGACACCAAGGCCAAGGCGCTGAGGAAGCTCGGCGCGGTCACTCCGAAGGTCGGCTATCCGGACAAGTGGAAGGATTATTCAGCGCTTGAGGTCGGGCGTGGGTCCTACGCGGCGAATGTCATGGCGGCGCAGCGCTGGCAGTTCAACGACAACCTGTCCAAGTTCGGCAAGCCCGTCGACCGCACCGAATGGGACATGACGCCGCAGACCTACAACGCCTACTACAACCCGTCGAACAACGAGATCGTGTTGCCGGCGGCGATGTTCATGGTGCCGGGCGTGCCGGATGCGCAGGTCGATGATGCGGTCGCGTACGGCTACGTCGCCGCGGGCACGATCGGCCACGAGATCACGCACGGGTTCGACGACCAGGGCCGCCAGTACGACGAGAAGGGCAACCTGTCCGGCTGGTGGACGGCGCAGGACGCCACGCGCTTCAACACCGCCGCGCAGCGCATGGTCGATGAGTTCAACGCCTACGAGCCGCTGCCCGGATTGCACATCAACGGCAAGGCGAGTCTGGGCGAGAACATCGCCGATTACGGTGGGTTGTTGCTGGGCATGGAAGCGTTCCAGAAGACCGACCAGTACAAGCAGGGCAAATCGATCGGCGGCCTGACGCCGACGCAGCGTTACTACCTGGGCTATGCGCTCGGCTGGATGACCCAGCAGCGCCCCGAACGATTGCGCCAGCGGTTGCTGTCCGACGTGCATGCCCCGGCGAAGTGGCGCGTGCTGGGCCCGATGTCGAACATCCCCGACTTCTATCAGGCATTCGACGTGAAGCCCGGGCAGCCGATGTGGCGCGCGCCGCAGGATCGCGTGCGGATCTGGTAACGCGCGCGGTGCGCCATACGCAGACAAGATGTTTTCTTTTGGGAGCTAAAAATGACGAAGTATTGTTGTGCGTTGTTTTTCGGTTTGTGTGCAAGTGCCGTGTTCGCTCCTGCGCGAGCGGACAATCCGGGTCCACAGGAAAACAGCGCGGCTGAAAAAAATGGCGCTGCTCCTGATGGGAAAAGCCCGATCGCGCAGGAAAAAGACGCCTGCGAGAAACAGGAGCAGCGACAAGGCACCAGCGCCCCGGCGAGCGCCGTGAAATGCGTGGTGAAAGTTGTCTTCCAGAGTCGCATCCGTCGCAGGAAGGATGAGGAGCCTGTCGAGATGACAGCAGGTTCCCCGCCGCTGCAGACGGAAGACACGGAAACTCCCGGCGGCGGGAACCTGGAAGTCAACCTGGTCGCGCAGGGCGAATCCGGTGGAGGCGAGCATCGCTATGCGCTGCCCATGCTGGACGTCAACTATGGCGTGGGCGACACATTGCAGTTCAGTTACTCGATTCCTTATGCATTCGTGAGGCAAATTGGCACTGATGCGACCGGCGCGGAAGAGATCACCAGCGCCCATGGCATCGGTGATTCCAGTCTTGGATTGAAATACCGCTTCTACGACAACAACGAAACTGGCATCTCGTGGGCGATCGAACCCCAAATCGAGTTCCGCACGCCTGGTGCAAAGCGTGCGGTCTCGGAAGGCAGCACGGCCTTCGTATTTCCGGTCGTCGTGACACGCGAATACGCAAATGCTTCTCTCACCGCCAATGCCGGTGTTGCGGCTTCGGCGGGACAGCAGCGCTATTTCGGGAGTTTTGCACTCGGCATGCGCATCAGTGACAAGGTTGCGCTGCTTGGCGAGGTTGCTGGCAACAACCTCAATGCGTCCGACGAGAAGCGGGTGCTCCTGGACTTCGGTGTACGGCGGAAAATTTCAGGTTCCCAGTCGATTTCCGCCGCGTTGGGTCGTGATGTCCATGCGGGCGGCGATCAAAGCAAGCAGGTGTATTTCACGCTTGCCTATCAGAGGATTTTCGGGAAGTGAGCCGTTGGTTGTAATTCATGTGGCAATTCTTTTGAGGCGGGCTTGAGCCCGCCCTACTTGTAGTTGTTGAGCCTCGCGGGAGGTAAGTCCACCGCTGAACGATTTCCAGCGCAAAGGATGTCCGTGAAAAGACAATCTGGCCCATCCGTCTTCGCCATTCCCAATTTCAGTTTGCTGTTCGGCGGCAGCATGATCTCGGCCATTGGCGACCAGTTCACGCTGGTGGCGTTGCCATGGCTGGTGTTGAAGCTCACCGGGAGTCCAGCCGCGCTCGGCCTGGTGCTGGCGGCGATGGCGCTCCCGCGCGCGGTATTCATGCTGATCGGTGGTGCAGTGGTGGACCGGATGTCGCCGCGCCGCGTGCTGCTTGTCGCGCGCGCCTTGAACGCGTTGCTGGTCACGCTGCTGGCGGCGCTGGTGCTGGCCGGTGCGATCCAGTTGTGGATGGTCTACGTCATCGCGCTTGGCATCGGGCTGGCAACCGCGTTCACCTATCCGGCCGGCTCGGCGATCCTGCCGCAGCTGGTAGAGCCGCAGCAGTTGCAGCCGGCCAACGCGCTGTTCATGGGCATGCGCCAACTGAGCATGATCGTCGGGCCGTTGATCGCCGGACTCGTCATCAGCACGGGAGCGCATGTCGATCACGGCAAGGGGTTTGCCGATGCCACGGGGCTCGGGCTCGCATTCGGGATTGACGCAGCCAGCTTCCTGTTCTCGCTCGGTTCGCTGCTGTTGATCCGCATCCACAGCGACCACCACCCAAAACTAGCCATCGGCGGCGTGCTGGCCAACGTCGCCAGTGGCATCCGCACGATCTGGGCCGACCTGCCGCTGCGCGCCTTCATCCTGTATGCCGCGTTCGTGTCGGTGTTTGTCGGCGGCCCCTTGCAGGTTGGCTTGCCGGTACTGGCCAATACCCGACTGGATCTTGGCGCCGCATCGCTGGGAATCCTGATGACTGCCAACGGCAGCGGCATGTTGCTGGGCAGCGCGCTGTCCGGGTTCGCCACCCGCTGGGTTCAGGGCCGGCTCGGGCTGCTGGTGCTCACGATCGACAGCGTGGTCGGGCTCGCGCTGGCGACGCTGGCGCTCGTGCATTCCACCGTCGGCGGCGCGGTGTTGCTGGCCGTGACCGGCGCATTGGGCGGCATCGCGCAGATTGCCATCGTCAGCTGGATCCAGCGCCGCGTGGCGCCAGAAATGATGGGCCGCACCATGAGCGTGTTGATGTTCACCTTCATGGGCTTGGGACCGCTGTCGGCTGCCGTGGCAGGAAGCCTGTTGAAGGTGATCTCGCTCCCCGAGTTGTTCGTCGGCGCCGGCCTGCTGTTGAGCGCCATCGCGCTGACTTGCATGGGCAGCCCCGCATTGCGCAGCATCGGTGTGGCGCAAGTGGAACCTGAGCCTGCCGGGTGACCTTGAACAGGAGCCAGGTGTCATTTCGATAGGGGACAGCGTCATCTTCTTGCGCTTGTCCCGTGAGATCTGGCGATCCGAGCGACACCTGCCATCACCCGCCAGTAACCCGCGACGAATACCCTGCACCGAAGTCCTCCATGAGCCACTTCGATGCCTGACAACGAAAACCCAAAGCCCCTTTTGCGCATCGACTTCGTCTCGGACGTCGCCTGCCCGTGGTGTGCCGTCGGGCTGCTGTCGTTGGAGCGCGCGCTGGAGCGCATGCGAGACGAGGCGCAGGTGGATCTGCACTTCCAGCCGTTCGAGATCAACCCGCAGATGCCACCCGAGGGCGAGGACGCCGCCGAACACCTGGCGAAGAAATACGGTTTGAGCGAGGCCGAACTCGCCGGCAACCAGGCGCGCATCCGCGAACGCGGAGCGGAGCTGGGGTTCACGTTTGCACACCGCAAGCGCGTGCACAACACGTTTGATGCGCACCGGTTGCTGCACTGGGCGGGCATCGAAGGCAAGCAGCTCGCACTCAAGCACGCGCTGTTGCGTGCTTATTTTACTGACGGCGAAAACGTCAGCGACCACGACACACTCCTGCGCATTGCCGGCGGCGTCGGACTGTCCATGGAGCGCGCCCGCGCGATCCTTGGCTCGGACGATTACGCAAGCGAGGTTCGCGTTGCCGAACAGTTCTACCTCGACAACGGCATCCAGGGCGTCCCCGCCGTGATCATCGACCAGCACCGTTTGATTTCAGGCGGGCAACCGGTGGAGGTCTTCGAGCGTGCGTTACGGGAGATTGCCGTGGGGAATGTCGGGTCGGCGCGTTGAAGCTGGCACGACCCTCAATCAGGAATGTGCCTTAAACGGGTTTTCTAGGGTCTTGGTTGTGCCCGCAGCTGCGACATCGCGTCAAACCCCGGTACTCTTTGGGGCTTCCCGCGTAGAGGCATGACCAGATGAATTTCGCAGACACCCTGTCCAAGTCGGTTTTGCAATGCCCGCGCTGATTCTCGGGCCGATGCTGCGATATGTGGGCGAGAGCGAGGCCACGGTCTGGGTTGAAGTCGACGGCGCCTGTGAGGTGGAAGTGCTTGGGCGCACTGCGCCGACCTTCGAGGTGGAAGGCCATCACTACGCGCTGGTGTACATGACGGACCTGGCACCGGCGACGCGTCATCCCTACTCGGTGCGGATTGACGGCGAATGCGTATGGCCCGAACCCGACTCCCCGTTTCCCCCGTGCGTCATCCAGACCTTCGACAAGGACGCGACGCTGCGGATCGCGTTTGGCTCGTGTCGTGTCTCGATGCCGCACGAGCCGCCGTATACGCTGACGCATGCGAAGGACGACAAGCACGGTTTCGAGATCGATGCCTTGCGCGCACTTGCGCTGCGCATGCGCGGGCAGGCGCCGGAAGACTGGCCACACGCATTGCTGATGATCGGCGACCAGATCTATGCCGATGAAGTGTCGCCGCCAGTGATCGACTGGATTCGCACCCGGCGCGACACCAGCCAGCCACCCGGCGAGGAGTTGGCGAATTTCGAGGAGTTCACGCGGCTGTATCGCGACGCATGGGGGCAGGCGGAGATCCGCTGGCTGCTGTCGACCGTGCCCAGCGTGATGATCTTCGACGACCACGATGTCCACGATGACTGGAACATCTCCGAGTCATGGGTCAAGGAAATGCGCGCCAAGCCCTGGTGGCAGGAACGCATCGTCGGCAGCTTCATGTCGTACTGGATCTACCAGCACGTCGGAAACCTCTCACCGCGCGAATTGCATGAGGATGAAATGTTCGACCTGGTGCGCAGCGGCGAGGCACCGGAACAGTTCGCGCGGCACTTGCGTGAATTCGCGCAGCGCGCGGATCGCGAGCCGGATGCCTACCGCTGGAGCTTTTACCGCGATTTTGGCGACATTCGGCTCGTCGTTGTGGATTCGCGCGCAAGCCGGGTCGTAAAGGACGGGCGCCGCGACATGATCGACGAAAAGGAATGGCAGTGGGTCGAGGCGCGCATGCGCGGCGAGTTTGCGCACCTGATGCTGGGGACGTCACTGCCGATCCTGCTGGGTCATGCCATCCACGACCTTGAGGCCTGGAGCGAAGCCGTCTGCGCCGGCGCATGGGGCGGCTGGTGGGCGAAGCAGGGCGAGCGCCTGCGTCGTTGGCTCGACCTGGAACACTGGAGTGCGTTCGGCACGTCGTTCAAGCGCATCGTGGACCTGGTCCGGCGGGTTTCGATCGGAGAGCACGGACGCGCGCCCGGTACGCTGACGATCCTGTCCGGCGACGTCCACCATGTGTACCTTGCCGAGGCCATGTTCGACAACACACCAGCCCACTGCCCGGTTTACCAGGCCGTCTGCTCGCCACTGCGCAATCCGCTGGGTGCGGGTGACCAGCGCATCATGCGGGCAGGCTGGTCACGTTGGGCGAGTGCAGTGATGCGGGGGATCGCACGACTGGCCGGCGTCTCGCGGCCCGATGTGCACTGGGGCTTGTGCCATGACGAGCCTTGGTTCGACAACCAGGTCGCCACGCTGTCGTTCAGCGGGCCCGAGGCGTCGATCTGTTTCGAGAAGAGCGTTCCCGGCGATGCCTCGCACCCGCGGCTGGAAGCCGTGTTCGAGTATCGGTTGGACCAGGCCGACGACGCCAGCCGCTGACGCAACCCGAATTCGGCGGGCTAGCTCCCGCCTGCTTGTGGCATCCCGCACATCCAATGGCGGCTCAAAAAATCTCAATGTGATCAGCGACTGGACCACTCATGCGAAATCCCCTGCAGGACCAGTTGCTCAAGGCGGGCTTGGCCAAGAAGAGCAAGCTTGCCCAAGTCGTGCGCGAGCAGAACAAGCAGCGTCATGCGAAGGGTGCACCGTCCGCGGATGTCGACAAGGTGGATGCGGCGCAGTTGCAGGCCGAGCGCGCGGAGCGCGATCGTGTGCTGGCGGCCGAGCGCAATGCGCAGGCACGTGTGCGCGAGTCACACGCGCAGGTGCGCCAGATCATCGAGAGCCACATGCTGCCGCGTGCCGGCGAGATCGCATATGCCTTCGACGACGCCGGCAGCATCAAGCGCATCCTCGTCGATGCTTCGCAACGCACGCTGCTGGCGAAAGGCATGTTGGTGATCGCGCGGCATGGAGACGGTTATGCGCTGCTGCCGCGCGTGGCGGCGGTCAAAGTGGTTGAACGCGAGCCAAGCGCCATCGTGCTGGATCATGGGCGCGGTGATGGGACCGCTGCCGCACCACCAACTGATGCTGCACTGAGTGATGCGTCCGGGGACGACGCCTACTACGACCGCTTCAAAGTGCCGGACGACCTGATCTGGTAATCCGTCGCAGGCAGGCTCAAGTCCTGCTCCCTCAAAAAACACTCGCAACTTTTCGCAGCCAGCATTACCCGGGAGGCTTTATTCCCGTTGCGGTCTTGACCGCATCAGTGACATCGCCCTTCACCGAATCGGCAGTCGCCTTGCCCAGTGTCGGACGCTGCGCATCCTGACCCACTTCCGCGGTGATCCCGGGGATCGCGGCTGCGTCGATCAAACCCAAGCCGTGGGCGTGCTCGGCAATCGCGATGCTGTCGGCGACAAGCAGCATGGGGACATGCGTGCCGGCGATCTTCTTGATGAAACCATCCACGGTCTGGTCGCGTTGCGTGTCGGGGGCGGCATCGACGTCGCGGATGTAGATCGCGATGATGCGATCGCCGAATTCCTGCGCGATGGTGCTGTAGGTTTCGGCATCGCGCTGGCCCGAGTCGCCGAGCAGCACCCAGCGCAATGTCGGGAATCGCTGGATCAATTCGCGCACGCGTTGCAGCTTGTGGTCGCCGCGTCCGCCACCCAGGACCTCCTCCGCATGCAGCCCCATTTTCCGCAGGAACAACGGACCGAAAGGGATGGCATTGAGTTCGAGGAAATCGTCGAGCAGGTCGTACAGGTTCCAAGGCGAATTGGACACGTAGAAAATCGGATTGTGGACATCGGCCTTCACCCCGGCCTGGAGTGCCTGGTACAGGCGGCCCACGCCCAGCAGTGGTTTGCGCGTGCGCGCGTTGTGCAGGAAGACCAGCTGCGCGGCCGTCTTCCACTCCACGATGCTGCTCTGCAGGATGGTGTCGTCGATATCGGAAATCACGGCGAAGCCCGCACGCGGATCCACCTGCATGACCGGTTGTGGTGCCAGCAGGCTGCCGTCAGCCAGGGCCACGCTGGCGTTCTCCCAGAGCGTGCCCGCTGGCATGCCGTCAACCGGAAGGCGGACGCTGTAATAACCTTCGGCATCCGTGGTGGTCTGTGCGCTCGAATTGCCGAAACGCGCCTGCAGCGCGACACCGGGCACGTCGTCGCCGCTGAAACGACGATAGGTGTTGAGCAGGTTTTCCCACCATTGATCGTCATTGCGCGGGCCACCCAACGGCGGCCTGGCCAGCACGCGCCCGGTCAATTCCACCTGCGTGCCATCGCTGAAGGCGCGGTAGGCGGCGATGTGGCGTGGCCGATTGAATCCGAACCTCGCGTCCACGCGCCGTCTCGCGGAATCCAGATGGTCATCGGCATTGATGGCGAAGTCTTTCAGGTACTGCCGGACATGCGGGGGCAAAGAAGGACGGATTGACATGGGTTGGTTGCGTGGACACGCGGCGTGAGGTGAAGGGCCGAGTGTGATGGCGGGGATGGTTACGCGACGTGATTCACAAAAAAAGCCAGGAAATCCTCCCTGCAAGTTGCAGCTTGGTGAATGTGTGACGTCAACTTCTTGTCCCGCTGGCATGTTGTGACGCGGTTCGCAGACTTGCCGCGCGCGTGGGCGTTTCATTGGCACCCAGAAGGGGTGATCCATGAGCGCGAAAATGCAAAGCCGGGGCGAGGTGCTGGAACGTGTCCTGCGCAGCATGCTGGGGGTGGCCCTGATCGCAGGCGTCGCCTGGGCCTTGGCAAATGGAGCGACACCGGGCGCCGATATCGGCGGCGTGCTGCGTTAAGCGAGGGCCAAGGTTCTGCGACGCACTGCATCCTTCAAGGCAGTGCATTCAATCCTGCACCGTGACCTCCACCAGCTTGCCCAACAGCACCAGTGATTCCTGCCAGCCGAGGTAGCACATCTGCACCGGGATCGCGTCGGGGATGCCTTCCTGCACGATCTGTACCTCGGTGCCAACCAGCACGGCGGTCAGGGTGACGGTGACCGACATTTCGCCTGGCAGGTTGGGATCGTCGAAGCGGTCGGTGTAGCGGATGCGCTCGTTTGGCGTGAGTTCGACATACGTGCCACCAAAGGCATGGGTGTGGCCGCTGGAGAAATTGGTGAACGACATCCGGTAGCTGCCACCGACCGTGGCATCGGACTCATGGACCTTGCCGGTAAAGCCGTTGGGCGGCAGCCACTTGCTCTTGGCATCTGGATCCAGGAACGCGCGATAGACGCGCTCGGGCGGGGCGCGCAGCACGCGGTGGAAGCGGATTGTATTGGGCATGCTGGTACTCCTTGGTCGGGGAAGAGCACCAGCCTATTACGACAGGTCGACAGGCCCGTCACAGGTGCTGGCCAGCACGCGCGGATGGCTTTGCTGCTGGAAGCGTCAAACATTCCGCAACCTCCACGCACCTCGCCACTTGACCCGGGCTACTGTCTGCACCGAAGGTGACTGCCACCCTAGGGAGGTCAACATGACACGATCAACGTTGCGGCCATCGATGCTGTGCGCCGGCTTGCTGGCGGCGTCTGCCACTGGCGCGGTCTTCGGAAGCAGCACTCCCGACACGGGCATGCGCGGGTTCACCAGTGATGGCGCCGCGCAGCAGCAGGCGCTCGAGAAGCGCTTCGATGCGCTGCTCGATCCCGCTGACCAGCGTGCATGGATGAAGCAGATGGCGTCGCAGCCCAACCATGTCGGCTCACCGCATGACAAGGCCAATGCCGAATTCATGTTGGCGAAATTCCGCGAGTGGGGCTGGGATGCGCGCATCGAGACCTTCGACGTGCTGTATCCCACGCCGAAGCGCACCGCGCTGCAGCTGCTCGGGCCGAACGCATACACGGCGAAGCTGCGCGAGCCGGCGGTGGCGGGCGATGCGACGTCGGCCGTCGACGGCGTGCTGCCGCCCTACAACGTCTATGGCGGCGACGGCGATGTCACAGCTCCCCTGGTGTACGCCAACTACGGCCTGCCGGACGACTACAAGGAACTCGCACGCCGCGGCATCGATGTGCGCGGCAAGATCGTCATCACCCGCTACGGCGGTGGCTGGCGAGGGCTCAAGCCGAAGCTGGCGCAGGAACACGGCGCGGTCGGTTGCCTGATCTATTCCGATCCGCGCGACGACGGCTATTACCAGGGTGATGCCTATCCAACAGGCGGCTGGCGACCGGCCGACGGCGTGCAGCGCGGCTCGGTGGCGGACATGCCGGTGTACCCGGGCGATCCGCTGACGCCAGGCATCGGTTCCACGCCGGATGCGCCGCGCCTGGCGCTGAAGGATGCAAAGACAATCCTGAAGATCCCGGTGCTGCCGATTTCCTACGCCGACGCCACGCCGCTGCTCAAGTCCTTGGGTGGACCATTCGCGCCCGGCTCGTGGCGCGGCGCGTTGCCGATCAGCTATCGCATCGGCCCGAGCGAGGCGAAGGCGCATCTTGTCGTGCAGTCCAACTGGCAGCGCAAGCCGGTGTACGACGTTATAGCGGTGATGACCGGGGCGAGTGAGCCCGATCGCTGGATCGTGCGTGGTAACCACCATGACGGCTGGACGTTCGGCGCGTGGGATCCATTGTCCGGCAACGTCGCGCTGCTGGCTGAAGCCAAGGCGATCGGTGCGCTGGTCAAGCAGGGTTGGCGTCCAGCGCGAACGATCGTCTACGCGAGCTGGGACGGAGAGGAGCCCGGCTTGCTGGGGTCCACCGAGTGGGCCGAAACCCATGCGAAGGAGTTGCAGGACAAGGCGGTGATGTACCTCAATTCCGATACCAACGGCCGCGGTTTCCTCGAAGTTGCCGGCAGCCATTCGCTGCAGCAGCTGGTCAACCAGGTGGCAGACGGCGTGAGCGACCCGGAAACCAGGGTCAGCGTGGCCGATCGCCTGCGCGCGCGGTTGTTGTTGGATGGCGCCGATGACAGTGCGAAGCCGGACGACAAGTCCAAGGCGGAGCTCGCGGCGAAGGGCGGGGAACTGCCGATCGACGCACTGGGGTCGGGTTCGGACTACAGCGCCTTCCTTGAGCATCTCGGCATTGCATCGCTGAACCTGGGCTTCAGTGGCGAGGAAGACCAGAACGGCATCTACCACTCGCGTTACGACACGTTCGAACATTACGTGCGTTTCGGCGATCCCGACTTCGCCTACGGCGTTGCATTGTCGAAGGTTGCCGGGCACATCGTGCTGCGCATGGCCGATGCCGACCTGCTGCCGATGCGCTTCGGCGACTTCAGCGACACCTATGGCCGCTATGTCGATGAACTGCACAAGCTGGTCGACAAGACGCGCTCGGACACCGAACAGCAGCACAAGCTGCTGGACGGACACGACTACGCATTGGGCGAGGATCCGACGCGTCCGGTGGGGCCGCCGGAGCGCGATTCCGACGTACCAAAGATCGACCTGGCCCAGCTGGACGCCAGCGCAAAACACCTCGCACGCAGTGCGCAGGCGTTTGAACGTGCGTATGCCGCGCAGGCCGCACGTGGATTCAAAATGCCCGCGGCGCAACAGCAGCAGGTCAACGCGTTGATGGGCCGCATGGAGCAGGCGCTCAGTGATCCAAACGGACTACCTGGGCGCGAATGGTTCCGGCACATGGTCTATGCGCCCGGCATGCTCACCGGCTACGGCGTCAAGACCGTGCCTGGGGTGCGCGAAGCCATCGAAGCCCGGCGCTGGCAGGAAGCCGATCGCTACGCGGAGGTGACTGCAAAAGTGCTGGACGGGTATTGCAAGCAGCTCGACAGGATCACGGCGTTACTCGGAAAGTAATTCCTCAGCGGAAGGCGCGAGTATCCACTTCGCCCCTGTCGAAACACCTTCGACGAATGTGTCGATGTAAGGCGGCTCAAACCCGCCTTACATCGGTACGACTAGTTGCCCGGGCGGTAAACGCGCTCGATGTGGCCGATGCGCTGCTCCGGCCAGAAATACACCGTGCGCAGGTTGCCCGTGGTGTAGCGCTCGGCTTCGTCATTGAAGTGTGGCGACTGCGGATGGCCGCTCTCGCCGCCAGCCGTGATGGCGCGTGCGCTGACCCTGGGACCAAACTCGACGACCGCCACGAAACTGTTGCCGCTGGTGCCGTAATAGCGCTTCGTCCCCGGCCAGCGATGTGCACCGAACGAGGCGA
>JBBSUF010000047.1:0-15519 GCA_038235185.1 Lysobacterales bacterium
CGCGGGCTGAAGGCGCTGGCCAAGGAGCTCAACGTCCCGGTGCTCGCCCTGTCACAGCTCAACCGCTCGCTGGAAACCCGCACCGACAAGCGTCCGGTGATGGCCGACCTGCGTGAATCCGGCGCGATCGAGCAGGATGCAGACGTCATCGTCTTCATCTACCGCGACGAGTACTACAACAAGGAAAATTCACAGGACAAGGGCCTGGCCGAAATCATCATCGGCAAGCAGCGTAACGGTCCGACCGGATCACTCAAGCTGAAGTTCTTCGGCGAGTACACCCGCTTCGACAACCTTGCACATGATTCGGTGGGGAGTTTCGAGTAGGCACCGTAGAATCACGGCATGGCCCGCCCTACCTCCGCCACCATCCACACCAACGCGCTGCGTCACAACCTTTCGCAGGTGCGTGCTCGCGCACCAAACAGCCGCGTCATGGCCGTCGTCAAGGCAGACGGGTACGGCCATGGCTTGGAACGCGTGGCGCGTGCGCTCTCGGGTGCCGATTCCTTCGGTGTCGCCGCACTGAGCGATGCAGAGCGTCTTCGCGCCGCGGGCTTGTCACAGCCGATCGTGCTGCTGTCCGGCTTCGACGATGCCGATGACCTGCCACAGTTGCGGCGGCTGAACGTCGAGACCGTGGTCCACCACGTCACCCAGCTGCAGATGCTGGAGCAGGCGCCAGCGGGCGAGCCGATCCGCTGCTGGCTCAAGCTCGACACCGGCATGCACCGGTTGGGCTTCGCACCGGGCTTCGTGCGTGACGCATACTCGCGGCTCGTCGCGATGCCTGCAGTCGCCGATGAGATCGTGCTGATGAATCATTTCGCCAGTTCCGATGAATTCACCAATCCACAGACGCGCCAACAGCTTCGCGTCTTCGATGAAGCGACCGCAGGACTGCCGGGTACGCGCTCGCTGGCGAATTCCGCAGCGGTCCTGGGCTGGCCCGACACACATGGCGACTGGGTGCGGCCGGGCGGCGCGCTGTATGGAATATCCGCGGTCGAAGGCACCAGCGGCGCCGACTTCGGATTGCATCCGGCGATGACACTGGCGACGCGGCTGATTGCCGTCAATCGCATCGGAAAAGGGGAGCGCATCGGGTATTCGGCGACGTGGCAATGCCCGGAAGACATGCCGGTGGGCGTCGCTGCGATCGGCTATGGAGATGGCTATCCGCGCCATGTCCCCGCAGGGACACCCGTGCTGGTGAATGGCGCGCGCGCCGATATCATCGGCCGCGTATCGATGGACCTGATGACGATCGACCTGCGCTCTCAACCCGACGCTCATCCCGGCGATCCGGTGGTGTTGTGGGGCGAAGGATTGCCCGTAGAGACGATCGCCTCTGCGGCAGGAACCATCGGCTACGAGCCAGTGTGTTCGATTACCCGGCGCGTGCGTTTCGTCGAAGACTGACCCGGGTATCACCGCCACGCAGCGATACTGACCCATGCGCATTGCACTTGTCTGGTTCCGAAACGATCTGCGTCTTGCCGACAATCCGGCCCTGCAGTCTGCGATTGTCGAAGGCTATGCGCCGCTACCGGTCTACATCCATGCTCCCGACGAAGAGGGGGATTGGGCGCCAGGGGCGGCCTCGGATGCGTGGCGTGGGCGTTCACTCGCCGCGCTCGATGCCGATCTTCGTGCACGCGGCTCGCAGTTGCGCTGTTTCCTTGGCCCCAGTCTTGCGACGCTGCAGACACTGGCATCGACTACCGGCGCTGAGGCCGTGTTCTGGAACCGACGCTATGAGCCGGCCATCGAGCAGCGCGATGCCGAGATCAAGCGCACGCTGCGCAGCGATGGACTGCGTGCGGAAAGCCACAATGGTTCACTCCTGTTCGAGCCTTGGCAGCTGCAGACAAAAGCCGGTGGGCCCTACAAGGTGTTCACGCCATTCTGGCGGACCGCTCTGACGTCATGGCATGTGCCGCGATTGTCCGATCCGCCGTCGGATCTTCCTGCCATCGCCTCAGCTCCGGAAGGTATCGCGCTCGACGCGTTGAAGCTCTCTCCCGCGCGCGCCCGGGACTCTGGCTTCTGGGCGGTGTGGACTCCGGGCGAAACGGGCGCGCACGAGTCGCTCGATGTCTTCATTGAAGGTGGATTGCGCGGGTATCGCGAGGGTCGTGACCGACCCGACCAGATAGGCACGTCGCGACTATCTCCGCATCTGCATTTCGGTGAAATCGCGCCGTGGCGTGTGGTGCACGCGCTGGAGGCCGTGCGTGGCGCCGGCACGACAACCGACATCGATGCCTGCATCAGGGAACTGGGCTGGCGCGAATTCGCCCATCACCTGATGCATCACTTCCCGAAAACCATCGACGAAAACCTCAACCCACGCTTCGTCAAATTCGCGTGGGCAACAGTTGATCCGTGCATGCTGAAGTCCTGGCAACGCGGCATGACGGGTGTACCGATCGTTGATGCCGGCATGCGCGAGCTCTGGCACACCGGCTGGATGCACAACCGGGTCCGCATGATCGTGGCGAGTTATTTCACCAAGCACATGCGGTATCACTGGCGTGACGGCGCGCGCTGGTTCTGGGACACGCTGGTCGATGCGGACCTTGCGAGCAACACCCTCGGTTGGCAGTGGGTTGCCGGCACCGGTGCGGACGCGGCACCGTACTTCCGCATCTTCAATCCGGTGACGCAGGCGACGAAATTCGACCCTCAAGGTCGGTACATCGCGAAATGGGTGCCGGAGCTCCAGACACTGCCATTGCCTGCGCGGTTCGCGCCCTGGACCCAACCTCAGCTCCGCGCACGACTGGCGGGCGATTACCCCGGGCAGCCTATTGTCGACCTGGCCAAAGGCCGCGACGGAGCCTTGGACGCATACCGCACCACTTGACGCTGATTACCGCATTGAGCGCGTGACTCGCATGAGGTATTCCGCACGGCGAATGAACCGGAAATAAGCCTCCTCACCTGCGTATGACATCGGCATATCTACCTTGGGTCGCAAGTGAGACGTGATCAGCCCGTCTCGCACCCCCCATCAAGTCAAGACCAGGAGACCATCATGGGCAAGTTCGCAACGACCGCACTCATTTCCGCGCTGGCCAGCACGATGTTTCTAAGCAGTTGCGCCAGCTATACGGGGCAAACCAATGATCCCAATGATCCCAATCACACACGCACAGGCGCGCTGGTTGGAGCAGGGATTGGCGCGGTAGCCGGCTTGCTTAGCGGTGGCGACGCCGTGGAGCGCCGCCAGCGCGCGCTGGTTGGCGCAGGGGTGGGCGGGCTCGCCGGCGGCGGCATTGGCGCGTACCAGGATCGGCAGGAAGCCGCATTGCGTCGTAGCCTGGCTGGCAGCGGTGTCGACGTCGAGCGCAGGGGCGACAACATCACCCTCAACATGCCCGGCAATATTACTTTCGCCTTCAATAGCAGCGGGCTCCAGCCGCAGTTCTATCCGATCCTGGATAACGTGGCCGGTACGCTGAACCAGTACAACCAGACCGTGATCGAAGTCGCCGGCCATACTGACAATGTCGGCAGCGAAGCCTACAACCAGCAACTGTCGACACAGCGCGCCAATTCGGTAGCGGCATATCTCAACGGCAAGGGGGTCATGCAGCAGCGGATGATCGTCGTCGGTGCGGGCGAAACGCGCCCGATCGCGAGCAACGACACCGATGCAGGGCGCGCCCAGAATCGTCGGGTCGAGATCACGATCGTCCCCATGCATGGATGACGTCCTGTGCAGTTGATGCCACGGCGCATCAGGCGGGTCGTGCAAGCGGCCCGTTCTGCGTTTTGACGGATGCGCCAGGAAGACAAGTCGTGGTCATCAAACAGCCTTAACCCGACATGCTGTATTAGTTAACGGTTCTCAATGCATGTCGATCCCTGCCAGGAGCGCTCTTTGAACCAGACTTCCAAACCGTCGGACGCCCTTGTGTTTTTTGGCGCCACTGGGGATCTCGCCTACAAGAAAGTGTTTCCCGCCTTGCAGGCACTGGCGCGTGACGGCGAATTGAACATGCCGGTCATCGGGGTGGCGCGTGCGGGGTGGACGATCGAGCAATTACGCCAGCGCGTGCGGGACAGTCTTGAGCACAACGGCGGAGTGGACGAAGCGGCTTTCGCCAAGCTGAGCGCGCAGTTGCAATACATCGATGGGGATTATGCCGATGAAAAGACGTTCCAGCGGCTGAAGCAGGCGCTGACTGGCATCGCACGGCCTCTACATTACCTGGCCATCCCGCCAAGCATGTTTGTCACGGTGGTACAGGGTTTGTCGAAATCGGGCTGCGCCCAGGATGCGCGCGTCGTGGTGGAAAAACCCTTCGGGCGTGACCTTGCATCAGCGCAGGCGTTGAACAAGGCATTACATGACGTCTTCCCGGAAGACGCGATTTTCCGGATTGATCATTACCTGGGCAAGGAGGCGGTGCAGAACCTCTTGTATTTCCGGTTCGCCAATACCTTCCTTGAACCGGTGTGGAATCGCACGTACGTCGACAACGTCCAGATCACCATGGCCGAAGACTTCGGTGTCGAAGGTAGGGGCGGCTTCTACGATGACGTTGGTGCGATCCGCGATGTCATCCAGAACCACCTGCTGCAGGTGGTGGCTTTGCTGGCGATGGACGCACCCATCAGTGACGACGAGACCTCGATCCAGGCGGAGAAGTTGCGACTGTTTCGCGCGATGCAGCCATTGAAGCCGCAAAACATCATGCGCGGACAATTCTCGGGTTATCGCAACGAGCCGGGCGTCAAGCCGGACTCGCAGACGGAAACATTCGCCGCACTCAAGCTCGAAATCGACACCTGGCGTTGGGCTGGAGTGCCGTTCTATATCCGCGCCGGCAAGAACCTGCCAATCACCGCGACGGAAGTGATGATCGACCTGAAATGCCCGCCAATGGAAATCTTCGGCGAAGACGCGACCGAAGGACAATCGGCGTCGCACTCGAATTATTTCCGCTTCCGGCTTGGACCCGAGGTCGTCATCGCGACCGGCGCCCGCGTCAAGCAACTTGGGGAATCGATGCGCGGTGAGGACGTCGAACTGGTGGCACGCAATCGTCCTGCGCGGGAAACACCTCCATACAAACGGTTGCTTGGCGATGCATTGCGCGGCGATGGGTCGTTGTTCACGCGCGACGAAAGTGTCGAGGCGGCCTGGCGCGTTGTTGACCCCGTGCTGGACCTGCCCGGGCCAATCGAGATCTACCAGCCAGGCACATGGGGGCCTGAATCCGCCACCCGAATTGTCGCCGGGGATGAGGGCTGGCACGATCCAAAACCTGCGTCGGCAACACCGTGCTGACCAGTGGCGCCCGCATCGTTTTCCTGCTTGATGTCGATAACACGCTGCTCGACAACGATCGCTTTTCCGCTGATCTTGATGCCCAGCTGACGCAATCGCTGGGAGCTGATGCGCAGGCAAGCTATCGCGAAGTGTATGAGTCGTTACGCAAGCAGCGTGGCTATGCCGATTACCTGTCGCCGCTACAGGAGATGCGCAATACCTTTGATGGCGATCCGGATTTGCTGGAGCTGGCGCAGTTCATGCTCGAGTATCCATTCGCCCGCAATGCCTATCCCTGGGTGCGCGAAACCCTCGCGCACCTGTCCACGCTGGGCCTGACCACCATCCTGTCCGATGGGGATCTAATCCTGCAGCCACGCAAGATCAAGCATTCCGGTTTGTGGGACGCGGTACAGGGGAGGGTATTGGTCTACCTGCACAAGGAGCTGCGGTTGGATGCGATGCAGGAGCGATATCCGGCGGTGCATTACGTGGCGGTCGATGACAAGCCGCGTGTGCTGGCGGCTATCAAATCCTCAATGGGCGCGAAGGTCACGACGATTTTCATTCGCCAGGGGCACTATGCAACCCAGGCAAGCGTGGATTCTTTGCGGCCACCACCCGACATGCAGTTCAGCTACATCGCTGAACTGAAAACGCTCACGCTGGAACAACTGCAACCGCCCGCTATCCCGGTCGCGACCTTGAAGGAGATTCCATGAACCACAACCTGCAGCAACTGCGAAATACCGGGCAGAGCATCTGGCTCGACAACATCACCCGCGGCTTGCTCGATAGCGGGACGCTTGCGAAATACATCAGCGAATACGGACTGACCGGGCTCACGTCCAACCCAACCATCTTCGACGAAGCGATCGGCGGGGGCGACGACTATGACGCCGGGATTCGCGCCAAGCAGGATGCCGGGCTGGAAGGCGAGGCGCTCTTCATCGAACTTGCGCTCGAAGACCTGCGCCGCGCTGCGGATTTGTTCCTGCCGGCACACCAGGCGAGCCACGGCTTGGACGGATGGGTATCGATGGAAGTTTCGCCGTTGTTGGCCAATAACACCTCCGGCAGCATCCAGGCTGCATCGCAGATCCATGCGCAGGCGGCGCGCGACAACCTGTTCGTCAAGATTCCGGGGACGCCCGAAGGCGTGGGTGCGATCGAGGAATCCATCTTTAACGGCATCCCGATCAATGTCACGTTGCTATTTTCGGCGCAGCAATATATCGCATCAGCGGAAGCTTACCTTCGGGGGATCGAGCGGCGCATCGAGGCCGGACGTGACCCGATAGTCGGCTCGGTGGCTTCGCTGTTCGTGAGCCGTTGGGACAAGGCTGTCGGCGACAAGGTCCCTGTTGAACTACGCAATCGTCTCGGCATCGCGATCGCTCAACGCACGTATCGTGAATATCGCAAGCTGCTTGCGTCCGAGCGCTGGAAGAAACTGTCGCAACTGGGTGTGTTGCCGCAGCGTTTGCTTTGGGCCAGCACCAGTACCAAGGATCCTGCAGCACCCGACACGTTGTACGTACGCGCATTGGCTGCGCCGGACACGATCGATACCGTGCCCGAGAAAACCCTGAAGGCATTCAGCGAACATGGCGCGCTCCACGGCCTGATGGCCGAGGACGGCGGCGATTGCGAGCAGGTCCTGGCCGAGTTTGGCAAGGCTGGTATCGACACCGATGCGCTTGCGCTGCAGCTGCAGCAGGAAGGTGCGAAGTCCTTTGTCAAATCCTGGCAGGAACTGTTACAGCGCATCGACGATAAATCACATTCGCTGGTAGCGAAGTGATCCAGGATGCCACCCCAGGCAAGCCGCCCTTGACCGCGACAGCGCAGTGGCACGCGTTGTCGCGCTTGGCGACAACAACTGGGAAAAAGCACCTGCGCGATCTATTCGCGGAAGATCCGGCGCGTGGTGGACACCTGGCCGCTGAAGCAGCCGGTCTTTACCTGGATTACTCAAAGCAACGCGTAGATGCAGAAACGTTGAAGCTGCTGTGGGAACTTGCCAATGCATGCGGCGTGCCGCGGCGCATCGAGGCGATGTTTCGTGGCGACCATATCAATGCCACCGAAAACCGCGCGGTCCTGCATACCGCACTCAGGGCGCCCGCCAGCGAAACGCTCATGGTGGATGGCGTGGATGTTGTCGCCGAAGTGCAGGTGGTGCTGGCGCGCATGAGCGTCTTTGCCGACGAGGTGCGCGATGGCCGTTGGACCGGCACCACTGGCAAGCGCATCCGCAACGTCATCAACATCGGTATTGGCGGTTCCGACCTGGGTCCAGTGATGGCCTACGAGGCCTTGCGCGATTACAGCCAGCGCGACCTGACGATGCGCTTTGTCTCCAACGTCGATCCGACCGATTTTGTGGAGTCAACACACGATCTGGATCCGGCGGAAACACTCTTCATCATCTGTTCCAAGACCTTCACCACGCTGGAAACACTCACCAACGCACATGCTGCCCGCGACTGGTGCGTAGGCGCCTTGGGTGAAGGCGCCGTTGCCCGACACTTTGTCGCTGTCTCGACCAATTCGGCTGGCGTGGAAAAGTTCGGGATCGATACAGACAATATGTTCGGATTCTGGGATTGGGTCGGTGGGCGCTATTCGATGGATTCAGCGATCGGCCTGTCGACGATGATCGCGATCGGCCCGGATAATTTTCGCGAGATGCTCGCTGGCTTCCATGCGATGGACTCGCACTTCCGAACGACGCCGCTTGAACGCAACCTGCCCGCGCTGATGGGCATGATCGCCATCTGGAACAACAATTTCCTCGGCGCCACCACCGTCGCCGTGCTGCCCTATGCGCAATATCTCAAAAGATTTCCGGCCTACCTGCAGCAGTTGACGATGGAGAGCAACGGCAAGCATGTCACGCTGGACGGGCAGCGGTGCGATTACGAAACAGGCCCGATCTATTGGGGAGAGCCTGGCACCAATGGGCAGCATTCGTTCTACCAACTGATCCATCAAGGCACGCGGCTGGTGCCATGCGACTTCATCGGCTTCTGCAAGCCTTTGAATCCATTGCATGCGCAACACGATCTGTTGATGGCCAACCTGTTTGCGCAAAGTGAAGCCCTGGCCTTCGGCAAAACCACCCAACAGGTCCGCGAGGAAGGTACGGCCGATGCGCTGGTGGCACATCGCACGTTCGATGGCAACCGACCCAGCCACACCATCCTCGTGGAGCAACTCAGCCCGCACAGTCTTGGCGCGCTGGTTGCGTTGTACGAGCACAGTGTGTTCGTGCAGGGCGTGATCTGGAATATCGACAGCTTCGATCAATGGGGCGTGGAGTTGGGCAAGCAACTGGCCGGCACGGTGGCGTCCCAGCTCAAGCGAGATGCATCCGCACAGGACATTCCATTGGCGCACGACAGTTCAACCAACACCTTGATCGAGCGGTATCGCCAAAGCCGCAACCAGGCGGAGCCATCGCATGAATGATTCAAGCGCGGCCCCAGCCACCCGGATCAGTCCGCTCGCCGGTAAACCGGCGCCAGCCTGCTTGCTGGTCGATGTGCCACGGTTGGTGACGGCGTATTACAGCGAGCATCCTGATCCCTCGATCGCAGGGCAACGCGTGGCATTTGGCACATCGGGGCATCGAGGCAGCGCATTTGATTGCAGCTTCAATGAAGACCACCTGCTGGCGATCAGCCAGGCCATCTGCAGCTATCGGCAGTCAAAACACATCGACGGACCATTGTTCATCGGCTTTGACACGCATGCGCTGTCGGCACCGGCATTCGCCACCGCCGTCGAAGTCCTTGCCGCGAATGACGTACAGGTGTTGATCTCCAAGGGTGGCGAGTACACGCCGACCCCTGCGGTCTCCCACGCCATCCTGGCCTACAACCGTGGGCGCAGCAGTGGTTGTGCCGACGGCATCGTGATTACGCCGTCGCACAACCCACCCGACAACGGTGGCTTCAAATACAACCCGCCCAATGGCGGCCCGGCCGATACCGACGTCACCGGCTGGATCCAGGACGAAGCCAACCGTCTGCTGGAAGCCGGATTATCTGGCGTCAAACGCATCACCTTCGCTGCGGCACGCAGCAGCGCGAATGTGCGCGAGCATGATTTTCTCGGAGGATATGTCGCTGATCTTGGCGCTGCGTTGGATTTTGATCTCATCCGCAGCGCGAAGCTCAAGCTGGGCGTGGATCCCCTGGGCGGTGCGGGCGTGCATTACTGGGCGCGGATCGCCGAGCATTACAACATCGACCTGGATGTCGTCAGCGAGGATGTCGATCCCACATTCCGTTTCATGACCGTGGACTGGGACGGCAAGATCCGCATGGACCCGTCCTCGCCCTATGCGATGCAGCGCCTGCTCGGCCTCAAGGACAAGTACGACGTCGCCATGGCTTGCGATACCGATCACGACCGCCACGGCATCGTCACCCGAAGTGCTGGATTGCTTCCGCCCAACCATTACCTGAGCGTGGCCATCGACCACCTGTTTCGCCAGCGCCCGCAATGGCGCGGCGATGCGGCGATTGGCAAGACCGTGGTCAGCACCAGCATGATCGATCGCGTCACGACCGCATTGGGACGCAAACTCTTCGAGGTGCCGGTGGGTTTCAAATGGTTTGCCGATGGCCTGTTCGACGGCTCCCTCGGATTCGGGGGCGAGGAGAGTGCGGGTGCCTCTTTCCTGCGTCGTGATGGAAAAGTCTGGACAACCGACAAGGATGGCATCGTCGCGGCGCTGCTTGCGGCGGAAATCACAGCCCATCACGGCAAGGATCCCGGAGAGCTTTATGTCGAGTTTGAGCAGCAGCACGGCACGATGTTCGCCGATCGTGTCGAAGCACCTGCCACTGCCGCGCAGAAATCCAAGCTCGGCAAACTGTCGCCCGGGCAAGTGCAGCACAAGCAACTTGCTGGCGACCCAATCACGAATGTGATGGATCACGCGCCGGGGAACAAAGCCCCAATCGGCGGCATCAAGGTCACGACCGCAAGTGGCTGGTTTGCGGCGCGCCCGTCCGGCACCGAGGACATCTACAAGATCTATGCGGAAAGTTTCCGCGACCAGGCGCATCTGAAACAACTGCTGACAGAAGCGCAAAGCGTGGTCGACAGTGCTATCGGCGCGCATTGACGGCTGGTCATTCCAGCAACCTGCTCCAAAAAATCAGGACAACCGACATGAGTGACGCTCTCGACCTGCAATGCATCAACACGCTGCGCTTCCTGTCGGTGGACATGGTGCAGAAGGCCGATAGCGGCCACCCCGGCCTGCCGCTCGGTGCCGCACCAATGGCATATGCGCTGTGGGCGCAGCAGCTCAAGCACAACCCGCGCAATCCGTCGTGGGCCGATCGCGACCGCTTCGTGTTGTCTGCCGGACATGGCTCGGCGCTGCTGTACAGCCTGCTGTACATGACCGGCTACGACCTGACGCTGGACGACATCAAGCAGTTCCGTCAGTGGGGCAGCAAGACGCCGGGACATCCCGAGCGCCACCATACTGCCGGCGTCGAAGTCACTACCGGCCCGCTCGGCCAGGGATTTGCCAACGCAGTCGGCATGGCCATCGGCGAGGCTCAGCTCGCTGCGCGCTACAACCGCGACGGCCACGTGGTGGTCGATCACCAGACATGGGTGCTCGCCAGCGATGGCGATCTCATGGAAGGCGTCACGGCGGAAGCAGCGTCGCTGGCCGGGCACCTCAAGCTCGGCAAGTTGACGGTGCTCTACGACGATAACCATGTGACGCTTGCGGCTGGCACGCCGATTACTTTCACCGAAGATCGCGCTGCGCGTTTCCAGGCTTATGGCTGGCACACTGTGCACGTTGCAGATGGCAACGATATCGATGCCATCGGCGCCGCACTCGCGCAGGCGCGGGTCGAAACGACGCGACCATCGCTGATCCTGGTCAACACGTTGATCGGTTTCGGTTCGCCCGAACAGGACAGCTTCAAGGCCCACGGCTCGCCGCTGGGCGTGGAAGACGTGCGCAACACCAAGCAGAACCTTGGCTGGCCGGTTGAGCCACCGTTCCTGGTGCCTGATGCCGCGCTCAAGCACATGCATGAAGCGATCGACCGCGGCGCAAGCCAGGAAAAAAAATGGGACGAAGGCATGGCTGCGTACACGCAGGCATTTCCCGAGCTGGCGGCGGAGTTGCAACGCAGCTTGCGCGGCGAGTTGCCACCCGGATGGGATGCCGATATTCCTGTGTTTCCAGCAGACGCCAAAGGCATGGCCACGCGCGATGCCGGTGGCAAGGTCATGAATGCGATCGCGCCAAAGTTGGCCCCCCTGACCGGTGGCTCGGCCGACCTTGATCCGTCGACCAAGACCGCACTGAAAGGACTTGGGGATTTCAATCCACTGCCGACACCTGGCGAAGACAAACAGGGTTCCGACGGTGGTGGCTGGAGTTACGCGGGTCGCAACCTGCATTTCGGCGTGCGCGAGCACGCAATGGGAGCGATCGCGAACGGTTTGGCTGCGCACGGGGGTTTCATTCCGTTTGGTTCGACGTTCCTGATCTTCTCCGACTACATGCGCCCTCCAATTCGCCTTGCCGCTTTGATGAAGCTGCATGTCATCCATGTGTTCACCCACGACAGCATTGCTGTGGGCGAGGACGGTCCAACCCACGAACCGGTCGAGCAACTGGCGGGGCTTCGTGCAATCCCGGGATTGACCGTGCTTCGCCCCGGCGATGCCAATGAAACCGCCGTCGCATGGCGCGTCGCGCTGGAGTCGCGTGATCGCCCGATGGTGTTCGCGTTGAGCCGGCAAAGCATGCCGACGCTGGACCGCACTCGCTACGCGTCGGCTGACGGGTTGCGCAAGGGTGCCTATGTCCTGGCGGAGGCAAAGGACGGCAAGCCGCAGTTGATCCTGATCGCCAGCGGCTCAGAAGTTGGCTTGGTGGTCGCGGCCGCGCACAAACTCGAAGACGACGGGATCGCGGTTCGCGTGGTGTCGATGCCGAGTTGGGACTTGTTCGACGCCCAGTCGCAGGTCTATCGCGATGAAGTGCTGCCGCACACGGTGCGCGCGCGACTGGCAGTGGAAGCGGGCAGTACACAAGGCTGGCATCGTTACGTTGGCGATGGCGGCGACGTACTCGGGATCGACCGCTTCGGCGCTTCTGCGCCCGGCGATACGGTGCTTTGCGAATATGGCTTCACCGTCGACAACGTCTGCGCCCGGGCGAAGGCGCTGTTGCGCTGAGATCTGGCAAACAGGGAACACGGAGGCTCACAGCATGTCCACGACATTCAAGGTGGGTGACCACGTCGGCTGGAATTCCGAAGCCGGTCACGTCAGCGGCAGGATCATCAAGATCCACGTCCGCGATTTCGATTACAAAGGCCACACCCACCGGGCAAGCGCGGATGATCCTCAATATGAAATCAAGAGCGACAAGACCGACCACATCGCAGCGCACAAGGGCGCGGCTTTGCACAAAGTGGATTGATTTCCAGGCCAAACTGATCGGTAACGGGCATCCCGCCTTTGCGCAACAGCGGGGCGTGTACCCGGTTTGACTTCTAGGCTGCACTGCCCCAAGTTTCAGTTCGCATGCACCCACCAACTTCCTCCCGCTCGACAACCTGCGCTGCAGGAGCGTTGCTCGCGCTGATGCTTGTCGGCTGTTCCCAGCCGACCCAGCGCACGGCAGCCGATGTGCGCGCGGATATTTCGCGACATATCCCGGCGGGCATTCCGGATCGCGCAGGCTGGGCAAATGATCTTTACGCTGCGTTCGCCACGCAGGATATCGACCCAAGTGATTCCAACGTATGCGCGGCAATCGCAGTGATCGAACAGGAATCCACGTTCCGCGCCGATCCGCCGGTGCCCGGCTTGCCGCAGATCGCGCGCGCGGAGATCGACCGGCGTGCTGGGTTGCTGCACGTGCCGCGCTTCGTGGTCGATGCGGCACTGGCGATTCATGCCCCTGATGGCCGCAGCTATTCAGAGCATCTTGCAGGCGTGCACACTGAGGACCAGCTGAGTGATCTGTTCGAGCAGATGATCGGTGCGGTACCGATGGGGCGTCGCTTGTTGAGCGGCCTGAACCCGGTCCACACGGCAGGCCCAATGCAGGTCAGCGTCGCCTTTGCCCAGGCACACTCACGCGGGTATCCGTATCCGCCGGAAGGCTCGATACGGCACGAGGTCTTCAGCCGTCGTGGAGGATTGTATTTCGGGGTGAAACATTTGCTCGGCTACCCGGCGCATTACCCGCGCATGCTGTATCGCTTCGCCGACTTCAATGCGGGCCAATACTCAAGCCGCAATGCGGCTTTCCAGCGCGCTGTCACGGTGGCATCGGGGATCGCCCTGGCCCAGGACGGCGACCTGCTGCGTCCTGGCGCAACACTCGATGCACCGGGCGCGACGGAAGCCGTGCTGCGGCGCCTTCAGCCGCCGCTGCCGATGGACGCTGCGGGGATCCGGCGCGACTTGCAAGGCAGTGAAAGCCTTGCATTCGAAGACACCGCGCTGTATCGCGACGTCTATGCAGTCGCGGAAGCGCGTGCAAAGGGCCCACTGACCCGCGCCCGTGTACCGGACATCACGCTGCACGGCCCCAAGCTCACCCGAAAATTGTCGACGGCCTGGTATGCCTCACGCGTCGAAGGGCGTTACGAGCGATGCATGCGGGCAAAGTGAGTGGCAGAGGGTGTTGATCTCACGGCAGCTCGCCCCGACCCTCGGGTTGGATGAGGGCGCGAATTTCAATACATGGCCGGGATCAACAATCCTGCCAACGCGAGCAGCAACGCCAGGGGCATCACCAGCACGCCGAGACGCAGGAATTGCCACGCCGAGACATCTTCGCCTTCGCGGCGGATGGCGGTCAGCCACAGGATGGTCGCAAGCGAGCCGGTGACGGACAGATTGGGGCCGAGGTCGATGCCGATGGTGATCGCACTTTGGATCATCGTGTCGGGTTGCGCCGTGGTGACTATCGAGCTGGCGATCAGTCCCATGGGCAGGTTGTTGACGAGATTGCATGCCAGCGCGATGCCGGTGCCAGCGACCCATGCGGTGCGAGTGGCTGAAGCCGTGGCGGAGTGATGTAACCAACTGGAAAGCATCTGGACGACGCCGGTATGGATAAGCCCTTGTACGAGCACGAATAATCCAGCCACGAGTGCCAGCACCGGCCACGACACATTCCTGAGCGTGGCCCAAGGCGATTCGCGTTTACCTATCCACACGACGACGGCGACCAGTGCGGTGACCAACAACGTCGGCCAACCCAACGGTATTCCGCGCCAGGATGCGACCAGCAACGCAATTGCAACGCCGATGATGCCGTAACCGGTGGTCGCCCCAGCATGCGAGAGCTTCGGCAATTCGATGTTCGCACTGATGGGCTGGGTCAAGGCATCGCGTTGCAGGAACCGGTGCACGGCGAAGGTCGCCACGATCGAAAGCACGGATGGCACCGCAAACTGCCCCAACCATTGTGTCAGGGGCGGCATTTGAGCGCCGAAGATGACCAGATTGGCCGGGTTTGAGATTGGCAACACGAAACTCGCCGCGTTGGAGATGAACGCGCAGACGAATAGATAGGGTAGGGGATTCGCGTTGGCTTTCTTTGCTGCCGCATACACCGCAGGCGTCAATACCACGGCGGTGGCGTCATTGGACATGAACACCGTGATCACGGTCCCGATCGCATACGCGAGCATGAACAACCGAGATGCTGATCCCTGCGACCGAACAACGGCATGGGCCGCAATGAAATCGAACAGGCCTTCACGACGGGCAAGTTCGGACAACAACATCATTCCCGCCAGGAAAAGATAGACGTTGAGTCCCCTCCCAACTGCTGTTGCGGCTTCATGCCAAGGCAGCAGGCCGAACACAACCAACACGAACCCACCGCAGACTGCCCAGACCGCTTCGGACACCCGCCATGGCCTGATGATCACACCCGATATCGCCAGGATGGCAACCATCCATGTCGCGATATGCGCAAGGTTCGCTGTCGTCATGCGACTGCTGCGGGATGCCCAGTATAAATCGTGATCAACCTATTCCCGCTGCGCTCATTCCTTCTTGATCGCATGCCCGCCGAACTCGTTGCGCATCGCGGCCAGCAACTTGTCCGAGAACGAGTCGCTGTCGCGCGAGCGCAGGCGTTCGATCAGTGCCTGGGTGATGATCGGGGCTGGCACGTTCAGGTCGATCGCCTCGGCGACTGTCCAGCGGCC
>JBBSUF010000048.1:0-15373 GCA_038235185.1 Lysobacterales bacterium
TCATGAGGACTTTACGCATGGATGAACTCCGTTTCAGGGGTTGGCAGGAGGCAAAATCCTAGCATGGGGGGATTGTCTGACTGCCATTCAACGCTGCAATGCATCCTGGATGTCTTCCAGGCCCTGTCCACGCGTTTCGATGCCGCTGCGCCACAGCAGCACCCCGGACGCCAGCATCGGCACTGCGATCATCAGCGCCGACCACATGAAGTTGCCGAAGAATCCCAGCACGCCAAGGCCCGCGCCGAGAATCCCGCCGAATTTCGACGCCGCCGCGATCACACCCGAGCCGGTGCCGCGCAGATGCACCGGATAGATTTCCGCTGCATACGGGATCAGCATGGCGATCACGCCGCTGACGCTGACCAGCAACGCGACCGTCGCCGCGATTGTTGCGCCTTGCGAGCGCACGCCGGCCATGCCCAGTGCAAAAAACGTGAGCAATGCCATGGCCGTCAATGCGATGAACAGCACCAGTGACTTGAAGCTCGACCAGCGGTGATAGAGCCAGATCACCACGCCGATGCCGGGTAGCGCGAAGATCGCCGAACGCGCCAGCAACGCGCTCACGTCAGCCTTGTCCACGCCCATCCCGGCGAGGTTCACGGGCAGCCACAACACGAAGCCGAAGTTCACCAGGCCCCACGCCAACCCGCACGTCACCAGCCCCCACGTGATTCGCGCATGGCGGCCGCGCAGTAGTGCGCGCATGCCCGTCACCGGATGAGCCTCATCGATCACGAGCGCGCCCGGGTGCAGGGCATCGTCGGTTTCGATCGCATGCGATCTCCGTGCGCCTGCGAACTTGCGCAGTACCGAACGCGCCTCGTCTTCAAGCCCTGCATTGGACAAGAAGCGCGGCGATTCGGGGATGTAACGATTGAGCAGCAGGATGATTGCGCCGGTCGGCAGGTTCAACAGCCACAACACGCGCCAGCTGAACATCGGTTCCAGGATCGCCGCCGCGCCTGCCGCTGCGAGATAACCTGCTGACGTTCCGACGCCGCCCAGCGCCACCAGCAACCAGCCTCGATGTGCGGCTGGGACGGTTTCGGCCATCAGGGTGAACGCAATCGGCAACAGCCCGCCTGCGGACAACCCCATCAAGAAGCACATTGCAAGGTTCCAGCCGAACAACGGCATCGCGCCGCAGATCGCGGTACCGATGAACATCAATGCCGACAACAGAATGCCGGCGCGACGACCAAACACATCGGCCAGCCGGCCCCAGAGTACCGAACCGACGGTGGTGCCGAACAGCGCGACCAGGGCAAGCGTGCTCGCGGAGGGTTTGCTGATCCCGTATTCCGCGCTCACGCCAGGCACCACGAAGCCGAGTGTCGCTGGCTTCATCACGTCGATCGCCAGCGCCGTGACCAGCACCAGCACCAGCTTCCAGTGCTCGCGATTGAGCGCAACGCCGTCGGCGATATGAAAGTATTGATGTGGACTGATGTGCTGGTCGTCGCGATGCATCGCCTGCCGCATCCGGTCCAGTCGCGGCATCAGTCCATAGGTGGACAACAGCAGTCCGGCCGGGATCAATGCCATGCCAGCCAGCATCAGGTGGTCCATCGGCATCCCCACCAGATGCCAATGCGCCGTGCGCCCCATGACGAACATCGGCATGTGCAGCAGCACGCCCGCCACCACCGCGGCGCAACCGAGCCAGAAGGCGACCGGATGATGGAACGAAATGCCACTGGGTTTCATCGCGGTCGTCTTGGGCGTGTCGATGGTGAGAATACCCGACGCATGTTGTGATTCTTCAGTCAGGTTCACTGGAGCGTAATGTGGAGGCAAGTCCCAGCCTATGGACTGCGATGCAATTCGATGCCCCTGATTCCCACTGACGATCCGACCCTCGCCACGCGCGTGAGGCGGCAGCTCATGGGCTTCGTGTCGTACATGATGTTCGTGCTGCCAATGATTTATGCGGTACGCAGCGGGTGGTTGCGGTTGGGATACGACGGGTTGGCTTTGGTGGTCGCTGTGGCATTTGCGATCAATGTTGGTTTTCTCTTCGCGATCCGCAATGGATACACCCGTCGGTTCGCAGATCCCAGCCTGATGGTGCTGCAGGTTGGCATCGCCTGCGTGACGGCTTTGGTGATCGGGTACTACCTTGACCAGGCGCGCATCATCACGGTGATGCTGTTCTTCACCGCGTTCTTCTTTGGGATTTTCAGTTTCACCCGCAGGCAATACCTGGGCCTGACGATTGCAGCGGTGGCCGGCTATGCGCTGATGTTGCTGCTCAAGCTCAGCGTGCAGCACATCGACACCAATGCGCTGAATCTTGAATTGTTGCATTTCATGATGCTGGTGATCGTGCTGCTGTGGATGTCGCTGTTGGGCAGCTATATCGCGCAACTGAGGGAATCCCTGGCACGCAAGAAAGATGCGCTGGCAACGGCGCTGGAACGCCTGAAGGAGCTGTCCACCCACGACGAGCTCACCGGCCTGCACAATCGTCGCCACCTGATGGAGATCCTCGACCAGCAGTAGGAACGCGCGCTGCGCCATGACGAACCGTTCGCGCTGTGCATCCTGGACCTGGATCACTTCAAACGCATCAACGACACACATGGCCATGGCGTTGGTGATGAGGCACTGCGTGGATTTTCCGAGCGTATCCGCTCACACATGCGAGGCATGGACATCATCGGCCGGGGAGACAACAGCGAGAGTACGTTCGGCCGCTATGGCGGCGAGGAATTCCTGTTGGTGTTGCCATATGCCGAAGACGCCAGCGCTCGAGCTTGTGTCGAACGCCTGCGCAAGGCCATCAACGCCACGCCGTTCCGGACGTCGGCTGGTGAATTGGCGATCACATTCTCGGCCGGGGTCGCCCACTACTGCAAAGGCGAGACGATTGCTGCGATGCTCGACCGCGCCGATGCTGCGCTCTATCGCGCCAAGGCGGAAGGACGCGACCGCGTCGAAATCGCCAGTACTTAGACGCGTGCAAGCAACTGACCGGGTATTCCTGGAGCCGGAGGCTGGGTCGGCAGGTTTGCCGTTTTCTTGTATCCGCGCCTGCAACGTGGCTCAATCAATCCGCCTTTGGGGAAAGGCATGACCACGCCGGCTCGCATCGCAACTTAATCATTCTTCGGGGAACACACATGTCGACACGCGCAATGGGCCCGCTGGCGGGCATCCGCTGGCTGAAGAGCGGCATCAACCTTGGCCGCACGAACGCAAAAGCGATCTTCGGTGGGGCGACGTTGGTTCTGGTGGGGACGCTGCTGCCATCAGCGATCACCTACCCGTTGAAGATGGCGATGGTGGCTGACACGAAAGCCTTCGGCATCATCATGCTCATCTCGATGTTGGCGGGCATGCTGCTTGCGCCGCTGATCGGTGGATTCTTCGTGGTGATCGATGCGGCCGAACATGGACGCCCGACGAAAGCGACCGACGTCTTCGCGCTGTATCGCCGAGGCGCGTTCGCACGCATGGTGGTTTTCGGATTTGGCATGCTGGTGCTTTACGCCATCGCGATGGGGCTGGTGCTTGCCGTGGTGGGCACGGACATCGTGCATTGGTACATGGCGGTGCTGGCGGCTCAGGCCAATCATCACCCGGAAGCCATTCCTTCTTTGCCCGCCGGTTTTGGCGCCGCGATGGCGCTTGGCTCGGTGTTGTGGTTGTTGATCGCCGGCGTTTATGCGATCGCCTTGGGACAGGTAGCGGTGGCGGGACGGCCCGCATTGGACGCCCTGCGCGATGGCCTGTTAGGAAGCCTCAAGAACCTGTTGCCGTTGCTGGTACTGGTGATCGTCGGGTTCTTCGCAATGCTCGTCTTTGTTCTTGTGTTTGCATTGCTGGTCATGTTGTTTGCCTTGCTGGGCAAGCTGGTCGGCACGTGGCTCATGATCGTGCTCGTGGCCGCTGTATATCGCCATGTTCCTGGCGCTGTACGTGGTCATGTTCGGCACGATGTACGCGATGTGGCGCGACATCTGTGCCGACGATCGCCAGGTCGACCCAACGATGATCCAGGTCGTGGCGTGAGACCGGGGGCCATGGCCGAGGCCCGCTGAAAGCACGCCAGTGCCCGAGCCGCATGGTCGGTGCACGCCATCCGCAGGGTCAGGCTCGGGCGTAAACTCCGGAAAGCCCGTCCGGAATTGCATCATGACCCTGCCGTCATTCAAGCCAGTCCTGGTTTTTGCGCTTCTCGCGCTGTCCGTTGCGCATCCGCAAGTGGCAATGGCCGCGTCAATCACCCCGGCATTCAAACCCCAAGCTCTGGACGCCGTGAGCTGGCGATTGATCGGGCCGCATCGTGCGGGTTGGGGCACTTCGGTGACGGGTATCGCCGATCAGCCGGATACGTATTATTTCGGCGCGGCGGGTGGTGGGGTGTGGAAGACGCTGGATTCGGGGCGTACATGGCAGCCAATCTTCGATCAGGGCCCGTCATCGGTGGGCGCCATTGCCGTTGCGGCATCGGATCCGAAGATCATCTACGTCGGCACCGGACAGATCAGCACGCGCTACGACGTCGCCTCCGGCGAAGGCGTGTTCAAGTCGAGTGACGGTGGCAGTACGTGGACGTCGGTCGGACTGAAGGACACAAAACACATCGGCTCGATCTGGATCGATCCGAGCAATGTCAACCATGTTCTGGTCGGCGCGCTGGGACATGTGTTCGGTCCCAATGCGGAGCGCGGCGTGTACGCGACGCAGGACGGAGGCAAACACTGGACGCGGACGCTGTTCGTCGGTGACGACACCGGCGCGGTCGACGTGGTGGCCGACCCGCAGGATGCCAACATCGTGTTCGCCTCGGTCTGGCAGGTGCGCTTCCGGCCGTGGATGAGTTATTTCGAGCCCAATTTCGGGCCCCAAAGTAGCATCTACAAATCGATCGATGGCGGCGCGCATTGGGCGCGTCTGTCAGGTGGTGGCTGGCCAGCCGGCGCGTTGGGTCGCATTGGGCTTGCCGCGACGCATCGCGCGCAGGGCACGCGTCTGTACGCGGTCGTCGATGCGGAAAAAGACGGCGGCCTTTACCGCTCCGACGACGCCGGCGCGCACTGGCTGCATGTCAATGACGACGGTGAACTGGTCAACGCATATTTTTCGCGGTTGGCGGTAATGCCGGGCGATCCGGACACCGTGTTTGCGATGGGCCGTTCGATCCATCGTTGCGACAAGGGCGGCACGCATTGCGACATCGTCAAGGGATCGCCTGGTGGCGATGACTATCACGACCTGTGGATCAATCCAAAACATCCGCAACGGATGATCACCGGCTCCGACCAGGGCACTGTCGTCAGTGTCGACGGTGGCGCGAGTTGGAGCAGCTGGTACAACCAGCCGACCGGCCAGCTGTATCACCTTGCGGCAGACAACCAGTCGCCGTACTGGATCTATGCCGGACAACAGGACAACGGTACTGTGGCGATTGCCAGTCGCACCGATTACGGCGCGATCACGTCGCGCGACTGGCATCCGGTCGGCGCGGATGAGCGTGATTACGACGTACCCGATCCACGCGATCCCAACATCGTCTACGGCTCCGGACTCGGCGGCCGGTTGTCGCGCTGGAATGCGCGCAATGGCGAGGTGCAGAACATTTCACCGTGGCCGGTATCGACCTACGGCGCGAAGCCCACCACGGCGAAATATCGCTACACGTGGATCACACCGATCGCAGTGTCGGGCGTTGCACCGTATCCGTTGTATCAGGGCGCGCAGGTGCTGTTCCGCTCGCCGGACCAGGGTGCGACGTGGAGCGTGATCAGTCCGGATGTCGCGCCGCGTGATCCGACGTCGAAGTTGGATTGCGACAAGGCCCAGACGACCAACGAGGGCGCGCGCGCCTGCGGTTACGGCGTGATCTTCAGCATCGGTCTGTCGCCGCGCGACAACGACACGATCTGGCTGGGCAGCGACGACGGCCGCGTGTACAGCACCGGCGA
Organism: Lysobacterales bacterium; assembly: GCA_038235185.1. Taxonomy (GTDB): domain Bacteria; phylum Pseudomonadota; class Gammaproteobacteria; order Xanthomonadales; family Xanthomonadaceae; genus Cognatiluteimonas. Next base: position 5,937 of record JBBSUF010000048.1, read on the forward strand.
TGCTGGCGCGCACTGGGACAACGTCACGCCCGCTGGCGTGCCGTCCTACGCGAAGATCAGCACGGTCGACGTGTCCCCGCTGGATGCCGAGACCGCGTACATCGCGGTCGACAATCATCGCAACGACGACTTCCGGCCGATGGCATGGCGCACGCACGACCATGGCAAGACGTGGACATCGATCAGCAATGGCTTGCCCGATGGGCATTTCGTCGGTGCACTACGCGCGGATACCAAGAAGCGCGGCCTACTCTACGCTGGCACCGATCGCGGGGTGTGGGTGTCGTTCGACGACGGCGACCACTGGCAATCGCTGCAACGCAACCTGCCCAGCGTCATAGTCACCGACCTGCTGGTGCATGACGACGACCTGATCGTCGCCACGCAGGGACGTTCGATCTGGTTGATGGACCAGCTCGCGCCATTGCGGCAACTCGATGCAAGCGTGGTGCGCGAACCGATGCATCTGTTCGCGCCAGGCGCTGCCATTCGGCTGCGTGGCAACCAGAACAGGGACACGCCGCTGCCGCGCGAGGAACCCGAAGGACATAATCCGCCCAATGGCGCGCTGATCGATTACTGGCTGGCAGGTGATGCAAAGGGGCCGGTTACGTTGCGCATCCTGGATATGGCAGGCAGGCAGGTGCGCGAGTTTTCCAGCGCGGACAAACCGTTGGCATTGCCGGCTGAACGCTATTTCGAACAGCGTTGGCTCGGGTCGCCGCAAATGCTTGACTCCCACGCCGGTGCGCACCGCTTCGTATGGGATTTGCGCGCGCCGCGCCCGCTGGCGGATGGGTACGGCTACAGCATCGCCGCGATCGATGGCGACCAGGATCCATTGTTGCCGCAAGGCATGCTGGTCGCGCCAGGTCACTACACCGTGGTGCTGGCCGTCAATGGACACGAACAACGTGCGCCACTGGATGTCGTCGCCGATCCACGCGTGCCGGTGGATGCGGCTGCCGTCGCACAGGCGATGGCGCTGTCGGCACAGGTCACGGACGCCATGGCAAAAGAAGCGGTCGCCAATTCCGAACTGCAGGCGTTGCGCAAACAGATTGCCGGGCTGGATTCGAAAGACGCAACAGTCGCCGCCGCCGTGCAGGCGTTCACCGGCAAGCTGTCACCACTGGCCGAGGGCGAAGGCACGATGGCACCGTTGAATCTTTCCGCGATTGGTGGCGAATTGACGTCTTTGCAGGCCGACCTCGAAGGCTCCGATGCCGCGCCGACGGCGCCGCAACGCGCGCTGTATGCAGACGACGCCGAACGTCTGGATCGCGCACTCGCACAATGGATGCAAATCAAGATGCAGGATTTACCGATGCTCAACATTGCGTTGCATACGGCCGGGAAACCCGCCATTACGATTCCGCCGCGTGCGCAACTTCCCGTGATTGATACAGGGGTATCACGCGAACTGCCATGACACGCGTCATCGTGGAGTTTCATCAATGCACATGAAAACGCCCGGCATTGCTGCCGGGCGTCATGGTCAAGCGGGATCAACGTGCAGGCTTGATCTTGAACTGCCCGACGTCGACGCCAAGGTTGACGCCTTCGCCCTTTCCGGCCAGTGCCAGCGACACCGTCCCGTTGGTCAGCACTTGCGCTTCACCAGACTTGGCGACGCCGGCATTCGCGCTGGCCTGGGCGTAACCGCCGAGTACGTCGCGGATGGTGTGCACGTCGGTGAACGTGCCGGTGCCATTGTTGATGTGCCATTTGCCGGCGGTCAGGCCGACGGCCTTGGCGCTGAGCAGCACGCGCATCGATTGTCCGTTGTTACAGGTGACGCGACCGGTGCCAGAGGTGTGCTTGTAGATCAGCGACCAGCCGGTGAGGTTGTAATGCAGTTTGCAGTCAATGCCCGCATCCGCAGCGCGGGCCTGCGGCGCGGCGGCAACGCCCAGCGCGCAGGCAAGGACGGCGGCGATGGGAAGTAATTTGACGGTCATGGTGAGGCCTTTGGGTTGAAGGGCCTTCCAGTGTCCACAGATCGCCTGAACCGTCCCATGCAGGACGCGGCTTTTGCTGGAAGTGTTCAGATTGCGTTGGAAGAATTCGCCAGTGCGTGAAAATTCGCGCGTCGAAAGCGATACTGCGCCGATGACCATGCATGACCATGATTTCGACCCCGACGACAATTTCGCCCATGCCTTCCAGACTGCGGAAGACGCCGGCGACGACGCCACCACCGAGGCACTGGTGTGGCAGCTGCTGCTGCTGATCAATCCCGGCGACGAGGACGCGGCGCTGCAGCAGTTCACTGCATGGCAGGACGCAGCCAGCGAGCACGGGGCGACCGATGTCGAGCCGGCGTGGGTGCTCAAGGACATCATCGACTGGAAGTCCGGGTTCCATGTCGGCGATGACGATCCAGCCACCTGCATCGATGCGATCAATGAGCTGGCCGCACGCTGGAACCTGCGCATCGACTGGGGCGTTGAAGATGTCTGTGATGACGACTTCCTCGTAGGCGCCGATGTTGCCTCGCTGATCGCCGTTGCCTTCGACCGCCTGCGTGAACAGGGCTACACCTTGTGGACATGGGACACCGGCACTGATGCCACCGCCGGGTGGATCACGCTGAGCCGGGATGACGAGGCGATGCGCGTCGTTGCAGGGGAGTTGGCGATCGACGTCCGTACGGGCGCGCTATAAAGATGTCGCCATCGTCGCGTCTTGCGCTGTTCCTGTTCTGTGGCGTGCTCGCTGCATGTCAGCGCACGCCGACGGCAACACAGGCATCGATGGCCGGTGCAACGCGGCCGGCGCAGGCCGTGATACTGCTGACCCGCCATCTGCGCGACAACGACCTGCAGGCATTCGCGCGTGATGCGGTTCCACCAGCGCTGCACGCGCAACTCGAAACCGCGTGGCACGACGGCCGCACCCGCTGGCCGCTGGACGAGTTGCCGTTCGCCAATCGCCTGCCGATGTTCCTGCAATCATTGGCTGCCGACGGCGCGCAGGCACGACTGCAGCAGACGTTCGACCACCAGTTCGCAGGCGAAACCGCACAGATCAAGAGTGCGGCAATCTCGCTTGGGCTGTTCGGCGGCCAGTACATCCAACGGGAAGGCCACTACAGCGCCGCCGAGCGCCAGCATTACGCACAGCTGATCCAGGCCGTCAGTCGCTGGGGGCTGTCCGCCCCGTTGGGCGATCGCGATCGGGCGCGCGTGACGATCACGCAACTCACCATCGCGGCCAAACGCACGGGACTGGCGTCACCTGCGGACTTCCGGGCCGCCGGCATGGAGCGCAGCCTGGGTCGCATGGGCCCATTCGCCGATGCCTTCAAGCGTGCCGTGGCACGGTACGGCCTGGACCTGGACGCCAGCCTGGACGGGATGCAGGCGACCCTGCAGCAGCAGACCGGCGACACAGCACAGGTGCGGATGCGCTATCGGCTGGGCGATGCCGACATCGACACCGTCGTGCCGGTGCAGCGGATCGACGGGCGCTGGTACATCAGCGATTACCTGCAGCATGCGCGGGCGGCGGTGGGGCCGTCGGCCCAATGACGGTTCGGCGATAATGACCGCGATGCCGACCCAGCCCCCGCTTCCTTTTAGCGATCTCCCGGATTCCCCGCCACCGCCAGCGATGCCGGTCGAGTCCGAGTCCGTGGACCAACAACAGCACACCACGCCACATGGCGTGACACCGCAGGACATGGCGGGCGGCCCGGATCTGTTCGCGCCGCTACCTGCCGCCGTGCCGACTCCCGCTGCCATCCGCCGGCCGTGGTGGACGCAGTTGTTCGGGCGGATCCTGGAGCCGTGGATTGGATTGAAGGTCGAACCATCGGCGCCGTTGGAGTTGATCGACGGCCGCCCGGTCTGCTACGTGATGGAGGACTACGGCCTGTCCAACTCGCTGGTGCTGGAACGCGCCTGCCGCGAAGCCGGCCTGCCGTCACCATTGCAGCCGCTGCCCGGCGATCCGCTCGGGCGCAAACGCGCCTACGTGGCGTTATCGCGACGCCATGCCGTCAGCACCCTCAACCGCGCCGCCAACCTGGCCACCAACAAGCCACAACCGCCGATCAAGAGTCATTCGGATTCGCTGGCGCGCCTGCTGCAGGCGCATCGCGCCGATCCTGCGCTGGATGTGCAACTGGTGCCGGTGTCGATCTTCATTGGTCGCGCACCGGACAAGAACAGCGGCTGGTTCTCGGTGCTGTTTTCGGAAAACTGGACGCTGGTCGGACGTTTCCGTCGCCTGCTCGCGATCCTGCTCAACGGACGCAATACGCTGGTGCGATTCGCCCCGCCGGTGGGCCTGCGCGCCGTCGTCAACGAGGATCTTCCGCCCGAACGCGTCGTGCGCAAGCTTTCGCGTGTGTTGCGCACGCATTTCCATCGCGTTCGCGAAGCGGTGATCGGCCCTGATCTGTCGACGCGGCGGTTGCTGGTCGACAAGGTGCTCGCATCGGAGTCGGTCAAGGATGCCATCGCCGACCAGGCGCGCCGCGACACCAGTGGCCGCAGCGACAGGACCGTGACCGACAAGGGTATGGCCGATGCGTGGAAAAAAGCGCACGCATTCGCCTACGAAATCGCCGCGGACTATTCGCACCCCGTGGTGCGATCGGCGTCGTTTTTGCTGACGTCCGTCTGGAATCGCGTGTTTCGCGGCGTGCTGGTGCATCACCTGGACGAACTGAAAGCCGTCGCGCCCGGATACGAGGTCGTTTATGTACCTTGTCATCGCAGCCACATGGATTACCTGCTGCTGAGCTACCTGTTGTTCACGCGCGGCATCGTGCCACCGCACATCGTGGCCGGCATTAATCTCGACTTGCCCGTGATCGGGCCGATACTGCGCCGCGGCGGCGCGTTCTTCATCCGCCGCAGCATCCGCGGCAGTGCGTTGTATTCGGCGGTTCTGAGCGAATACGTCGCGCAACTGGTCGCTGGCGGATACTCGCTGGAATTCTTCATCGAAGGCGGACGCTCACGCACCGGACGCCTGCTGCAACCCAAGGGCGGCATGGTATCGATGACCGTGCGCGGATTCCTGCGCCAGCCGGTGCGGCCGGTGCTGTTCCAGCCGGTATATATCGGCTACGAAAAGCTCATGGAAGGCACCAGCTACCTGGACGAACTCGCCGGCAAGCCCAAGGAGAGCGAATCGATCCTGCGCCTGCTGCTCGGCATCCCGAAAGTGTTGCGGCAGAACTACGGCCAGGTGGTGGTGAATTTCGGCGAGACGATCAAGCTCGACGACATGCTGGCGCTGCACGCGCCGCAGTGGGACGGCAATGCGCTGGACGAGGAGGATCGACCCGACTGGTTGTCCGATACCGTCGATGCGACCGCGCAGTTGATCCAGGTCAACATCAATCGGGCCGCCGACGTGAATCCGGTCAACCTGCTGGCACTGGCGTTGCTGTCCACGCCCAAGCATGCGATGGGCGAGGCCGACCTGCTGGCGCAGATCGCGTTGTCGAAAACATTGTTGGCCGACGTGCCTTACGGTCCGCGTGTCACCGTCACCCCGCATTCCCCGCAGCAAATCCTCGCCCATGGCGAAGAGATCGGCATGCTTTCGCGCATCACCCATCCGCTGGGCGACGTGCTCAGCGTGGATGGCGACACGGCAGTGCTGCTGAGTTACTTCCGCAACAACGTGCTGCACCTGTTCACAGCATCGGCGTGGATCGCGTGCTGTTTCCTGCACAACCGGAGCATGTCCAGGCAGGCTGTTCTGCGGCTGGGTCGTACGATGTATCCGTTCTTGCGCGCAGAACTGTTCCTGCCTTGGGATGACGATGGCTTCGTCGAGCGCATCGATCGCACCATCGAGGTGTTCATCCGCGAAGGCCTGCTCTCGAACATCGGCGAGGAGGGCAACGACATGCTCGGTCGCAATGCCGGGCAGAGTGATGAGATGTTCCGGCTCCGTGCGATCGGCCATGCGTTGCAACAGGCGTTCGAGCGCTACTACATCGCGATCTCGGTGCTCGCAAAAAACGGCCCTGGCACGCTCGGCACCACCGAGTTGGAAAGCCTGTGCCAGCTCGCGGCACAACGCCTGAGCCTGCTGTATGCCCCGGCCGCGCCGGAGTTTTTCGACAAGACCCTGTTCCGCAGCTTCATCCTCAAGCTGCGTGAGCTGCGACTGGTGTGGCCCGACAGCAACAACAAACTGGTGTTCGACCAGCGCCTGCACGACTGGGCTACCGACGCCAAGGTGATCCTTGGGCGCGAGCTACAACACACCATCGAGAAGGTCAGCCCGGAAGCGGCGACCAGCGCGCCGGCGTAGCGGCACGCATCGCGGATGGATCAACAACTCGTCATCAAGTTCTGGCGCAAGTCGCTGGACGACGAAACCTTCCTTGCGACGATCGAGGACGAGCTGAAGCAGGTCCTCGGCGCTACGGCCCAGACCGACGGTTACGACGTCAGTGCGAAGGAGATCAACTTGTTCGTGCTGACGTCCGACCCGCGGCATGCGTTCCGTCGCATCAAGGTGGTGCTGGAAAAGCATGCCGTGCTCCATGCCGTGTCGGCCGCCAGCAGACTGGTCGGCGGCGCGCGCTTCACATCGCTTTGGCCGGTGCGGGTAATGCGGAAGTTCACGTTGCCAACGCAGGGTTGATGCATCGCAGGCCAACACAGGCGGACCATCGTTGTGTCGACTACGCCCGACTTTCAGTGCGGAGTAGCACGGGACGATTCTTTGATCGTCATGCCGGCTCATCCGGAATCAACGCCGATTCCAGCTTGCCGATGCAGTCCTTCAACAGCAGCTTGCGTTTCTTCAGGCGCTTGATGGCCAGTTCATCGGCGATCTGGTCGAACTGCAGGCGAGCAATGGCCAGGTCCAGGTCGCCATGCTCCTGTTTCAGCACGGCAATGCGTTGCGCGATGCGTGAGAGTTCGGCGGGATCGGTCGGCGGATTCACCTTGCAAGCTTAACCGTGCGGGAGTGCAACGTCATAGTGGGTCCGCCGCGATAGAATGGTGGACAGCGGGAGAGGCCATTGGTGTCCGTCTCCCATCTCGCGTCGCCCCTTCCGGATTTTCAATGTTCTTTCGCAACCTGACGTTGTTTCGTTTTCCCACCACGCTGGACTTCACCGATCTGGAATCGCAACTCGATGCCTTCCGGCTCAAGCCGGTGGGCACGCTGGAGCTGTCGTCCCGCGGCTTCGTTTCACCGTTCGGTCGCGATGGCGAAGCGCTTTCGCACCGAGTGTCGGACGCCATCTGGCTGACCGTTGGCGGCGAAGACAAACTGCTGCCCAGCGCCGTGGTCAACGACCTGCTGGGCAAGAAGCTGGCCGAAATGGAACACAAGGAGGGTCGCAAGCCTGGTGGCCGTGCTCGCAAACGGCTCAAGGAAGACCTGGTGCACGAGCTGCTGCCGCGCGCCTTCGTGCGGCCGACACGCACCGACGCCATACTCGACCTGGAGCACGGCGTATGCATCGTCGATACCTCCAGCCGCAAGAGCGCGGAAAGCGTGGTCAGCGAAATCCGGCACGCACTCGGCAGCTTTCCGGCGCTGCCTCTGAATGCGGAAGTCGCGCCGCGCGCGATCCTCACCGGCTGGATTGCAGGTGAACCGTTGCCCGAGGGCCTGACCCTGGGCGACGAATGCGAATTGAAGGATGCCGCCGACAAGGGCGCGGTGGTGAAGTGCCAGCGCCAGGAACTGACCGGCGATGAAATCGGCAAGCACCTGGAAGCCGGCAAGCAGGTCACGCGGCTGGCGCTGACGCTGGACGACCATGTCTCGTTCGTCCTCGGCGAGGACCTGGTGCTGCGCAAGTTCAAGTTGCTCGATGGCGCGGTGGATCAACTCGAGTCCACCGAACGCGATGACATCCGCGCCGAGCTCGACGCACGTTTCGCGCTGATGGCAGGCGAGGTGAAGCGGCTGTTCGGCGTACTGGAGGATGCATTGAAGTTGAGCAAGGTGACATGACCATCCGTGCATGACGAGCCTGTCGAAACTTCGCCTTACAATGGATAGATGACTCCCCTGGCGTGCGCTACTTGATCCGCCGCCTGCTCGCCCCAGCATCGCGCGGCATCCGGCGTGACACACTGCCGTTCCAATTGGCTGACGGCCGCGAAATCCAGATCGAGCGGGTGCGCAATCCGCGCGCGCGACGCATCAAGCTCAGTGTCGATGAACGTGGCGCACGCCTGACCTTGCCGCCTCGTGCGAGCCTGGTTGCCAGCGAACGCTTCGTCGTCGAGCATCGGGCGTGGCTGACCAGGATGATGGCCAGCGACGCCCAAGTCGCCACCGCGCCATTGTGCCGTGATGTCACCACTGCGTTGCCTCTGCGTGGCGCCAACGCGCCACTGCGATGGCAAACCGGACGCTATGCAAAAGTCCACGATGCCGGTGATGCGGTCGTGTTCATCGCTCCGGAACATGCCAGCCAAGCCTCGCTTCAACGGGCACTGCGCGAGTTCTATGAAAGCAATGCGCGCGCCGACATCGGACGCTGGATGCCGCGTCATCTCACGACGCTGTCGCGGCCACCGCGACGACTGGCGTTCAAGCGCATGACCTCGCAGTGGGGTTCGCTGTCGCCTGACGGCAACATCGTGCTCGACCTGTCGCTGGTGTTGGCACGGTCATCGGCATTCGAATACGTGCTGGTGCACGAGTTGTGCCATCTGATCCACGCGAATCACTCGCAGGCATTTTGGAGCGAAGTCGAAGCCCGGTTCCCGGCGTGGCGTGACGAGCGTGAGTATTTCCGCAGCGAAGGCCGACAACTGAAGGCGACGCTGCGGGCGCTGCTTGGATAAACCGGCTAGCTGGAGCAGGTAAAAAAGTTGCCGATTGCATTCGCTACGGCTTCTGGCTCTTCCATGTGCAGATGATGGCCGCCAGCCAGCACGCGCATGTCGCCCTGCGGCAACAATGCAGCGCGTTCACGGCGCAGCGCGTCGGGCAGGTATGGCTGTGCGGGGTCGGCGTAGATCACGCGAGTCGGGCATTCGATCCCCTCGACCAGGTTGCGCACCTGTGGCTCGGTCGGGCGCAGCATGGTCGGCAGCGTCAAGCGTGCATCGCTGCTCCACAGATAGCCGCCGTCCACGGCATTGACACCACGCTCGACCAGCAATCGCGCGACCGGCTCGCTCAAGGCATTGGCGTGCATGCGCGCACGGATGGCGGTGTCGACGTCCGGGAAGATGCGCAGGCGTTTGTCGACCAGCGCACGCGTGGCGGCGATCGCTTCGCGTAATCGCAACACGGTGTTTTCGGGAATTTCCGCCAACGCGCCAAGGGCTTCGATGGCGACGAAGCGTTCGATCCGCTGCGGGCAGGCGGCGGCAAGCAGGCTGCCGATCCCCGCGCCCATGGAATGGCCCAGCAGTGAGAATCGCGACCAGCCCAGCGCGTCGGCGATGTCGAGCACCGCATTGACCGCCCCGGCGAATGAATAA
>JBBSUF010000049.1:0-15367 GCA_038235185.1 Lysobacterales bacterium
CGCCAATGGGCACCCGGAATGGGAGACACAGATTCGCGGCGTTTTCGCACGGCAATGGATCGACAGCGCCCACCGCGGCTGGTGGTATCAGGATGCATCGGGCGGCTGGAAGCAGAAGTAACGACGCTCCCTCCCCCGCGGCGACGGGGGAGGGGCAAAAAAAGCGACAATACGCGGCTCATCGAAACGCAGTACTCCCGTGGCCCGCATCAACCAGACGCCATTCCAGATCGAAATCCTGAATCTCACCCACGACGGCCGCGGCGTTGCGCGTCGCGAGGATGGCAAGGCGGTGTTCGTGAGTGGCGCACTGCCTGGCGAAATTGTCATGGCGCAACAGACCGGTCGCCAGCGCAGTTTTGACGAAGCCCGCACGCTCGAGGTATTGCGTCCGTCCAGTGAGCGCGTCACGCCGCGATGTGCGCACTTCGGCACTTGTGGCGGCTGCGCGTTGCAGCATCTGGACGAGGCGGGGCAGATCCTCGCCAAGCAACAGGTCTTGATCGACAACCTTGAGCGCATCGGCCACGTCTTTCCGGGAACCCTGCTGCCGCCGCTGACCGATGTCGCCTGGGGTTACCGGCGCAAAGGCCGCTTTTCCGTGCGGCGCGTCGAGAAAAAGAACAAGACGCTGGTTGGATTTCGCGAACAGGATGCACGTTTCGTCGCCGACATCGCGCACTGCCACACCGTCATCCCCCAGATTGGCGAAAAAGTTGCAGCCTTGGCGGCACTGGTCGATGCACTGGATGCGCGCGGTGAAATCCCGCAGATTGAATTCATTGCGGGCGATCCCACTCCCGACAACAGCGGGATCGTCTTGGTATTCCGGCACCTTGCCACGCTTTCGGTGGATGATTGCGATGCGCTGATCGCCTTTGCAAAGGAACATGGGTTCATGATCCACCTGCAGCCTGGCGGCCTTGATTCGGTACATGCCTTGTGGCCGGAGCAGGCAACGCTGTCGTTTCATTTGCCGCGATGGGACATCGAGTTGTGCTTCCGTCCGCTGGACTTCATCCAGGTCAATGCGGGCCTCAACCAGAAAATGATCGCTGTTGCACTTGAGCTGCTTGATGCGCAACCCGAAGATCGCGTGCTCGATCTGTTTTGCGGGTTGGGTAATTTCACCCTGCCGCTTGCGCGAGGCGTGCGCGAAGTGGTTGGGGTGGAGGGCGACGACGGGCTGGTGCAGCGAGCACGCGACAATGCACGACATAACAATATTGGAAATGCGCATTTCCACGCTGCCGACCTGGCGCAGGACCTGCGCGGCCATCCATGGATGCGCGAAGGGTTCGACCGCTTGCTGCTGGATCCGCCGCGTTCCGGTGCGGACGTGGTGTTGAAGCAATTACCGCTGGAAGGACTAAAGCGTATTGTTTATGTGAGCTGCCACCCGGCATCTTTGGCGAGAGACGCGGGTTACCTCGTCAATGAGCGCGGATGGAAGCTCCGCTCGGCCGGCGTGATGGACATGTTTCCGCACACCGCGCATGTGGAATCGATTGCGTTGTTCGAACCCAACTGATTTTGCATACGATCCATCCCGACGTGAACACGAATAAAGCAATTCCAGGAAAACACCATGCTCATCATCGGCATCGCTGGCACTGAACTCAACGCACAAGAGCGTCAATGGCTGCAACACGATGCCTGCGCGGGCGTCATCCTGTTCGCGCGTAACTTCGCATCCAGAACACAGGTAGCCGAACTGTCCCACGCCATCCGCGATGCCGCCCCCCGGCCGCAGCTGATCTGCGTGGACCAGGAAGGTGGCCGCGTGCAACGTTTCCGCGATGGCTACAGCGCGTTGCCGTCGCTGGATACCTTCGGACGAATGTACGCCACCGACCCGACGGCTGCACTCCAGTTGGCGCGCGAACATGCCTGGCTCATGGCGACCGAAATCCGTGCCAGTGGCGTGGATTTGAGTTTCGCGCCGGTGATCGACCTTGGGCGAGGCAATCGTGCCATCGGAGATCGTGCATTTGCAGGCAATCCGGAAGTCGTCGCTGAATTTACTCGTGCCTATGTGGCTGGCATGCACGATGCGGGCATGGGCGCGACGCTGAAGCATTTCCCGGGGCATGGGTCGGTGCTGGAGGACACGCATTTCGACAATGCGATCGATGACCGGCCACTGGATGACATCCGCAGGCTCGACCTCGTCCCATTTGTCGCCGGCATTGAGGCCAAGGCTGACGCGGTGATGATGGCGCATGTCGTGTATCCACAGGTTGCGCCGGAACCGGCCGGGTATTCGCCGCGCTGGATCAAGCAGATCCTGCGCGAGGAGCTGGGGTTCCGCGGAGTGGTATTTTCAGACGATATCGGCATGGCGGCGGCCTTTTCGGCGGGCGGCGTGAAAGCACGCATCGACGCGCACCTAGACGCCGGCTGTGATGTCGTGCTGGTCTGCCATCCCGAACTGGTCGAGGAATCGCTGGCCGCTGTGGCGGGGCGCAAGCTCAACACGGCCGCATTGATTGGTCTGATCGGCCGAGGCGCGATGGGCTGGGATGCACTGCTTGCCGACACGCGCCATGCCGCTGCCAAGGCGGGATTTCCGGATCATTCACCGACGCATCTTGCGTGATGGGCACCGCCGATTTTGCCTCGGCACTTGCGAATGCCCACATGGTGCATGACCGGGTCACGATCGAGCGGGCGATTGCAGAAATGGCGATCCGAATCCGTAACGACTATGCCGGCGATGTTCCGGTGTACCTGACGGTGATGCAGGGCGGATTGCCTTTCGCAGGGCAGCTGGCGCTGGACCTCGGCACGCTCGGACTTGACCTCGAATTCGATTATCTCCATGCCACGCGCTATCGGGGGCAGACTTCGGGTGGCGAATTGACCTGGAAGCATCGTCCGGCCACCGCGTTGCGCGGTCGACGCGTGCTGCTGGTCGACGACATCCTGGATGAGGGGCACACGATGTTGGCTGTTCGCGCATGGTGCATTGGCGAAGGTGCGCTGGACGTCCGCATCGCGACACTAGCGGTAAAACTCCATGACCGATGCGTGCCGGGTTTGCGCGCGGAATACATGGGCCTGGAAGTACCGGATCGATATGTCTTCGGCTACGGCATGGATTATCACGAACAGGGCCGAAACTTGCCGGGAATCTACGCGTTATGAGGGTCACTGGCATGCAGCCTATTGACCTGGCCATCGTCGGTGGCACCGGCGTGTATGCACTTGCTGAACTCGTCAGCGTGCAGGCCCATTTACCGGAAACCCCTTACGGCATGCCTTCCGGGCCAGTGCGAATTGGCATGATGGCCCGGCATCGTGTTGCATTTCTGGCGCGGCATGGCGAGGCACATAGCGTGCCGCCGCACAGGATCAACTATCGCGCCAACCTTGCCGCGCTGCAGATGCTCGGCGCGCAGCGCGTGCTTGCACTCAACACCGTCGGTGGCATTACCGCAAGATGCGGGCCACGCGCGCTGGTGTGTCCCGACCAGATCATCGACTACACATGGGGGCGGATCAGCACGTTGGGCGAAGAGCCTGGCAGCGACGTGCTGCACGTCGATTTCGGTGACCCCTACACGCCATCATTGCGTGGCGACATCATCGCCGCTGCGAGCGGTGCCGGCATCGCAGTCGTCGATGGCGGATGTTACGGCGCGACACAGGGGCCGCGGCTGGAAACGCGTGCCGAGATCGCGCGCCTGCGACGCGATGGCTGCGACATTGTCGGCATGACCGGCATGCCCGAGGCAGCCTTGGCGCGTGAGCTCGGACTGGACTATGCCTGCTTGGGCATCGTCGCGAACTGGGCAGCCGGTGCCGGGCCAGACGTGGCTGAAGTGATCACGCTGGACGACGTGCTGGAAAATGTCGCGGCAGCCACGGAAAGCGTCGGACGGATTCTCATGGCATTCCTGGACAGGATTTGACGTTGCCAAATCAGGGGGCGATCCATGCAATGGCCGTACTTTGGGTACTTCGCCGGCACTGGTGTGATTGTCATCGGCTAATGCGTCAGCCAGGTTGCAAAGGCAAGCCACGCGGATGTGCCAGATAACAACAATCGTAGTGGCCAGGATACGATGATCAGGGACGCGCCCCATCCGAATGCCGGATGCAGCCGCCGGTTGTGGATGGTGTCGTAGGCGACGCAAGCAGCGACGATGACGATCGTGGTCATGAAGAATGCAGGGATTCCTGCGCCATGAAAGGGTTCGATCCGGATGCGCGCGATCGCCGCCGTCAGGATGCCCACGCATGACAGAAGCATCAAGCGCTTGTGGATGTCGCTCCTGCGTCGGAACCAGAGTCCGCACCCAACCAGGATCGCAAAAACAGTCATGTCTCCCAGTGGCACCACCAGGAACACCAAGGGCGGCGGCCCGGGCGTATGACCGAGGCGGGCTGCGGAGATCGCAGTAGTCGTTCCGGCGATCAGAACCGCCGCGGCCAGGATCGCGCCCAGGATGCCGAGCCGCCGATGGAGATACGTTTGTCCCCTTGCCACCAACCGCACCTGGACCAGGAACAACAAGAACCACGACGACATCACGAGGCCATGGAGCTGCTGCATGAGTGACAGTGGCGGTGTGTCGAAGGCGAATTTCAGGTAGTAGGTGCGCGCGAACCCGATGAAAACCACCAGCAACGCAGCTAGCGCCCCCAGGGTGTAGAGCCGGCGTTCCGGATTGCGCCTACGAAGTGGTGAGGCCATGGCGAATTCCTCAGGTAGATATGGATGGAACGCATGGATGCGTGAAACCCGGCCAAGGATCGACACCTGTTCAGCTCAGCCGCTCCAGCTTCGCCAAGCCAAGATACACCTGCCTTCAGCCGCGCCGAACCGCTATGTGCATGCGGGCAACCACGTCGCGCCGCCGCGCGGGAGGAGAGTCAATCACGAGTTCGTGTGAGCTCACTAGTTGAGGAATTGCAGTTTCGCGAGTTCCGAATAGAGGCCGCCTTCAGCCATCAAAGCGTCATGCGACCCCTCGGCAACAATCCGTCCGCGATCCATGACCACGATGCGATCGGCCTTGAGTACGGTTGCCAGCCGATGCGCGATCACCAGCGTGGTGCGGCCGGCCATCAGGTTTTCCAACGCGTGTTGGACAGCACGCTCGCTCTGGGCATCCAACGCGGAGGTGGCTTCGTCGAGTAGCAGGATCGGCGCGTTCTTCAGCAGCGCGCGCGCGATGACGATGCGTTGTTGCTGGCCGCCGGAAAGCCGTGCGCCGCGTTCGCCCAGTTCGCTGGCAAACCCATCGGGCAACGCATCCAGGAATTCGTCCGCCTCGGCGGATTCGGCAGCGACGCGCAACTCGGCATCGGTGGCTTCCAGTCGACCGTATCGGATGTTGTCTGTGGCGGTGGTGGCGAAGATGGTCGGTGATTGCGGAACCAGCGCGATCGCGTCGCGCAGGACGGCTGGATCCAGCGCGCGCGCATCGACGCCATCGACAGACACGACGCCCGACTGCGGATCGTAAAAGCGCAACAGCAGTGAAAAAACAGTGCTTTTCCCCGCGCCCGAGGGCCCGACCAGCGCCACGGTTTCACCCGGATGCACGCGCAGGGTGAAGTGTTCGATTGCCGGCAGGTCGTCGCGCTGGGGATAGTGGAAAGTCACGTCGTCGAAAGAGACCTCACCACGCACGGGCTGCGGCAACAGTGCCGGATGTGCAGGCGCGGCAATGCCGGGCGCTTCACGTAGCAGTTCGGAAATGCGGCCCATGCCGCCCGCGGCGCGTTGCAGTTCGTTCCACACCTCCGCCAGCGCTCCAACTGAGCCACCACCAAGCAAGGCATACAACACGAATTGACCCAGCGTGCCACTGCTCATGCGGTGCGCGACGACGTCATGCGCGCCGGACCACAACACCAGCGTGATTGCGCCAAAGATCAGCACGATGGCCACGGCCGTGACAATCGCCTGCGAACGGATGCGCTTGCGCGCGGTCTCGACGGCGATCGCCAGCGCTTGGCCAAACCGTGTCCGCTCGTAAGGTTCGCGTGCATGCACCTGCACGGTGCGCACCGCGCCAAGGGTTTCGGCGGCCAATGTGTTGGCGTCGGCAACGCGATCCTGGCTGGCGCGCGAGGCCTTCTGCAGGCGGCGGCCGCCGATCACGATGGGCAGGACTGCCAACGGAATCCCGATCAGGGTGTAACTGGCCAGATGGGGGCTGGTGATGAACAACATCGCGATCGCGCCAACCACCGTGATCAGGCTGCGCAACGCGACCGACATACTGGATCCGACGACGCTACGCAGGAGATCAGAATCCGAGGTCAGGCGCGACACCAACTCGCCGCTGCGTGTGCGATCGTGGAACCCGGCATCCAGGCCGATCACGTGCGAATACAGTTGCAGACGCATGTCGGCGACGACGCGTTCGCCCAGCAGCGAAACGAAATAGAAGCGCGCGGCGGTGGCCAGTGCCAGCACCAGTGCGACGGCGAACAAAAACACGAATGCCCGATCGATATTCGCACCGTTGCTGAAGCCCTGGTCGATCATCCGGCGGAAGGCGACCGGCAAGCTCAGCGTGGCACTGGAAGAACAAGCCAGTGCCAGCAGCCAGGCGATGAACAACGCGCGATGCGCCTGCACGAACGGCCACAGCGCGCGCAGGGAACCGATCGGGGCTTTGGAAGTTGAGGGTTCGGCCATGTGGCAATGATGAAGGGTCGAGTACAAGACGCCAACAACCGCACTTGGCGGCTGGAATTACCTCGGCAACATTGAATGCCGGCTCATGGCGGTTTTGTGGAATCCCGCGCCAGTGCTTTCAGGTCTTCGGGTAACGGATAGGCCGGATAGCGGCGGATGAAGGCATCCAAGCTCAATCGCGCATCGATGAGATTGCCGTCGCCCAGGAGGGTGCGAGTGCGCTGCAGCCAGGCATCGCGGACGGCTGGTGCATCGGCGGTCGCGGGGGGCACATCGTTCAGCGGCTCATCGTCGCGTGGCGCCGCGTGGTCCCCGGTCGTGGATTTCGTGGGTTTGGAATCTGCTTGTTGTGCCGGATCCTGCCGGCTGTCGACGGCCATGTCGACTTGGCTGGCGGTGTTCGGCGCGGAAGGGGGCGGCGGCATTGGAGCAGGTGCGGCCATCGTTCCCGACACTTGCGGTGCAGGCGGGCGCATCACGGGAGGGGCGGTGGCTTTCGCAGCGGCAGGCAGCGCGTCCTGGGGCGAGGGTGCATCCAGCACGATGGACGACTCTGACGCCGCCGGTGAGGCCGCGGCCGATTCATCGGATTGGCTGCTGATAGCCCGGGCGTGCGACGTGATCTCGGCCTGGGATTGCGCTTTCGGTGGTGTGCTGTCGGCCTGGTTTTCCACCGGCGGTTCAATCACAACTTGTGGCGAGGTGGTCGCCGCGCGCATGGCCGGGGCAGCATCGCTGGAGCGGACTTGTCGTGCTTCAGGCAAGGGCTGCATGCGCCACGCCACGCCGAGTGCCAACACCATCGATGCGGCCACGCCCAGCACGACCGGCCAGCGGCGGCGAATACGCCCGGACCTCGATTTGGACTTCGAGAAGCTCGCGGTTGGCGCGGTTGCAATCGATGACGGCCGCACGCCAGCTTCGCGTGCCGCGGCCAGGATGCGGGCATCCAATGCTGGCGACGGTTCGCTGCGCGGCGCGATCTGCGCCAGTTGCCGCGCAAGCTCGCGTTCCTGGGGCGTCAACGATGTCGGGTCGGTCGCGTTCATTGGGTCGGGTTGAGTCCAGATCGCAGTTTGTCCATGGCATAGCGCAGGCGTGATTTGACGGTCTCGCGACTGACGCCGGTGATCACGCCGATCTGTTCCAGCGTCAATTCCTGCTCCAGGCGCAGCAGCACCACTTCGCGTTGTTCGCCGGGCAGACCGTCCAGTGCCAGCTGCAACGCACGACGTTGTTCGGATTGCGACAGTGTGCGCTCGGGCGTGTCGGGATCAGGTATGCACGCTAGGCGCTCGTCGCCATCGACGGGCGCCGGCGGCCGATATTGCAGCGCACGCCAATGATCGGCCAGGCGGTTATGCGCGATCCGGAACAGCCAGGTGGCGAAGGCGGCGTCGGGCGTCCAGCTCCCACGGGCCGCGATCACGCGTTGCCACACATCCTGGAACAGGTCGTCCGCCAAGGCCGGTTCGCGCAATTGACGCAAAAGAAAGCGATACAACCGCAGCCGATGCCGTCCATATAACGTCTCGAAGGCACGTCCGTCGAATGAATGGTTGTTGCCACTCGCCCACGACAGCATCAGCACCTCATCGCTGGGCGGGAGGCTGTCGGCCAGAGGCGCATTCATGGGATACAGGGTCCGGGTTGGCGACTGCGGGGTGAAGCGGAGGGTGCGGGAGGTATCGCCCATTGGGGTAATCCGTGTGCGGGTCGCAAGGACGATCGCCAAAGAAACCCAGGGAGCGTTCTGAAGCCAGCCTGCGGGGTTCGCCGCCGCCGCGCTATTCTCCCCGGCATGAGCAGGGGAACAATCATTGCCCGCCACGGCGCGGATCGCGTGGCCACCAATCCGGTGGGCGCGCCTGCGTTGGCCGTGGACGGGACGCAAAGCCCGGCGCAGTTGCTCATGGACTTGGCTGGTGCGCTGGCGGAGACGTTGACCTGCGGATCCGAGGTGGTGGTGAGGTGGCGCGATCCGCAGGCGGGATCGGGTGTCTCCAGCACGCCTGGCGCATCGTTGGAACTGCATGCGCATGCCGATCAGCGCCTGGCAGGTCGTGTGTCGCCCACCGGCTTCGCTGAAATCGATGATGCCTGGGATGAGGGGGGAGGACGCATTGCCATCGCTGCGAAACTGGCCGGGCCTTTGCCTGTGGCATCGCGCACCGCGTGGCTGTTGCTGGCGCGTCGCATGGCGGCGGCAACGCTGGGTTCGGCCTCCGCCCAGGTCCGCATCGAGACGCTTGAAAAATCGCAGCGCGTACAGAAGGCACTGTACGAAATCGCCGATCTTGCGGGTTCGAACCTCGAGATGCAGGACATGCTTGGACGCATCCATGATGTCGTCGGCGGGCTGATGTATGCGGAGAATTTTTTCATTGCTTTTTATGACGAAGTGCGCAAAACCATCCGGTTTTTATACTTCGCCGATGCCCACGATCATTACGTCGCCCATCCGGATGAGGAAATCCCGATCGAGGCACTCTCCAACAGTTTGACCGCCGCCCTGTTGCACCATGGGAAGCCATTGTTGGGCCCTTCGGCGACACTACGAAACCAGCTTGGTGTGCCTCGCGACGTCGCCCAGGGGCCGGACAGCGCGGACTGGCTCGGTGTGCCGATGCATCGCGACGGTCGTGTCAGCGGCGTCATTGTCGTGCAGAGCTACGAGCGCCCGGGCCTGTTTTCCGATGATGACCGTGCACTACTGGAGTACGTTGCCCAGCACATCCAGACGGCGCTGGACCGCAAGCACAGGCGAGTGGAGCTGGAACGGCGCGTCGATGAGCGCACGTTGGAGCTGCAACAGGCCAACGAGGTGCTGCAGGGGGAAATCGTCGAACGCAAGCGCGCCGAACGCCTGCAGCGGACGCTGTACAAGATCACGGAATTGTCGGTCACTGCTGGCAGCCTGGAGCGGTTCTACGCCGATGTCCACGCTTTGGTGGGGGAACTGTTGTACGCACGCAATTTCTACATTGCTTTGCTGACACCAGATGGACTGCATATAGAATTTCCCTACTCGGTGGATGAGCGGGACACCACGCGCATTACTCGCCTGGTGGGCAGCGGCCTGACCGAATACGTGATTACCCACGGCCAGGCACTACTGGCCGATCGCGCCCGCATCGCGGATCTTGAAGCGTCCGGCAGCGTGCGCAGCCACGGTGCCCTCGCGCATACCTGGCTGGGCGTGCCGTTGGTGCGCGACAGCACGGTGGTGGGTGCGATTGCCGTGCAGAGTTACACCAGCGACATTACCTTCACCCTGCGCGACCAGGAGTTGCTCACGTTCGTCGCGCACCACATCGGAGGTGGGCTCGGGCGCAAGCGCACCCAGGAGCATCTCAAGGCAGCGCATTCGGAACTGGAATTCCGGGTTGAATCGCGCACGCGTGAACTCGCCGGCGCCAATCGCGAGTTGCGTTCGCAGATCGGTGAACGCTTGCGCGCCGAGCAGCGCCTGACCCACCAGGCGCGCCACGATGCCCTCACAGGATTGCCTAATCGTCCGCAGCTGCTTGAGCGGTTGGATGATTCGATTCGCCGTGCTCGGATCCGTGAAGACGCAATGTTCGCGGTGTTGTTCCTTGACCTGGACCGTTTCAAGCTGATCAACGACAGTATCGGCCACGCCGCTGGGGATGAGATGCTGGTCGAAGTGGGCCGGCGTATCAACGCTGCGCTGGGTGACCGTGGCGTCGTCGCGCGATTTGGCGGGGATGAGTTCGCGATCCTCGTCGATCCACTGGCAGATGCGCAGGAGAGTGAGCTGCTGGCCGCCCGGATACTTCAGGCGATTGGCCAACCCCTTTGGCTGGGGGGGCGCGAGTTGTTTCCGTCGGCGAGCATCGGCATCGCGTTATGGCAGCCGCGTTATCGGTTAGGCGAGGAACTGCTTCGCGACGCCGATGCCGCGATGTATCGCGCCAAGGTCGAAGGCCGCGACCGTAGTGCGGTATTCGACGAGGCGATGCGGGCAAACGCGATCAGGCTGCTCGACCTGGAGGCGGATCTGCGCCGCGCGATCCTCAGCGATTCGTTCGTACCGCATTACCAGCCGATCGTTCGGTTGAGTGACGGGGTTATCGTTGGCCATGAAGCCCTGTTGCGCTGGAACCATGAATTACATGGGGCATTGCCGCCTGCGGAATTCATTGGTGTCGGCGAAGACAGCGGGTTGATCGAACAGGTTGACTGGCTGTTGTACGAGCGGGTCGTGGCTCGAATCCGTGACACCGACGAGGGCTACGTTTCGATCAACGTATCGCCCCGGCATTTCCGGTACGACGATTTTGCCGATCGTCTGTTGAACATGCTCGATAGCGCCGGTGCGGATCCCCATCGATTGCGTATCGAGATCACGGAGGTCGCGTTGCTTGACGATGCAGCGCGTGCTCTGCGCATGCTCAATGCATTGAAGGATCGGGGCGTGCTGGCGCTGCTGGATGATTTCGGAACGGGTTTCTCGGCGTTGTCCTACCTGCATCGCTTCCCGATCCAGGCGTTGAAAATCGATCGCAGCTTTGTCGCGGGCCTGGATGGGGAAACCCGGGCGGAGAGCCTGGCGCTTGTGCGCGCGATCCTTGCGCTTGCGGGCACGTTGGGAATCGACACGATCGCTGAGGGCGTCGAAACCGTCCTGCAGCGCGAGACCCTGACGGAGCTTGGTTGCCTGTTCGGGCAGGGGTATCTGTTGGGCATGCCGGGACTGGACAAGGTTTCGTAACGCGCGCCAAGAGATCGGCACGCTAGCAGTGCGCTAGCAGTGCGCTAGCCTGCACATAGGCTTCAAGTGTCGCGGATCACCAGTAATCGTTCCTCGGTCATGTCGGCGATGGCGTAACGCACGCCTTCCCGGCCAAGCCCTGATTGCTTGACGCCGCCATAAGGCATGTTGTCCACGCGGAAACTCGGCACGTCACCGATGATCACCCCACCGACTTCCAGCCGATCCCATGCGCGCATGGCATGCGCGAGGCTTCCAGTGAATACGCCTGCCTGCAAGCCGAATTCACCGTGGTTGACACGATCGAGCGCATCTTCGAAATCGTCGAAAGCCTCCACACAGGCGACCGGGCCGAATACTTCTTTTTTGTACAGATCGCTGTCGTGCGGCACGTGTTCCAGGAGGGTAGCTGGCAACATGTTGCCGACACGCGGGCCTCCGGCAATCTGCACGGCACCGGCCCGGATGGCAGCAGCGACCCAGTGCTCGACACGCTCGGCGGCAGCGACGTCGATCATCGGCCCAATGAAGACATCCTCGCTGCGTGGATCGCCGGTTTTCAGTGCCGACACCGCGTTCTTGAGCTTGTCGCGCAACTCAAGATAGTGGCTGGAGTGGACGAAAATCCTCTGCACGCTGATACAGCTTTGCCCTGACTGGTAGTACGCGCCCGAAACCAGGCGCTCGACAATCGCGTCCAGTGGCCGTCCGGGATCGACATCGACGATGCAGGCGGCGTTGCCCCCGAGTTCAAGGGTGACCTTCTTGCGTCCAGCGCGCGCCTTCAAGTCCCAGCCGACCAGGCCGCCGGTGAAGCTCAGCAGTGCGATGCGGTCGTCTTCCACCAGCAGGCCGGCATCTTCGTTCGAGCATGGCAGGATCGAGAATGCGCCCACAGGCAAATCGGCTTCGGCCAGCACTTCGGCGATCATCAACGCACCGACAGGGGTTTTTGCGGCGGGTTTCAGGATGAATGGGCAGCCGGCCGCGATTGCCGGTGCGACCTTGTGGGCGACCAGGTTCAACGGGAAATTAAACGGCGTGATGAACGCGCAGACCCCGATCGGCACGCGCTTCACCATGCCGCGATAGCCGCGCGTGCGTTTGGAGACCTGCAACTCAAGAACCTGGCCGTCAATGCGCGTGGCTTCGGCTGCCGCGATGCGAAAGGTATCGATCAGCCGCGTCACTTCGCCACGCGCATCCTTGATCGGTTTACCGGCCTCTATGCACAACGCGAATGCGAGTTCCTCCTGGCAATCACTGAAGCGTCGCACGCAGTGCTCGAGCACGTCGCGCCGGGCATCGGGGGTGAACGCCGCCATGGATTCACGCGCTTCGCACGCCGCTGCAATGGCATTGCGCACCGTCGCTGCATCTGCGAAGGCCACCTGCGTGGCGTTTTTCCCGCTGTACTTGTCGGCGACGTCCAGGCCAGTATTCGCAGCGACGGGTTTGTTGGCCAGGTAGTAGGGGTAGGAAGCCTTGAGCATCGCGGATCTCCTATCAACAAGCGTTAATTTTTCTCGACGCGGACCCGCAGGCTGCCATCGCCAAGCCGGGCATCCAGCGCATCGCCAGGCGCGGCATCCAGCACGCTTCGCACGACGCGACCGTCGTCGTGCTGCAGGATCGCGTAACCGCGCGCGACCGTGGCCAGGGGGCTGATGGTGTGCAGCGACCGCGCCAATGCACGCAGTCGCAGCGCGTCGTCTCGCAACCGGCGGGCGATGGCGATGTGTGGACGTGGGCCAAGCAATGCCAGACGGTCATGCAGTCGTGCCAAGCGACGCGTGGGATGCGCGGCGCGTAATACGGCATCAGAATGGCGCAAGCGCGAGCGTTCCCGATCCAGTCGTCGCTGCCATGCTGCCGCGAGCCGTCGCAAGCCTTCCGCCTGGCGTTGGCGCAGCAACTGCAGCCGTGCTTGCGGACGCAATCCGTGCAGCCGCAGGGATGCGCGATCCGCGCGCTGGATCAGCGAGCGCAGACGCTGGGCTTGCAGGTTTTGCAGGCGTGCGTCGAGCGCGCGTAGGCGACGGGCGAGATCTTCCTGGCTCGGAACCAGCAGCTCCGCAGCTGCCGACGGTGTAGGCGCACGCAGGTCCGCGGCGAAGTCCACCAGCGTGAAATCCGTTTCATGCCCGATGGCTGATACCACCGGAACCGAAGACGCGGCGATCGCTCGTGCGAGATGTTCGTCGTTGAACGCCCACAAGTCTTCCAGCGAGCCGCCGCCGCGTGTCAGCAGCAGTACGTCGTAGCGCCCACTGGCCGCTGCGCGGTTGAGCATCGTGGTGATCTGTGCAGCGGCACTGGCACCCTGCACCTGCACCGGCAGGATTTCGACGTCCAGCAGCGGAAACCGTCGAGCCAGCACGCTGATGACGTCCCGCACAGCAGCACCCGTAGCCGACGTCACGATACCCAGCCGGCGTGGATGCGCGGGCAGGGAACGCTTGCGTTCGACGCTGAAAATTCCCTCGGCTGTGAGTCTTGCGCGCAGTTCCTCGAACGCCCGCCGCAGCGCGCCTTCACCGGCTTCCTCCATGTGGTCGAGCACCAGCTGGTAGTCACCGCGCGCCTCGTACAAGGTCAGCCGGCCGCGTGCCAGCACGCGCAGTCCGTCGCGTGGGGCGAACTTCAGCCAAGTGCTCTTGGGCTTGAACATCGCGCAGCGCACGTGCGCACGCGCGTCCTTCAGGTTGAAATACAGGTGGCCCGAAGCTGGTCGTGAGACCCCGCTGAGTTCGCCCTCGACCCAGATCAGCGGGAAGGCTCCTTCCAGCAGGTCGCGCGCTAGGGTATTGAGCTGGCTCGGGGTCAGCACGTCGCGGTCGCGGGCGGCGGTGAAGTTCATCGACCCAGACTAAACTATGGACATGGGCGACGAAGTCATCGCGGCACAGATTCCTCCCTGCACGGGACTATTCGGCCCTGCGGCTCGACGCGTCACGCGGCAGGTGCGGATTGGCAACGTGCGGGTTGGCGGCGATGCGCCGGTGGCGGTGCAATCGATGACCAACACCGACACCGCCGATATCCCCGCCACCACAAAGCAGGTTGCCGAACTCTGGCGCGCCGGCTCGGAAATGGTGCGCATCACCGTCAATACGCCAGAAGCCGCCGCTGCAGTGCCGCGCATTGTCGATCGCTTGCTCATGATGGGCGTCGATGTGCCGGTGATCGGTGATTTCCATTACAACGGGCATCAATTGCTGGCCGAGGAACCCGCTTGCGCGGAAGCATTGGCCAAGTACCGGATCAACCCCGGCAACGTCGGTTTTGGCAGGAAGCGCGACACGCAGTTTGCGCAACTTATCGAGTTCGCAATCCGCTACGGCAAGCCGGTGCGGATCGGTGCCAACTGGGGCTCACTGGACCAGGCGCTCGCCACGCGGCTGATGGATGAAAACGCCACGCGTGCCGAGCCATGGGATGCCGGACGCGTGCTGCGCGAAGCGTTGATCCGCTCGGCGCTGGACTCCGCCGCGCGTGCCGTGGAGCTCGGCCTGCCTGCCGATCGTATCGTGCTGTCGTGCAAGGTCAGCGGCGTGCAGGAGCTGATCGCGGTGTATCGTGATCTCGCCACGCGCTCGGATTTCGCCCTTCACCTGGGCCTGACCGAGGCCGGCATCGGCAGCAAGGGCATCGTCGCATCCAGCGCGGCATTGGCGGTGCTGCTGCAGGAAGGCATCGGCGACACCATTCGCATTTCGTTGACGCCGGAACCTGGCGCATCACGCACGCAGGAAGTGGTCGTGGCGCAAGAGCTGCTGCAGACGATGGGCCTGCGAGCGTTCACCCCGATGGTCACGGCATGCCCGGGTTGCGGGCGCACCACCTCTGAATTCTTCCAGGAACTGGCGAAAGTCGTGCAGGAGCATGTGCGCGCGAAAATGCCGGAGTGGAAGATCAGCCATCCCGGCGCCGAACACCTCACGCTCGCGGTGATGGGCTGCATCGTCAACGGC
>JBBSUF010000050.1:0-15358 GCA_038235185.1 Lysobacterales bacterium
CGCTGCGGCGCAGTCCGAGGCCATCAAGGCTTCGGCCGCGGCGGCGGCCTCCCAGGTCGCGTATGGCGGCACGGTGGATGGCAGCGTGATCTTCGGCAACCTGTGCACCGGTTGCCACACCTCGGGTGCCGGTAACGCCCCGACGCTGGACAAGGCGCACTGGGCCACCCGCATCGCACAGGGCAAGGACACGCTGTATGCGCATGCGATCGGCGGGTATCACGGCCCCGATGGCGGCGTGATGCCGGCCAAGGGCGGCAACCCGGCGCTGACCGATGCTCAAGTCAAGGCGACCGTTGACTGGATGCTGGGTCAGATCGCGCCGTAATAGAACCCGCTGAGAATAAAATCCGGCGCGCCTCCGCGCGCTGCGAACTTTCATTTGCAATCGTTTAGTCTGCGAGCGTTTAGCGCTTTTTCATCACAGCTGCGCGCGCTCGGTATCATTCGGCGATGACCACGCCCGTCTTCCCGAGTCAAACCTCGACCCTGCAACTCGACGGCCCGGCCGGCGTGCTGGAACTCGCGGTCGACCTCAGCGAATGTGAGCCGCCCCTGCCGGTTGTCGCCATCGTCTGCCATCCGCTGCCGACCGAAGGCGGCACCATGCACAACAAGGTCGTAACGATGGCCGCGCGTGCATTGCGCGAACTCGGCATCGATTGCGTGCGTTTCAACTTCCGCGGCGTCGGCGCTTCGGCCGGCAACTTCGACAATGGCGATGGTGAAGCCGATGACCTGCGCACGGTCGCACGCTGGGTGCGAAGCGAGCGACCCGAAAGCGCGCTGTGGCTGGCCGGTTTCAGCTTCGGCGCCTACGTGGCCTTGCGCGCCGCCGAATCCTTGCATCCGGCGTTGATGTTGTCGATCGCGCCGCCGGTGAGGCGTAGCTGGGATTTTTCCGTGATCACGCTGCCTACCTGTCCGTGGCTGGTGATCCAGGGCGAAGCAGACGAAGTGGTGGATCCGGCCACCGTCTTCGCCTGGATCGAGTCCATGTCGCAACCGCCGCAACTGGTGCGGATGCCCGACACCAGTCATTTCTTCCACCGCAAGCTGCTGGATCTTCGCGGCGCGATCAAGCACGGCGTGCATGCGTACCTGCCGACAACGGCGGCATGACGTCGCCATCGCAAGCCTACGCCGCCGGCGTCGCACGCCAACAATGGCTGGATGATCCAGCGCAGCACCCCGCGCTGCGTGAACTGGATCGCATCCATGCGGCATTGCTGCAGACCTCGCAACGCGGCGTGCTGTCGAAGTGGTTTGGCGACGACGCAGCACCGCGCGGTCTGTACCTGTGGGGCGGGGTGGGGCGAGGCAAGACATTCCTGATCGACATGTTCCATGCCTCGTTGCCCCGGGTGGCAAAACGACGCACGCACTTCCACCGCTTCATGCGCGAGATCCACGCCGGGCTGCGCACGCATGCGGGCCAACCCGATCCGCTGTCGGTGATTGCACGCGAATGGTCGGCGCAGTGGCAGGTGCTGGTGCTCGACGAATTCTTCGTCAGCGACATCGGCGACGCCATGCTGCTCGGTCGCTTGCTCGAACGCCTGTTTGCCGAAGGGATGGTGCTGGTGACCAGTTCCAACACGCCGCCGTCGCAGTTGTACAAGGGCGGCCTGCAGCGCGCACGCTTCCTGCCTGCAATCGCGTTGATCGTGGAGCACTGTGCGGTGCTGCAGCTCGACAGTCCCCATGACTACCGGCTGCGCGCACTGACGCGTTCCCCTGTGTACCGCCAGCCGCTGGATGCGCAATCCGATGCATGGCTGGCAACGCGCTGGCAGGAGCTGACCGCAGGTTGCGCGCAGGATCCACTGCCATTGCTCATCGACGGCCGCGAAATTCCGGCGCGTGCATTGGCGGAGGGATCCGCATGGTTCGATTTCACCGCCCTGTGCGAAGGCCCCCGCGCCGCGGGCGACTACATCGAGATCGCCCGCGAATTCCATACCGTGCTGGTGGGCGGCGTCCCGATCATGGGTGCGGGCAGCGATGACGCCATGCGCCGCTTCGTCACGCTCATCGACGAGTTGTACGACCGCCACGTCAACCTCGTCTGCACCGCCGCGGCACCGCCGGCGATGTTGTATGCCGGCGAACGCCTCGCGGGTGCCTTCGAGCGCAGTGCGTCACGCTTGATCGAGATGCAATCGATGGAGTACCTGGCGTTGGAACATCGCGGCTGAGGCGAATTCCTAAGCCGATGTGCGTCGGCGGCGTAGCTGCAGCCCCGCATACACCACCACCAGCACGGCCAAGGCAATGCCGATCGCCGACCATTCCTTGCCGGTCAGGGTCGCCACGATCGCCACCATCGCGACGAGCGCCAGCAACGGAATGCTGCCCCCGCCCGGCAACACGAATGGCGTACCGCGTTCGCGCATGTCGCGACGTTGTGCACGCCACGCGGCGGCACTGACCAGTCCGTAGACCAGACAGATCGCACCGCCGGAAATCAACGCCAGCGCATCGAAATTGCCGACCAGCGCCAGTACCCACGCCAGCCCTGCATGCATGATCAGAGCAGGTAGCGGCACCCGATAACGAGCGCTGACGGTGCCGAAGATTTTCGGCAGGTACCCGTCGCGACCCAGCGCGAAGATCAACCGCGAGGTCCCCAACAGGTTGCCCATCAGGAAGCCTGTCATCGAGATGCAGGCGGTGATCAGCAGTAGCACGCGGCCGGGCGACCACAATGCGGCGGCCGTGTCCGCCACCGGCACGCCACTCTTGCCAAGCCCGGCGCCGAGCACGCCTTGCCCGACGATCTGCAGGCCCATGTACAGAAGGACCACCAGCAGGATCGCCACCAGCGTCGCACGCGGCACGCTGCGCGCAGGATCGGTGACTTCGCCCGACGGTACCAGAGCGGTTTCCATGCCCGAGTAGGCGAACATCACCAGTGCCATCGAAGCACCCAAGGCCCCCAGCGACGGCACCGCTGACGGCAGGAAGCTGACTTGTTGCCAGTCGACGAAAAACATGCCGATGCCCGCCAGCAAAAACAATGGCGTCAATTTCAATGCCGCCAGTACCGTGATCGCACGGGCGCCGAGCTTCACCCCGAACGCGTTCAACGCGAACAGCACCAGATAGAGGGATGTGAGCAGCAAGGCGCGCGGTAATGCAGGGGCCAGCGCCGGCACCAGGGTGGCAACCTGCACCGACAATGCCGCCGCGACGCCGGCGCTGGAGGTGAAATTGCTGATCCACATCAACGCGCCGGCAATGAAGCCGGCGAACTGCCCGAACGTCGCGCTGAGATAGCTGTAAGGCCCCCCGGTCACCTGCACGCGGCTGCCAACTGCCGCGAAGCACAACGCCACCGGGATGATCGCCAGCGCGCCGGCGACCAGTGCGAGTGGCGCCGCCGCGCCCATCTGCGCGGACAGCGCAGCGGGCATGCGGAAGATGCCGCCACCGACGATCACGTTGATGACGGCGGCGGTGAGTGCGAACGCGCCGACCGCACGCACCAGTGCCGCTTCGCCCTGCAACGGCGCGGTGGAGGACGAACGGGTCACGTCATGCATGGGTGGGCCGGCTAGTGGAAGCGCCGTAGAGCGTCGCACGCCATGCGGCAGACGCGCCAGCGCTGGAGCTGGACGAGTCTTCCATGGACTTGGGCTGGCGCGCGCTGCTGCAGCTCACGCTGGACGATCGGCATGGATCGGCGATCAGCCGACCAGCCGACCGCGCTTCGAATTGACCGGTTAGCGCCTGCGCCCGCCGGTCTTGGCCACCTGCGCTGGCGCGGTGGCTGGAGCCTCGCTCACTTTCTGCAGCACGCGGGTGATGCCGAGCTTTTCAACGCGGCCGCCGGATTTCTCGAAGGCGGCGATGTGGGCGGCGATGCGTTCGCTGTCCACGCGCTTGTGCAGGTTGGCTTCCGACCCGCCATCGCCACGGCCCTTGCGACCAGGGCTTTTCGCTGGCTTGGCAGCCGTCTTGGCGGCTGGCTTGGCAGTGGCAGCCGCGGGTGCGGTCTTGACCGGAGCAGACTTGATCGAGGCAGGGGCGATGGGCGCAACCTTGGGTGGGGCTTGCTTGGCCGGCAACCGCGCAGGCACGGGTTTGCTGGGTGCAGTCTTGGTCGCGGCTGGCTTGGCGGCTGGCTTGGTGGCGCCGGACTTGGGCGGTACGGCCTTGGGCGCTACTGACTTGGAGCCGGCCTTGGGAGCCGGGTTCTTCGACGGCAGGGGCTTGGATGACGTGCTCCTTGATGGCGTGCTCTTTGAAGGCGCGCTCTTCGAAGGAGGGCTCTTCGAGGGCGTGCTCTTGGAGGGGGCCTTGTTCTTCGAAGGGGCGGCCTTGGCGGGCGTCTTCGACGCTACTGGCTTGCCAGGTTTGCTCTTGGCCGACGCGGTGCCGCGGCTGCTCTTGGCGGCTGTCATGTGACCTCCCCGGGTCGCTGATGAACGATGGGTCGCCTGCTGGCGACCCGCGCTGACCCACTATGCAACCTGCGACGCTGGATTGCGAATGATTCAGGCTCGATCCAAACCGCGGTCACCCCGGCGCGGGCGTGTTTGCCTGCAGCTTGGCGGCCTGCAGCTTGGCCAGTTCCAGTTCCTCGCGTTTTTCATGTTGGCGGCGCAACTCTTCCTTGCGGATGGCTTCGGTTTCTTCCGGGGACGGGGCATCGTCCATCGACAGCGACAGTCCGGCGGCCGCGTTGGGTTCGCCGCGCTCGCTCTTGAGCTTGATGTTGAGGCGCAATTCGTTCGCCGAGTCGGCGTTGCGGATCGCCTCGTCGTAGGAAATCATGCCCTCGTTGTACAACTCGAACAGTGCCCAGTCGAAGGTGCGCATGCCCAGCTCGCGCGACTTGGTCATGACGCCCTTCAATTCGCCGAATTCGCCCTTGAAGATCTTCTCGGCGATGGTCGGCGTATTGATCAGGATCTCGATGGCCGCCACGCGGCCCATGCCATCTTCGGTGCGCACCAGCCGTTGCGAGACGATCGCGCGCAGGTTGGCTGAAAGATCCATCAACAATTGCGTGCGGCGCTCCTCCGGGAAGAAATTGATGATGCGTTCCATCGTCTGGCTGGCGCTGTTGGCGTGCAGCGTGGACAGGCACAGGTGTCCAGTCTCTGCAAACGCAATCGCGTGCTCCATGGTTTCGGCATCGCGGATTTCGCCGACCAGGATCACGTCCGGCGCCTGCCGCAAGGTGTTCTTCAGCGCGTGATGCCAGGACAGCGTGTCGACGCCGACCTCGCGATGGGTGATCAGCGACTGCTGCGAGATGTGCGCGTACTCGACCGGGTCCTCGATGGTGATGATGTGGCCCGCGGAGGTGCGGTTGCGGTGGTCCACCATCGCCGCCAGCGAGGTTGACTTGCCCGACCCCGTGCCGCCGACGACGAGCACCAGGCCGCGCTTGTTCATCACCACGTCCTTGAGGATTTCCGGCAGGCGCAGCTTTTCGAAATTGGGGATCTCCGCCGCGATCGTGCGCAGCACCATGCCAACGAAGCCCTGCTGCATGAACACGTTGACGCGAAAGCGCGACAGCGACGGAATGGCGATGGCGAAGTTGCATTCCATCTCGCGCTCGAATTCCTCGCGCTGGCGCTCGTTCATGGTCGCGCGTGCCAGTTGCGCGGTGATATCACCGGTGAGTTTCTGCTGCGTCAGCGGCGTCATCGCGCCGTGCGATTTCATGCTCGGCGGATAGTCATTGGCGATGAACAGGTCCGAGCCGCCCGCCTTGCTCATGGCGGTCAGCAGTTTGAGCATGTACTCGCGGGCCTGGTCTTCGGTCAGAGTGGTCATTGCGGTAATCAGCAGTCAGGATGCGAGGTGAACGGAGGGTGCAAACAGCACGAGGAGGTCTCGCAGCGCGCGGCGTCGCGTTGCACGCGCAGATGTTCGAACTTCTGGGTTCATGGCGCTGGCCTCCTGTCTGGGCCCGGCATCGCGATGCCGGGACTCGAGTAAACCACAGGGTCGCCGGAGTGCGCATGAGCGCGGATGCGGCTGTTCGCAGCGCGCCCAGTCATGCCTACGCGCTGCGAGGGTTACTTACTTCAAGCCAATGCTGATCGCCGCGACCAGGGAGCCCTGCGCGTCGTCGCCACTGAAATCCCACAGGAAGGCGCCACCCAATGCTTGGAGCTGCGCATAGGCCATCTTGTCGGAGATCACCAGCGGGTCGTCGAAGCTCCAGAAGGTGTTGCCGTTGTAGATCCAGCGCGCCTTGGCGTTGGCATCGGCATACACCGGCCAGCCGAGCGTCTTGAGCACCCGATAGCTTTCGATCCCGGGCTCCTTGCTGCCGGCGGCTGCACTGCCGGACTGGTACAGGCCATGGTTGGTGCTGGCGACATTGCTCCAGCCGCGACCGTAGGACGCCATCCCAAGATTGAGCTTCGAAGCCGGAACGCCGCGCGCGAGCAGGGCCTGGATCGCGTCGTTGGTGTTGTAGTAGCGTGCGTCGCCGGTAGACGGATCATTGGGTGAATTGAATAGCGCGGAATGGAAGTCGGTGGTCGGTTCCCAGTCGCCGTGGAAGTCGTAGCTCATCACGTTGATGGCGTTGACGTACGGATAGTAGAGCTCCGGTCGGGTGACGCGGATCTTGTCGACGCCCGCGCCGATGGTCGCGGTCAACTCCAGTCCGGGACGCAACGCATCCAGCTGGCGACGGAACTCGACCATCAGCGCGGTGTAGTTGTCCGTGTCCTCGGCGTTGCCGCAGGTCATGCCACAGGCGGCCGGATATTCCCAGTCGATGTCGAAGCCATCGAAGATGCCTGCCGCCGCCCCCGCGCCACCGGCCGCATCGAAGGCGGGCAGGTTGCCGCGGATATAGGCGTCGATGCACGAGGCCACGAAGGCCTGGCGGTTCTCGGGGCGCGCGGCGCTGGCGAAGCCGCGCGACCATGTCCAGCCGCCCAGCGACAGCAGCACTTTCAGGCCCGGATGCCTGGCCTTGAGTTTTTTGAGCTGGTTCCAGTTGCCGCGCAACGGCTGGCCCCAGACGTCGGCCACGCCATCGACACTTTCGCTGGCGGTGAAGGTGCGCGAATAGTCGGCATAGGCATCGCCACCCTCGCCAGTGGCAGGATCGGTGGCCTTCAACACACCAACTTCGCACCGGTTGTTGCGCACGTTACCGAAGGCATAGTTGAGGTGGGTCAGGCGGGCGGCGCTGCCGCTGGCCTCCAGCGTGCGCACGAAATACTGGGTGTCGTAGATGCCCCATTGCGTGAAATAACCGGCGACGCGTTTGGCCACGGAGGTACCGGCGTCAGCCGTGGTCGCCACCACGGCAGGGCCTTGGCTGGAGAGGTTGCCGGCGGCATCGCGGCTGCGCACCGTGTAATCGTAGCCGGTGGCGGCGGCCAGGCCGATATCGGTAAAGCTGGTGATGGCGACCGAGGCGACCTGTACGCCGTTGCGGAACACGTCGTAGCCGGCGGTGCCACTGCCGCCGATGTTGTCGCTGGCGGCATTCCATTGCAGCGCGATGCTGCTGCTTGTGCGCGCAGTCACGGCCAGGCCGGTCGGCACGGCGGGTGCGATGGTGTCGCCGGCGGCCGTGATCGAGATCGTGACCGGGCTCGAGGTGCCCTTGGCCTTGCGGTTGTCGACCGCGACTGCAGTCAGCACGTGGTTGCCGATCGCCGCGCCCTGCCAGAGCACGGCGTAAGGCGCGCTGGTATCACGGCCAATCAGGTTGCTGCCATCGTAGAAATCGACGCGCGCGATGCTGCCATCGGCATCGCTGGCATTGGCGCTGATGGTGATCGAGCTTCCGCTGGAGAATCCGGCATTGGCAGAAGGCGCGGTGATGTTGCTCACCGGGGCGACATTGCTCGTCCGGATGGCGGCTTGTGCGGCCAGCAAAGCAAGCAAGAGCAGACCGGCGCCGAGCGCCGTTTGTTTGGTTCGGGGATGCATGACGTCGCCTCGGGGGATGCGAAATTGACGGTCCGTCGCGTGTCGCCCGGGTGTTGCAAGTCAACCGGGCAGGCGGCCAGTGTCGACACGGCGATGCACACCGGTTGTGGCGCGTGTCACACAACCACACGCCGTCGCGTCCCCGCGGTACGATCCGTGACCAAGTGCCGGAAAACGCGTGAATCCACGCCGATGCTTAGTGGCGTTTCGCCATGTCCGGTATCCGAAGCCAGCGGGATCGAGGGGAAAACATGGCCACCCAGCGCGAATTGTTCGCAGGCGAGGTGCTTTACCGGCAGGGCGATCCGTCCGATTGCGCATGGCTGGTCGAGGCCGGCGCGATCGAACTCGTCTCGGTACAGGGCCGGCGCGAAGTCAGCCATGGCGTGCTTGGGCCAGGTGAGCTGATCGGGGAGCTCGGCATGCTCGACGGCTCGCCGCGCAGCGCCACCGCGATCGCACGCGGCGATGCAATCCTGCTGGCGATCGACCACGATCAGTTCCTTGATCGCCTTGCCAGTTGCGACGAGATCGTCCGTACCTTGGTGGACAGCCTGCTGCGTCGCACCCGCAGCATCATCGCAAGCCTGCCGGTCGATACAATGCTGCCCTGCGAGGACACGCCTTGCGATGATCCGGGCGCGCGCGGCGGGATCGAAAAAATCCGGCTGGAAGCCCAGCTGCGCGACGCGCTGGATACCGGCACGCTCGAGGTTCGCTACCAGCCCCTGTACGAGATTTCCGCCGGTAGGGTGACCAGCTACGAGGCACTGGTGCGCTGGCAATTGCCTGGGCGCGGCGTAGTGTCACCCGCGGAATTCATCAAGCTGGCCGAGGAAACCTCGCTGATCGTGCCAGTCGGCGAATACGTGCTGGATCGCGTACTCGAGGTGCTTGTGGGATTGCGCGAAGCGGCACTGCAACAGCCCGATGCGCCCCCGCTGCCCAGCATTGCCGTGAACCTGTCGGCAAAACAGCTGGTGGAACCCGGCATGGCGCGGCAGATCGTCGCGCGTGTGCAGCGCGCGCAGCTGCCGCCTGGCGCGTTGAAACTGGAAGTCACCGAAAGCCGCATGCTCGAGTACGCATCCGTGCGCTCGGTCATGCGCCACTGCCGCGATCACGGCGTTCCGTTTGCGCTGGACGACTTCGGCACGGGCTATTCCAACCTCACCCACCTGCACGAACTTGACTTCGAATACATCAAGGTCGACCAGGCCTTCGTGCGGCACATGTTCGACCACCCGCGCGCGATGGCGCTGGTGGAAGCGATCGTAACGATGGCGCATGGTTTGGGTGCCCAGGTCATCACCGAAGGCGTGGAAACCCAGCAGCAACTGCAGCGCCTGGCGGCGATTGGCGTGGAGTTTGCGCAAGGCTATCTGATCGGACAAGCACAGACCGCCGCGGCGGTGTTGTCGGGGGAGGCGGCGCGTGCGGGAGAGGCTGCAGCCAATCAGGTTGACTGATTCGGGGACTGCATAAAAAAGGGACGGCCGAAACCGTCCCCTGTACTACCGAAGCGACGACGAGGACGCTTACGGCATCAGCACCTTGTCGATGACGTGGATCACGCCATTGCTCTGCATCACGTCGGCCGTGGTCACCATCGCCATGTTGCCCTTGCTGTCGGTCAACGCGATGCCGCCGTTCATTTCGGTCGCGGTCAGGTCTTCACCCTGCACGGTCTTGAGCATGGCCTTGCCACCACCGGCTGCGATCTGCGCCTTCAACGAAGCCGCATCCAGCTTGCCCGGCACCACGTGGTAGGTCAGGATCTTGGTGAGGTCAGCCTTGTTGGCCGGCTTCAACAGGGTGTCGACCGTGCCCTTGGGCAGCGCATCGAACGCTTCGTTGGTCGGCGCGAAGACCGTGAACGGGCCCGGACCCTTGAGCGTGTCGACGAGTCCGGCTGCCTTGACGGCCGCCACCAGCGTGGTGTGGTCCTTCGAGTTGACGGCGTTGTCGATGATGTCCTTGTCGGCCATCATCGCCGCGCCACCCACCATCGGATTGGCGGGCATGGCGGATGCGTCAGGCATCGCGGCGGGGGCCGCTGCGTCAGGCATTGCCGATGCATCGGCAGGTGCGGCGGCAGTGGTGTCCGCAGCAGCCGCCGTGGCTTCGTCGTCTTTCTTGTCACACGCAGTCATGGCAATCGCGGCGACCAGCGCCACGGCAATCAGTGAGGTTTTCATCGGAATCCTTGTTGGTTCAATGGGAAAGTCGAAGACGCAGCCAGAAGGGCGACGGGTCGTGCGCCGCGCGCAACTGAATGCGCAAAGCGTCGAGCTATCCTGCACTTACGGCATTAAGACCTTGTCAACGACATGGATCACGCCGTTCTTCTGATAGACGTCCGCAGTGGTGACCGTGGCCACGTTGCCTTTGGTATCGGTGACGACGACGGAACTGCCCTGCATGGAGACCTTGAGCGGCTCGCCCTGCACGGTGGTCAGCGTTGCGGTGCCGCCGCCGTCCTCTATTTTCTCGGCCAGCGCAGCGCTGTCCAGGCGTCCGGGGACAACGTGATAGGTGAGCACCTTGGTCAGGGTCGCCTTGTTGGCAGGCTTGAGCAGCGTGTCGACGGTGCCGGCAGGCAACATGTCGAAGGCGGCGTTGGTCGGCGCGAACACGGTGAACGGACCTGGGCCCTTCAGCGTATTGACCAGGCCCGCGGCCTTGACGGCGGCGACGAGGGTGGTGTGGTCCTTGGAGTTGACGGCGTTGTCGATGATGTCCTTGCTGGCATACATCGCCGCGCCGCCGACCATCGGATTTTCATGCATGGCGGCCATGCCGCTAGAGGCCATGGGGCTGTCGGAATGATGCATGCCGCCCATGCAGGCACTCAGGGCAACGGCGGACACCAGCGCAAAGGCGAGTGGCTTGAGGGTCAGGTTTTGAAAGCTCATGTGGATCTCCAGGTCGATGTCGAAAGGGTTGGATCGCTGCAAGGTGGGGTGTCCTGCCGTGCATCTGCACAGGCAGGAATTACTTACGAACATCACCTACGAGACTTTGGCCCGGATGGTTGCATCACCTGCTTTTAACATCGACCAACCTCTTGCTGGACAGATCACCCTACCTATACGGACGCACTGAAACCCTAGGCATGTTTCGACGGCCGATGACGATGAAGATGGAATGTTGACTGAAGCCGAAGTCACCAAACATCGCGCCGACATGGCGGCAATGGGCAAGTAAGCCCACGAATGCCTGCCAGCAGGAAGGAAGAACAGGGTCGTAATTTCCGGCCCGCGTCTCTTGGACATTCGAAGCAGGAACAGAGAGGCAGGAGGCTGATGACTCGTGTGGCAACGCGCGTATATACACACCAGGTCGACCTCGCGCGGCTGGAGTCTATCGTGCTGCAGCTGCGACAGGATCAACGCGTGGAGGTCACGCTACTGGATGGCACCCGGCAATCGGGCATCGTCAGCGCGGTGCCGGTCATGCAGGTGTTTTTCGACCCACACGGTCGCGAAGGGATGAACGCATTGGTGAAACTCGATCGCCACGACGGAGTGGGGGATTGCAGCTTGTGGCTGGACGAAATCGCCACCATCACGCGCCTGCCAAATCCGTCACCGCCACAACCCAGCAACGCTTGGCCGCCCGATCCAAACGCGCCGGTCATCGAATAACGCGGGATTACACCAACCCCATCGTCGCGTCGAAGCGACGTTCGTAGTCGCGTTCCCTTGCAACCCGCTTGACTTCCTCATCCGCGAGATCGGGCGCGGCGTAGACCGCATAGGCGATGTCGCCAGCATGCCGCCCCAGGTGATGCAGGCGGTAACGCGAGCGGCCCGCACCCGAATCGGGAGGGTAATGCGCCGGTGGCTGGCTGCCGTCGAGGTCAAGTTCGCTGTTGTCGACTGTTCCGCCGATGAATAATGCCCGCATGGCGTTCTCCGCACTGGCGAATATGTCGCCGTTGCAGGCATCGTCCACGAATGCGTGTGTGCATCGCATCAAGCTGCCGATGTCGTGCAGTGAGTCACGACCACCACCGTAGAATTCGCCGATGGAAGAACGCATGCAACCTCATGGCCGCTGACCTGGATCCTGCGCTCCAGGCGCTGTTGTTGCCGTTGTCCAATGGCGACCTGGCATGGCCCGCGCACGAGGGCGCGCTGTTCCTGCGCGCCCGCGATGGCTGGCCATTGCACGAGCAGACGTTGCCTGGGCTTGTGTGCGAGCAACCCTTCAAGCCCGACGCCGAGGCATTGCAGCGGTCGGGATTGCGCGTGAACGATGTTGCGCCCGATGAACGCTATCCACTGGTATTGCTGCTTCCACCGCGACAGCGCGAGGAAGCGCGTGCGCTTTTTGTCGAAGCGATCGCGCGCACCACGCCCGGGGGCATCGTGCTGGCCTGCATGCCCAACAGTGAAGGTGCCAAATCCGGCCAAGCCGACCTCGCCTGTCTCGCCGGGTCGCTGCACAGCATCAGCAAGCACCACTGTCGCGTGTTCTGGACTTCGCCGTTGCATGGCGTCATTGACGCGGCGCTTGCGGAAAGCTGGATCGCGGCCGATGCCCCGCGGGCGATCGCCGATGCTCGCTTCATCAGTCGCCCCGGCGTGTTTGCGTGGAATCGCATCGACGGTGCCTCTGCACTGCTGGCAGCGCACCTGCCGACCGACCTTGCCGGTCGTGGCGCGGATATCGGTGCAGGCTACGGCTATCTCAGCGCTGAAATCCTGGCGCGTTGCCCAGCGGTGACGGCGCTGGACGTGTACGAAGCCGATGCACGTGCACTGGCATTGGCGCGGATGAACCTGCAGGCGCCGGCACAGCGCGTCGCGCTCGGC
This sequence comes from Lysobacterales bacterium, assembly GCA_038235185.1. Taxonomy (GTDB): domain Bacteria; phylum Pseudomonadota; class Gammaproteobacteria; order Xanthomonadales; family Xanthomonadaceae; genus Cognatiluteimonas. The sequence goes on from JBBSUF010000050.1 coordinate 12,744, forward strand.
TTCCATTGGCATGACGTCGCCGCGGGGTTGCTGGACCGTTACGACTTCATCGTCAGCAATCCGCCGTTCCATGCGCAAGGTCGCGCGGATCGTCCTGATCTTGGCCTTGCCTTCATCGCCGCCGCCGCCGGGGCGCTATCGACGGGCGGCCGCTTATTGCTGGTTGCCAACCGGCATTTACCGTACGAAACCCTGCTGCATGATCGCTTTGATCGCGTCCACGTGCTTGCGCTGCAGGCGGGTTTCAAGGTACTCGAGGCGGTGCGATGAAGCTGGTCAAATTGATCGCCAATCTCGGCTACGGCAGCCGCAAGGACATTGCGCAGCTGTTTCGCCAAGGCCGGATCACCGACGCCGCCGGTGACGTGTCGTACGCCGACGACCAGATCGCACATGCCGATATTCGCATCGATGGCGAGCCGCTCGATCCACCGCATCCGCTGACGTTGGTATTGCACAAGCCAGTCGGGATCACGTGTTCGATGAAGGACCCCGGCCGCATCGTGTACGACCTGTTGCCCGCGCGTTACCGCCTGCGCTCACCTCAGCTGTCGACCGTGGGTCGGCTCGACCGCGACACCAGCGGCCTGTTGCTGTTGACCGACGATGGCGCGCTGCTGCACAGGATCGTGTCGCCCAAATCAAAGCTGGAGAAAATATACGAGGTGTCGCTGGCGCAGGAACTGCGCGGGGATGAAGCAGGGTTGTTCGGGAGCGGCACCTTGCTGCTGGAGTCCGAGAAAACACCGCTTGCGCCAGCGCGAATGGAGATCATCGATCCGCGTCATGCACGACTGGTGCTGGTTGAAGGCCGCTACCACCAGGTGCGAAGGATGTTCGCCGCCGTCGGCAACCATGTCACCGCGCTGCATCGTAGCCACGTCGGCGGACTTGCACTGGATGACGTAGCACCCGGGGCGTGGCGCGCCGTCAGTGGCGAGGACCTGCAATCACTGTTCGCGGGCAGCGGACAATCACCCTGAAAAGATTACCAAACCTAACCACGGTGTTCATCAGCGTCTTGATCATGCCGCAGCGCATGATTTCCCAAGCACGTTGGTCGCCAGTACCAAGCATCTGATCGAGCAACTTCGGCGTGGCGTCCAGACGCAGCGGAACACTACATCACTGGCGCAAGTCCCGCGCCAAAGGCGGTGAAAATCCGCGTCATGATGGCTTTCAACGACAGGTTGACCTCGGGGAAATCACCAACACCGCGATAGCAGTCGCGGAAACGCGGATCGTTCGGGGATAGCGGTACTGGACATTGTGGCCCGGGGACAAATGCGTAACTGGTGGCGTAACGCACCGGCCAGAGGTCAAAGATCGGCAGGCGCTCGGACAATTTCGCCAGGGTGTATTCAAGCCCTGAAAACAATGGCAATTTTTCGCGCGGCGCGATCGTCCAGCTGTTGGCCGGCTCGATGTCTCGACGGATGCTGGCAGCCAGCAGCTTCGCGAACGCGGGGTCGGGGATCTCGACCGCGCTTTCGGTGTTGTAACGATCCCCCCGAGGGTCGAAGTTGTGCGTGCCGATGACGCCGATTCGCTCATCGATGACCAGCGACTTGGCGTGCAGGCCCAAGCGCTGACCTGCGCGGCGCAATCCCACCGGCCCCTGGTTGCGGCGGCGTCCGAACAGTGCAGTGTCTTCAGTGTCCAGTGGACGTCGACCGCCGATGACCGAATCATTGTGGGCCCGGCGCCGGTGTGTGTTGGGCTGTTGCACCTGCGCTTGCAGTGGAGATGCTGATTCCGAGCCGGTGTCGATTGGTTGCGCCATGGCCGGATGCATTTCCAGGTCGGTCGGGGCGTCGGTGGGGAACGGTTTGTACTCGTGGATCTGGAAACCGAAATCGCGCAGGTAACGGCGCTTGTATTTGTACGACAAGGCATACGTCATGAACGAATCGGTGCCGGCCAGGCTGCTGGTCGAGACAATCACGTTGGGCGCAGGATTGCGCTTGTGCAGGTTGCGGAACAACGTCTGCGCAGACTTCGACAACACCAGGTATGGCGTCTGCAGCAGCACTTCGCGTTGCGCCCCGTCGATCAACTCGCGCAGGCCCTCAGTCGCGTGCGCCGGGCCTTGATGGTTGTCGTTGTGTTTCTGCGGCAAGTCGGCAAGGTAATCCACGACGCCAACCGCCATCGCATGGTCGGTCAATCTGGACTGGATCAGCGCGGCATTGTCGGCATCGCGAGACATGTCGGCCACGCGTTGAGCCTGCTCGTATGGGTGATGGACCACCGGCGGCACACCCTTGTCGAGCAGCAGGTGTCCGACATCCGCCAATTGTTCGGCAGGCCGGCTGCGGACATTGCTCCAGAAGAGCTCGAAGTTGTCCGCCATGTCGCGTGCCACGGGGCCTGCCACAAGGATGTCCCGATCACGGAAGTTGTAACCGTCGCCCCAGTCGTAATAGTCATCGGCGTAATTGCGGCCGCCGCTGATGCCCACCGCGCCGTCGACCAGCAACAGCTTGGTGTGCATGCGCTGGTTGAGCTTGCGCCAGCAGCAGGCCGCCGCCAGCACGAATTCCGGATAAGTGGGCCGTGCACGGCTGAGCACTGCGTTGTAGACGCGTAGATGGAAGTTGTGTTCGGCACCGGCC
>JBBSUF010000051.1:0-15138 GCA_038235185.1 Lysobacterales bacterium
ATCGACAGGCCCTACAGCACAACCATGGGATCGCGCATGAGTGAGCAGGCCGCTGGCCGGGCATCGATTGTTCAAGGCACAACGGACCGGATCTATTCCCGCATTGCGGGCACCGGCAGCTACCTGCCGGACAAAGTCCTGACCAATGTGGACCTGCAGCAGTTTGTCGACACCAGCGACGAGTGGATAGTGTCGCGCACAGGCATCCGCGAGCGCCACGTGGCTGCCGAGGGCGAAACCACCAGCGACCTTGCCTTCCACGCCGCCACCCGCGCGCTCGAAGCCGCGGGAATCGAGGCATCCGAACTCGACCTGATCGTGCTCGGCACGACCACGCCTGACATCATCTTTCCCTCGACCGCCTGCCTGCTTCAGCATCGCCTCGGTGCCCTCGGCTGCCCGGCGTTCGATGTCAATGCTGCCTGTTCGGGTTTCATTTACGCGCTGACGGTGGCGGACAAGTTCATCCAGTCGGGAACCGTCAAGACGGCCCTCGTGGTGGGCGCCGAAACCCTGACACGCATGCTCGATTGGTCCGATCGCGGCACCTGCGTCCTGTTCGGCGATGGCGCAGGTGCGGTGGTGCTCAAGGCCGACGACGAGACTGGAATCCTCAGCACCCATCTGCATGCAGATGGCAGCAAGAAAGAGTTGCTATGGAATCCAGTCGGCGTGTCGGCCGGTTTCAAGCCCGACGAACACAACGCCGGTGTCAAGGTGCTGATGAAGGGCAACGACGTCTTCAAGTATGCAGTCAAGGCGCTGGACGCCGTGGTCGAGGAAACGCTGGACGCCAATGGCCTGGATCGCCATGACATCGACTGGCTGATCCCGCACCAGGCAAACCTGCGGATCATCGAGGCAACGGCCAAACGCCTGGACATGCCGATGGAGCGCGTCATCGTCACGGTCGACAAGCATGGGAATACATCATCGGGCTCGGTGCCGCTGGCGCTGGATGTCGCGGTGCGTTCGGGCAAGGTCCAGCGCGGCCAACTCTTGCTGTTGGAAGCCTTTGGCGGCGGTTTCACATGGGGCTCGGCGCTGGTGCGTTACTGAGGCATCAACTACGCATCAGGACGGATGCTGCCTTTTCGCGGGTTCGCCCGCCCGTATCATTCGCGCCTTGCGTCGGTGCACGCCTGATCAAGGAGATTATCGATGACGGCTAGGTCCTTGCTTGCGTTCGTCTTCCCGGGACAGGGTTCGCAAGCCCCTGGCATGCTCGCTGAACTTGCTGCCCGCCATCCGCTCGTGCAGGAAACATTCGCCGAGGCGTCGCAGGGCGCCGGGGTGGACCTGTGGTCGCTGTGCCAAGCCAATCCGAACGACGAACTCAACCGCACCGAATACACACAACCAGCGCTGCTCGCTGCCGGGATCGCGGTCTGGCGGGTCTGGAAGCGCCAGGGTGGGATTGCGCCATGCGTGCTGGCCGGCCACAGCCTGGGCGAATACACGGCGCTGGTGGCCGCGGACGCCTTGTCGCTCGGTGACGCCGCCAAGCTGGTGCGACGGCGCGGCCAACTAATGCAGGATGCCGCGCCTGCCGGCACCGGCGCGATGGCGGCCGTGATCGGTGCCGACGATGCCCTCGTGCAGCAGGCATGCAAGGATGCGTCAGGGCGAGAGGTGGTCGTGCCTGCCAACTACAACTCACCCGGGCAGATCGTGATCGGCGGTCACGCCGACGCCGTCGATCGTGCATTGGCATTGCTGGCAGAACGCGGCGTGCGCAAGGCGGTCAAGCTTTCTGTGAGCGTCCCCTCGCATACGCCGCTGATGCGCGACGCCGCCGATCGCCTCGCAAAAGTGATGGCGGGACTGGAATGGCATGAGCCCAGTATTCCGGTCGTGCAGAACGTCGACGCACAAGTGCATGAAAGCGTGCAGGCGATTCGCGATGCGCTGGTACGCCAGCTATACCTGCCGGTCCAATGGACCGGCTGCATCCAGGCACTGGCGGTTCGCGGCGCACTGCAGATCGCCGAGTGCGGGCCCGCAAAAGTGCTGTGCGGGCTCGTCAAACGCATCGACAAGTCCCTCGATGCCCGCCCGCTAGGCACGCCGGAAGAATTTAATACGGCATTGCTGGCGTGGAACGGCAATTAACCTTCAATTACGCGTGATCGAATCCCCATCGTTCCTGCAGGAAATTTCGTGATGACCCAATCGCTGCATGGAGAAGTTGTCCTCGTCACCGGCGCCAGTCGGGGCATTGGTGCAGCCATCGCCGACGAGTTAGCTGCGCAGGGCGCGACTGTCATTGGCACCGCGACATCAGAGCCTGGCGCGAGCGCGATTGGTGAACGTCTTGCTGCGGCCGGAGGCCATGGCCGCGTGCTCGATGTCACCGATGGCGCATCGGTCGACGCACTGATCGAGTCGATCGCGTCGGAGTTCGGGCCAGTTTCAATCCTCGTCAACAATGCCGGCATCACGCGCGACAACCTCCTGTTGCGGATGAAGGACGACGACTGGCAGGCGATCCTCGATACCAACCTCACCAGCGTCTATCGCACCAGCAAAGCGGTATTGCGAGGCATGATGAAGGCGCGCAAGGGTCGCATCATCAGCATCGCTTCGGTGATCGGCGTTACCGGCAATGCCGGACAGGCCAACTACGCCGCCGCGAAGGCCGGGATCATCGCCTTCTCCAAATCGTTGGCGCGCGAGATCGGATCACGCGGCATCACCGTCAATGTGGTCGCCCCGGGGTTCATCGACACCGACATGACCCGCGCCCTGCCAGAGTCGGCTCGCGAAAGCCTGCTTGGCCAGATCGCACTCGGGCGGCTCGGGGAGGCTGCGGATATCGCCCGCGCAGTCGGTTTCCTGGCTGGCCCATCGGCGGCATATATCACTGGCGAGACCCTGCACGTCAATGGCGGCATGTACATGGCCTGATGTAGTCCTGCATGGCCTGTGCGCGTCCACATGGCCCGTGCGCGAGCGCCGCGGCTTTCCCTTACACTACCCGTCTGAACAGACTCCCCGGAGGAGCAATACCCATGAGCAGCATCGAAGAGCGCGTCAAGAAGATCGTGGTCGAACAGCTTGGCGTCAAGGAAGACGAGGTCACCAACAGTGCTTCGTTCGTCGACGACCTGGGCGCCGATTCGCTGGATACGGTTGAGCTGGTCATGGCGCTCGAGGAAGAATTCGAGTGTGAAATTCCTGATGAAGATGCAGAAAAGATCACCTCCGTGCAGCAAGCCATTGATTACGTCAAGGCCCACGTCAAGGCTTGAGCCTGTCAACGTGGTGACACGCTGGGGCCGCATGTGCGGCCCTGCGCATTTGTGAAGCAGCAACGTGAAACGCTCGCGCCGTCATTGAATGTAGCGAGTGGTTGAAAAGTCGGAGTTCAAAATGTCCAAGCGTCGCGTCGTCGTTACCGGTCTGGGCATCCTGTCCCCGGTTGGCATTGACCTGGTGTCCAGTTGGGACAGCATCATCCATGGTCGCTCTGGCATCGGCCCGATCACGCATTTCGACGCGTCGTCATTCACGACGCGCATCGGCGGAGAAGTGAAGGGATTCGATCCCGCGGTGTGGATCGCACCGAAGGACATCAAGAAGATGGATCCCTTCGTCCACTACGGTGTTGCGGCTTCGTTGATGGCGATGCGCGACGCGAGCCTGGAAATCACAGAGGCAGATGCCGAGCGGATTGGCGTCGCGATCGGCGCTGGGATCGGTGGGCTGAAGGGCATCGAGGACACGACGCTGAGGTTCAACGAAGGCGGCGCGCGCAAGATTTCCCCCTTCTACGTGCCCAGCACCATCATCAACATGATTGCCGGGCAGGTGTCGATCATGACGGGCGCAAAAGGCCCCAATATTGCCGCCGTCACTGCCTGCACCACCGCCACGCACAACATCGGCCTGGCGATGCGCATGATCCAGTACGGTGATGCCGACGCGATGATTGCCGGGGGCGCCGAGTTCGCCACCACCCCCACGTCGGTAGGCGGATTCAGTGCGATGAAGGCGCTTTCGACACGCAACGACGAGCCGCAAAAAGCATCGCGGCCATGGGATCGCGATCGCGACGGATTCGTGATGGGCGATGGCGCCGGCATCCTGGTCCTTGAGGAATACGAGCGCGCCAAGGCCCGCGGTGCGCGCATCTATTGCGAGCTAGCCGGCTTCGGCATGAGCGGCGATGCCTTCCACATGACCGCACCCAGCGAAAGCGGCGAGGGAGCCGCGCGTTGCATGCGCAATGCACTCCGCGATGCCGCGATCGACGCCACGTCGATCGACTACATCAACGCGCACGGCACTTCGACCCCGGCGGGTGACCTGGCCGAAACGATGGCGATCAAGGCCGCGCTGGGCGACCACGCCTACAAGACCATGATCAGCTCCACCAAGTCGATGACCGGCCACCTGCTTGGCGCGGCCGGCGGTGTGGAGGCGGTCTTTTCCGCGATGGCGCTGCACACCGGCATCATTCCACCGACGATCAACCTCGACCATCCGTCCGAAGGCTGCGACCTGGATTACGTGCCGCATACCGCACGCGAGCAAAGTATCGATATCGCGATGTCGAATTCGTTCGGCTTCGGCGGAACCAACGGTACGCTGGTGTTTCGCCGCGTTTGACGAAGCGCGGGCCTATGCTCGTCACCCGATCACTTCCGGCCGACATCGACCTCCTCGCGCTGCAACGCCTGGCACCGCAGCGCTACCCGCTGTTGCTGGAGTCATCGTCGACCGGGACGGCGCAGGGCCGTTGGGATATGTTGCTCGTCGGCAACGGCGACTCACTTGAACTGGGTCGCGACGGCGTGACACGCGATGCCAACGACGACCACGTCGCTGGCGATTTTCTGTCTGCGCTGGACCGCGTCTGGGAAGTAGAACGTTGCTCGCCTGTCGAAACACGCTGGCCATTCCGCGGCGGCTGGGCGTTGTTCCTGGGATACGAACTGGCGGCGCAGATCGAGCCGATATTGACGCTTCCGTCGAGCCGCGATGCATTGCCGGTGGCCATTGCATTGCGTTGTCCGGCTGCCGTGCTGCGCGATCATGCGACCGGCGAATGCGTGATCCTCGCCGAAGCGTCGGCGACCGACATGCTCGACGACATGCTTGCTGATGTTCAAGCCTGCCATCTCGATGCCGGGGTGCGTGAATGGCAACCACCAGTTGCACTCATCGAAGACGAGCCGGATCGTTTCATCAGTGGGGTCGAACGCATCCTGGATTACCTCGCCGCTGGCGACAGCTTCCAGGTCAACCTGTCACGCGGATGGCATGCCCGGTTTGACCATGTGCCGGATCCGGCGGCTTTGTTCCTGCGTTTACGCATGCACAATCCTGCGCCGTTTGCAGGATTGTTCGCTTGGAATGGCTGGGCCGTGGCGAGCGCATCGCCTGAACGCTTGGTGTGCGTGCGCGGGGATATCGTGGAAACCCGCCCAATCGCGGGCACCCGGCCGCGCCTGGATGCGGATGGCAGTGAGGCTGATGCCGCACGTGTCCGCGAGTTGATCAGCCATCCGAAGGAGCGCGCCGAGCACGTCATGCTCATCGACCTGGAGCGCAACGACCTGGGTCGCGTCTGCACGACGGGCAGCGTGGAGGTCGACGAGTTGATGACGGTTGAAAGCTACGCGCATGTCCATCACATCGTCAGCAATGTGCGCGGTCGGCTGCGTCCTGATGCAACACCAGGCGACATCATTCGCGCGGTGTTCCCGGGCGGCACGATCACTGGCTGCCCGAAAGTGCGTTGCATGCAGATCATCGCGGAGCTCGAGCAGTGTGGTCGCGGCGCGTACACCGGTGCATTTGGCTGGCTCAATCGCGATGGCGATCTTGACCTGAACATCCTGATCCGCAGTGCAGAGATTGAAGGTGACGTCGTTCGGTTCCGCACCGGTGCGGGCATCGTCGCCGACTCCGATCCGCAGCGGGAGCTGGAGGAAACCCGTGCCAAGGCGCGCGGAATGTTGCGCGCCCTCGGGGTTGATTGTTGATGGCATCCATATCCACGGCACGTATTTTCGATGGCGCAGCGCCGATACCTGCATGGCCGATAGATATGCGCGGCCTCGCCTTCGGAGACGGCGTCTTCGAAACCATGCGCGTCCATTGCGGCACTGTTGCGTGGTGGGATGCGCATTGGCAGCGATTGTCCCGCGGCGCGGAGCGCCTGCATCTTGTATTGCCTGCACTTGAACAGGCTCGGGCGGAAGCCGCGAGGTTGTTCGAGGATGTTGGCGATGGCGTACTCAAGCTGCTGCTCACTCGCGGCGGTGGCGGACGTGGCTACTCGGCATCGAGGGTTGCCGATCCGCTATGGATGTTGTCCCGGTCTCCGCTGCCACCCGAATGTTCAAGACAAGGCCTGGCGCTGCACACCTGCGGGACGCGGCTGGCAGTTCAGCCAGCACTTGCTGGGATCAAACATTGCAATCGACTTGAACAGGTCCTTGCAAGGGCCGAATGCGATGTAGCCGGCGCTGACGAAGGCCTGATGCTCGACATGGATGGCAACGTCATCAGCGCCACTGCCGCCAACCTGTTCATGCTGCGGGGTCGGCATTGGCTCACGCCACACCTGGATCGCTGCGGGATTGCTGGAGTGTGCCGCCAGCATCTCCTGCCATTACTGGATGCCCGCGAGCAGCAGTTGTCGATGGAAGACATGGAGGCTTCCGATGCTGTTTTCCTGTGCAACGCAGTGCGGGGTATCCTGCCTGTGGCGCGCATCGGCGGACGCGAATGGGCGCCACACCCCGAGGTGGCGCGTGCGAGGCAGGCATTGGCGCGCGCCCATCCCGGAATGGCATCGGCATGACCACTTCAACATGGAGCACATGTGAGCCCAGCCCGTAAACGCAAGCGCAGCTTCGGGCTGTTGTTTGTCATCACCGCACTGCTGGCGGGCGCACTCGGCTATTGGACGATCTCGCGTTACGCGGGATTCGCTGACACGCCGATTGCCGGATTGCATCATGGCGAAACGGTGCTGGTCGCACACGGTGACTCCTTCGCGTCGGTGATGCAGAAGTTGCGCACCGCGGGCGTGCCAGCCGGGCAACTGCTTGAGTGGCACGCACTGGGGCGACAGCTGGACGCGGCGGGAAAACTGCAGGTTGGTGAATACGCGCTTGATCCCGGGACCACGCCACGGATGCTGCTGATGCGGATGCGTGACGGCAAGGTCATCAGCCATCGCTTCACCATTGTCGAAGGCTGGAACCTGCGCGAGCTGCGTGCGGCACTGGCGAAAGCCTATCCGCTCAGACATGACGCAGCAGCGCTGGATGACGCCGCCTTGCTGAAGGCATTGGGCCACGCTGGACTGAATCCCGAAGGGCGCTTTCTTCCAGAAACGTATCTCTATACGCGCGGTGATGGCGAAATTTCCGTGCTGCATCGTGCATTGGATGGCATGACGCACGCGCTCGATGCGGCATGGGCCTCGCGTGCCGCAGGCCTGCCGCTGTCGTCCAAGGAGCAGGCATTGACGTTGGCTTCGATCGTCGAAAAGGAAACCGGCATCGCCGAGGAGCGCCCGGCCATCGCCGGCGTGTTCGTGCGCCGGTTGCAGCTCGGTATGAAGCTGCAGACCGATCCCACCGTGATCTACGGGATGGGCACGGCGTATGCCGGCAACATCCACAAGACCGATCTATTGACCGACACGCCATACAACACGTATACGCGGTCGGGATTGCCGCCGACGCCAATCGCCATGCCAGGTCGTGCGGCATTGCTTGCCGCAACGCATCCGCTGCCAGGGGACGCGTTGTACTTCGTTGCCATCGGTGACGGCAGCGGGCGTCACGTTTTCACCCACACGTTGGCGGAGCACGAAACGGCCGTGCAGCAATACCTGCAACGCTATCGCGCACGCCAGCAATCAACGCAATGACGACATTGATTCGCCACCCGCGGTTTATTTCACTGGAAGGCGGTGAGGGCGCCGGAAAGACCACGGTACTTGGCGCGCTGAGAGAAGCGTTGCAGGCCGATGGCTGCGATGTGGTGACTACGCGCGAACCCGGCGGAACTCCGTTGGCTGAACGCATCCGGGATTTGCTGCTCGCCGTCGATGATGCTGCTCAGGAAACGCTCGCACCGGAAACCGAATTGCTGCTGATGTTCGCGGCTCGCGTGCAGCACGTCCGCGAAACCATCCTGCCCGCACTTCAGGCAGGCGCGTGGGTGATCAGCGACCGCTTCACGGATTCCAGTTTTGCCTATCAGGGCGGCGGGCGCGGACTGAGTGCGCAACTGATCGGCGAACTGGAGCGATCAGTGGTCGGCGTGCAGCCGGGACTCACCTTGCTGCTGGACGTTGGCGTCAACGAGGGCCGCCAACGCACAACGGGTCGCGACTCGTCTCCGGATCGGATCGAACGCGAGCGCGACGAATTTTTCGAGAGAGTGCGCACGACGTTCCTGGCGCGCGCCGCGGCGGATCCACAACGCTTCCGCGTGGTGGATGCGGGTCGCCCGGCGGGGATTGTTGCCACCGACGCCATGGCACAACTACGCGCGTGGCGCGGCGACTCGGAATGATGCGAAACGTATTTTCACCATGGCAACAACGAGCGTACGCGCACGCCAGCGCAGCACTCGACACCGGTCGCATGGGCCATGCATTACTGATTTGCGGCCCCGCACAACTGGGCAAACGTGCGGTCGCGGAACGATTGGCCCAACGATTGTTGTGCGACTCACGAGATGAGCAAGGAGAGCCGTGTAATAGCTGCCGAAGCTGCAAGCTATACCTTTCACGTTCGCAGAAAGAGCCGTTAGAACTTCGCCCCGACAAGTCGCTGGCGCAACCTTTCGGCCATCCGGCGCACCCGGACGCCGTTTTCGTGGGGTACGCGTGGAAAATGACGCCTTCTCCCGCGCGTCAATTGACACAGATCGTGGTGGAGCAGATACGCGTGTTGTCCGAGCGACTTTCGAAAACATCGCACTCGGGCGGTTCTCAAGTCGTCATCGTCGAGCCCGCCGATGAAATGAACGAGTCCTCGGCCAATGCTTTGCTTAAGACGTTGGAAGAACCGAATCCAAGCCGCTACCTGTGGCTAATTACAGAACACCCTGCACGCTTGCCGGCCACCATCCGCAGCCGCTGCCAGAAGCTGGAATTCAAATTGCCGCCACTCGCAGAATCCCTGGCTTGGCTTCGCGCGCAGGGACATGGCGAGCAGGTGGCCGGCGAGGCGCTTGAAGCCGCGCGCGGGCATCCGGGGTTGGCCAATGCATGGTTGCGCGATGGCGGCCTGCTGTTGCGCCGCGAAGTAGTCGGCGACCTTGGCAGGCTCGCCAAGGGCGACGGCTCTGCTGCTGAAATCGCGCAAGGTTGGGCCGCCGATGCCCACGCGTCGCTGCGCCTGCGTTTTGCCGCCGACCATGCGGTCGACCAGGCCAGCGGCTTGACCGACGCGCTGCGAACACGCACGCTGGCGGCATGGTTCGACGCTGCGAATCGCACCCGCGCGCTGCTGCGCACGACCGTGCGGGCAGATCTGGCCATCGCGGAGTTGTTGCTGGCGTGGCGCGCCGATACTCAAACGAGCCCGGTTCGGGGGAACAGGACATGATGGAATTGATGGCGCGGGGCGTGAACTGATGTCGGCCAACGCAGGCGGTGCACGCCAGGGCATCCTGTCGCTGGCGGTCAAGGACAAGGCAGGCTTATATAACGCGTATATGCCGTATCTGAAAAACGGCGGCATCTTCGTGCCGACCGCCAAGCGTTATTTCCTCGGCGATGAAGTCTTCCTGCTGCTGACCCTGCCTGAATCCAGCGAACGCCTGCCGGTGGCGGGCAAGGTCATCTGGATCACACCGACGGGAGCGCAGGGGAATCGCACGGCAGGGATCGGTGTGCAGTTCACCGATACGTCGGAAGGCGAGACAGTGAAGGGGCGCATCGAAGCACTGCTTGCCGGCACCCTGAATTCGGACAAGCCGACGCAAACGATGTAGGACTGATCCTTTTAGTCCTTGCAGCTTTGATCGTCGTTTTGGCAAAGGCGGGAATTCAGCGACTACGCTCTCGCCTTGCGGGCTAACGCTTCCGTCGATACCGGAGGCCTTGGACTTTGTCTCTCCAAGCGATGGCGGCGGTCAGGGACGCAGTATCGACGCATCCCATCCGGGCCTGGCGGCAAAACGATCTCCATGGTTTGCCTGCAACGCCTGCAATTTCGCCAACAATCCATCGGCGCCGGTTTCGCGGATGTACTGGATCGGGCCGCCGCGAAACGGGGCGAACCCAGTGCCGAAGATCACACCTGCATCAAGCAGGTCGGCATCTGCCACAACCCCGTCATGCAGCGCCGCGACGGCTTCGTTGAGCAGTGGCAGGATCAATCGATCTTCGAGATCCGCGGGTGCCTTGTAATCCTTCGATAGTTCGGCTTTGACCGGTTTCCCGTTCTCCCATTTGTACAGTCCCTGGCCGTCCTTTCTGCCACGTGTGCCAACCCCAGGCGGGGTCGACAATGCCGCTGGAATGGCCAAGCCCAGGAAGGGCGACAGCTCGCCCGCCACGCCCGCAGCCACGTCCAGCCCGACAGTGTCGATCAGTTCGATCGGCCCCATCGGCATGCCGAATTTCAATGCGGCCTTGTCAATGGCGGCGCCAGGAATACCTTCGGAAAATGCAGTCGCCGCTTCCAGCAGATAAGGAAACAACACGCGGTTCACCAGGAATCCCGGCGTTCCGGCAACCGTAACGGGGAGTTTGTCGATCGCCTTGCAGAAGGCAGCCAGGCGCTGCTCGCTCCCAGGCGCCATCATGTCGTGCTGCACGATTTCGACCAGTGGCATCAGCGCAACGGGATTGAAGTAATGCAGTCCCGCAAACTGCGCGGGTCGCTGCACCTGATCGCGCAGCGCGACGAGCGGAATTGACGACGTATTCGTCGTCAGCAAGGCATCGTGCTTCATGCGCGGTTCCACTTGTGCATATAGCGAGCGCTTGGCGTCGGCCTGTTCGATGATCGCCTCGATGACGAGGTCGGCCTCGGCGGCACCATCTCCAGCCAGGTCTCCCTTGAGCCTCGCAGTGACCGCGGATCGCCTGGATTCGTCCTTCACTTTTTTCGCGAACAAGTCCTGAGCGCGCAGCAAGGCTGCGTCGATGAAATGCTGTTCGCGATCGGCCAGCGTGACTTCGAAGCCTTTATAGGCCGACCACGCCGCGATGTCGCCGCCCATGACGCCGGCTCCGATGACATGCACCCGCGCGATCCCCGAATCAGTGCCGCCTTGCGCCTTGAGCCGCTCCTGCAGGAAGAACACGCGGATCAGGTTGCGGGCAGTTGGGGTGGCTGCGAGTTTCGACACCGATCTGCGCTCGGCTACCAGCAGCGACTGCATGCCGCCACCAGCGCGTCGCCATGTGTCGATCAGCGCGTAAGGCGCGGGGTAATGTTCCCGACGCGCCTTGCGTGCGACTTGTTTGAGCAACACAGGAGCAAGGAGTCGACGCGCCAGCCAGCAGTTCGTGGCCCACGCCTGAAACTTTTGCTGCAGCGTGCGAGACGAGGGATGCAGGGCCAAGGCAATGGCTGCATCGAGCAGGTCCGGCCCATCGACGACCTTGTCGACGAGCCCGGCGGTTTTCGCTGCCGATGCCGACAGTGTTCGCCCGGTCAGCATCACATCCATGGCAGCAGGTGCACCGATCAGGCGCGGCAGGCGCACGCTGCCACCCCAGCCGGGATAGATGCCGAGTTTCACTTCAGGTAGCCCGATCCGCGTCGACGGATCGCTGGAAGCGACGCGATGGCGGCATGCCAGTGCCAGTTCGGTGCCACCGCCCATGCAGTACCCATGGATCGCCGCGACCGTGGGGCAGGGCAGTTCGGCCAGCCGCTGGAACACCTGCTGGCCACGGAACAGCGCATCCTTGACGGTGCCATTGGCGTCGAAGTGCTGGAATTCCTTGATGTCCGCCCCTGCAATGAAGCCCGAGGGCTTGGCCGAGCGGAAGACAACGCCGCGCGGCGGGTCGATCGCCAGCCGCTCAACCAGGGCGCCCAGCTCGATCAGCATTTCCTGGGACAGCGCATTGACCGGCTGGCCGGCGCGATCGATGCTCACCATCATGATGCCGTCGGCACGCTGCTCTACCTGCCAGTGCTGGAACCTCAATCCATCGAAACCAGCAGTCATGGGCACGATCCGATACGGTATGGAGGGTTCAGTATCATCTGGTCCGCATTTGCTTGCCGTCAATGCGTCCCCATTAAGCTGACGCGTGAACCATCCGATGATCGTGTTGTCCCAGTGCCCGGCGATGCCGGGCCGACCTGCAGGAGTGCCGGCGCGGCATGGCCGACGTGGAGTTGTCCCAAGATTCAGAGCAGCACGCTTCAGAGGAGCGCGGCCGCAGGGAGCGTGAGCTCGACCAGGAACTGGTCCGGCGCGTGCAGGCGGGCGAGAGTGCGGCGTTCGACTTGCTGGTGCGCAAGTACCAGCACCGGATCGTCGGGCTGATCGGGCGCTATATCGCAGACTGGAGCGAGTGCCAGGACGTGGCGCAGGATACCTTCCTGCGGGCCTATCGGGCCATGGGGAATTTCCGTGGCGATGCGCAGTTCTATACGTGGTTGCACCGGATTGCCGTGAATACGGCCAAGAACCACCTCGTCGCCCACAAGCGCCGTCCGCCGACAGACGATATCGAGATCGAGGACGCCGAACAGTTCGCATCGGGCATGCGCCTTCGCGACAACGACACCCCCGAACGTGAATTGATGCGCCAGCAGCTGGAACAAACCGTGCTGCGTGCGGTCGAAGCCTTGCCGGACGAACTACGCGAGGCGATCACCCTGCGCGAGGTCGAGGGGCTGAGTTACGAGGAGATCGCAACCAAGATGGACTGTCCGATCGGCACGGTACGTTCGCGCATCTTCCGGGCCCGCGAGGCCATCGACCTGGAAATGCACCCCCTGATGGATGGTGGCGTCAAATGAGTGAGGCCAGATGAGCGAGTTCAATTCGAGCAGGAACCCCACGGTGGAGCGCGTGACGTCATGACGCCCGACAATGACATTCAACAAAGCCTTGGCGGCCCAGTGATCGACAAGATCCTGGATCACAACCGGCTGCAGCTGTCAGCACTACTGGATGGTGAACTTTCCCCACACGAAGCGCGCTTTCTGTTGCGACGGCTCCAGCATGATCCGGAGCTGGCCGCTTGCTGGGACCGTTGGAACTTGTGTGGCGACGTCCTGCGTGGCCGCGTCGAGGTCATGGCATCGAATGGATTTTCACTAGGTGTCATCGCTGCGCTTGCCGCTGCGCCCGTGTCCAAGCCAATCAAGGGTGTCGCCGATTCCCGCCGGTTGCGCTGGGGCGGCGGCGCGGCATTGGCCGCATCGGTCGCGATGATTGCCTTGTTCCTGGGTCGGCAGTCGCCGAATCCAGGCTCACCTGCGATGCCACCGGCCCAGGTCGTGGCGTCCACCATCGTGGCCCCGCCACCATCCGTGAAGGATGTGGCGACCACCCCCGCTCCTTCCATGCCAGGCCACGCGGCGGAACTTGCTTCCGTGCTGGCTGTCGCGGATGTTCCACGCCGTTTGACCGCACGCCGCTCGCGCGGTCAGAGCCAACGCGCTGCAATGCGGACGACACAACGAGTCGTCGCCCAAGCCCCGATCGCAGTGGCGAGCACATCGCAACAAACCATGCCGCAAACCGATCCCTTCTCCACGCAACGTGCTGGCCTAGTTAATCGTCCATGGCCACGCGCACTGCTCCCGGGGACACCGGCGAACGGTGCGTTCACGGTCGACTACGGCACGGGATCGGGTGAGGCCAATACGCCATCGTTCTATCCTTTCGAGCCGCGCGTCCCGGTGAGTGTGTCGTCAATGCCGCGCAGTCCTCCCTGAGGTCACTGACTCGTCGAGCAACGGTTCCAACGTAATCCCTGTCAATAACTTCCGCCGAGGTCAGGTTCGATGTCCCCACGCCCCGCATCCGCCACTTCCCTCCCGTTGCGCGTGCGCGCACTTGCGCTGGTGGCAGTGACTGCCGCCCTCACGACCGCCGTCGTGTTGCCCGTCGCGACCGCGCAATCGACAGGCGCAGCAACGCAATCCACGGCACCGCAGATGGTGGTTGGCTTGCCGGATTTCACCAATCTGGTCGATCAGGTTGGGCCGGGCGTGGTCAACGTCGAGGCACAGATCGGCGGTCACGATGACCCAGCGCATGCACAGGCGCAGATGCCTGGTGATAGCGACATGCCGGAATTCTTCAAACGGTTCTTCGGCCCTGACATGCCGATGCCCGGCATGTCGCCCGGGAGGCCAGGCGCAGCACCGCATGCCCGCGAACGCGGGATTTCCATGGGCACCGGCTTCATCATTTCCAGTGATGGGTATGTCCTCACCAACCATCACGTCGTCGACGGCGCCGACAGCGTCACCGTGCGGCTGTCCGATCGGCGCGAATTCAAGGCAAAAGTCATCGGCAGCGACGCCCAGTCCGATGTCGCGCTGCTGAAAATCGCGGCCACGGGTTTACCGACGCTGCGCCTGGGCGATTCCAACCTGCTTCGTTCTGGACAGTGGGTGGTCGCGATCGGGTCGCCGTTCGGGCTGGATCATTCGGTGACCGCCGGCATCGTCAGTGCGGTTGGGCGTGCCAATCCTTATGCCGACCAGCGCTACGTGCCATTCATCCAGACCGACGTCGCCATCAATCGCGGCAACTCCGGCGGGCCACTGCTCAACACGCGCGGTGAAGTGGTCGGCATCAACTCGCAGATCTTCAGCAGCTCCGGGGGATATGAAGGGGTGAGTTTCGCGATCCCGATCGATGTGGCCATGAATGCGGTCAAACAGCTCAAGGCGACGGGCAGGGTCAGCCGTGGGCAGATCGGAGTCGCGGTGGAATCCATCACCGCCGACAAAGCACGTGGCCTGGGACTACCGGATTCGCGCGGCGCCCTGATCAACAACGTGGCGGCGGGACCCCCGGCGGAAAAAGCAGGCCTGCAACCCGGCGATGTCATCCGCAGCTTCAAGGGCGTGGCGATCAATGACTCAAGCGACCTGCCGCCGCTGGTGGGTGCCCTGCTGCCGGGCACGCACAGCAAGCTCACTGTTCTGCGCGATGGCAACCTACGCG
>JBBSUF010000052.1:0-15109 GCA_038235185.1 Lysobacterales bacterium
CCTCAACGTTGTAGTAGAGATTGCTGTACACGCCGGAAACATGCAGCGGTGGCTTCGCGTTGCTCGCAAAGGCTGCGAAGACACACATTGCAAGCAACAGGGACCTGAAGAAGCGATTTTGCATTTGCATGCCTAACACCTAGTAGACCCCAGTACGGGGTAATTGCTCGAGTGTGGCTGGGGTTTATTGGATCGTCAAACCAGAAAAACCCCACAGCCAGTGCGCGTTTCCGCTGACTGACACCCGCGGACCGATCGCCCATCGTTGTTCCGTTACACGGCAGGGATGGTGGCATATGGGCTCAAATAAATTGTATCGGGGTGAATCGAATGCCGTGCCATTTGATGGCGCGGCGGGCCAGCAACCACGACTTCTGGAGCAGGCACGTGCCCGGATCCGGCTGAAGCACTACAGCATTCGCACGGAGCAGGCGTACCTGCAGTGGATGCGCCGATATATTCGGGCCAATGCGCTTAAGCATCCTCGCGACCTCGATGGATCGGCTGTCGAGGCTTTCCTGACCGGACTTGCCACCCGTGACCGCGTGTCAGCCAGCACGCAGAACCAGGCGCTTTCGGCGTTGTTGTTCCTGTACCGAGAGGTATTGCGGATCGACTTGCCGTGGATGGAGAACGTCGTCCGGGCAAAGGGATCGCGTCGGTTGCCGGTGGTCCTGTCCAAGGGCGAGGTGACCATGCTCTTGCGAAGCCTGGCTGGCAGGAATTGGCTGATGGCCAGTCTGCTCTATGGCAGTGGTTTGCGTCTGATGGAATGCCTGCGGCTGCGGGTCAAGGATGTGGACGTCGCCCGCAACGAGATCACGGTACGCGAGGGCAAGGGTGCCAAGGATCGCCGCACGGTGTTGCCCGCGACGTTGAGGGACGCCCTGCTGCGGCAGATGGAAGATTCCCGCGTACTGCACCGATTGGACCTGGATGACGGTTTTGGCGCGGTGTCATTGCCATACGCTTTGGCGCGCAAGTATCCGAACGCGTCGACGGAACTGGGTTGGCAATACATGTTTCCAGCGACCAGGCGGGCGATTGATCCCAGGGATGGCAAGGAGAAACGTCATCATCTTGATGAAAAAGTCCTGCAACGGGCGGTATCGGCAGCGGCAAAGGCAGCGGGGATCAAGAAGCCCGTCAGCCCGCACACGCTTCGGCATTCGTTCGCCACGCATTTGCTGGAGGCGGGCGCGGACATCCGCACCATCCAGGAACTCATGGGGCATAAGGACGTAGCTACCACACAGATCTACACGCACGTGCTTAATCGTGGTGCCGGTGGCGTCGTGAGTCCGCTGGATCGATGCGGCGAAGCGAGGGGCGGGTATCTCGACTTCGACTTCGTGGAACTCTGGAAGACTGCATGATTATTTCCCCGTGGGCTGCAGAACCGACAGCAGTCCCCGCGCCGCCTGCAACCTGCTCGTTGCATCGGGAAGTTCAAGTTTGATGCGCAGCTTCTCGGGGCCATCCATTACGTAGTGCTGGGACTGCTTTTGAATCAACTGGATCACCGTCATCGGATCGACGTTCGGTTTGCTTTCAAACTGCAGACGCCCACTGGTGGGTCCGAGATCCAGTTTGCGGATACCCAGGTCCGTGGCCATCAACTTGAGCTCCGCAATCGCGAACAGATGCTTGGCGGGGTCGGGCAGCAGGCCGAAACGGTCGATCATCTCCACCTGCAATTCCCGCAGGTCGTGGGCGTCACGCGCGGAACTGACGCGCTTGTAGAGCGTCAGGCGGGTATGGACGTCAGGCAGGTAATCGTCGGGAATCAGTGAGGGAATGTGCAGCTCGACCTCGGCGCCTCGATGCGAGGCGGCGTCAAGATCTGGAAGCTCGCCGCGCTTGATGCTGCGCACGGCGCGCTCCAGCAGCTCGGTGTAGAGGCTGAAACCGACTTCCGCCATTTGCCCGCTCTGGTCTTCGCCGAGCAGTTCGCCGGCACCGCGGATTTCCAGGTCGTGGGTGGCCAATGTGAATCCGGCGCCGAGTTCGTCCATCGACGCGATCGCATCCAGTCGTTTGCGCGCATCGCTGCTGATGGTGCGTTGGTCGGGGACGACGAGATAGGCGTAGGCGCGATGATGCGACCGTCCGACGCGACCGCGCAGCTGGTGCAATTGCGACAGTCCGAACTTGTCGGCGCGATTCATGATGATGGTGTTGGCGTTGGGAATATCGATGCCCGATTCGATGATCGTCGTGCACAGCAGCACGTTGAAGCGCTGCTTGTGGAAGTCGAGCATCACGCGCTCCAGTTCACGCTCCGGCATCTGGCCGTGGGCAATGCCGATGCGGGCCTCGGGGACGAGGTCCTGCAGTTCGCGTTGCATGCGGCCGATGGATTCGACGTCGTTGTGCAGGAAGTACACTTGGCCGCCGCGCGCCAGTTCGCGCTGGAAGGCCTCGCGCAGCTGCATGTCGTCCCATGGCACCACGAAGGTCTGCACCGCAAGGCGATGCGCGGGCGGAGTGGCAATGATGGCGAGATCGCGCAGGCCGGCCATCGCCATGTTGAGCGTGCGCGGGATCGGGGTCGCCGTCAGCGTCAGCAAATGCACGTTGGCACGCAATGCCTTCAATGCTTCTTTCTGGCGGACGCCGAAACGTTGCTCCTCGTCAACGATGACCAGTCCGAGATCCTTGAAACGCACGTCCTTCTGCAGCAGTCGATGCGTGCCGACGATGATGTCCAGCGTGCCGTCGGCAATCCTTCCGATCTCGGTCTTGATTTCCTTCGCGGTCTTGAAGCGCGACAGCACCTCCACGCGCACGGGCCAATCGGCGAAGCGATCGCGGAAGTTGCGGTAGTGCTGCTCGGCCAGAAGCGTGGTCGGGACCAGCACGGCGACCTGCTTGCCGGCGACGGCCGCAACGAACGCGGCGCGCACGGCGACTTCGGTCTTGCCGAATCCGACGTCGCCACAGACCACCAGGTCCATCGGCTTTGATGAGCCGAGTTCGCGGATGACCATCTCGATCGCGGCATGCTGGTCCGGTGTTTCCTCGAACGGAAAACTCGCCGCGAACGGTTCGTACATCGCGCGGTCGACCTGCAACGCCAGGCCGACGCGCGCTTGTCGACGCGCCTGGATTTCAAGCAGTTCAGCAGCCACGTCGCGGACTTTCTCGGCAGCCTTGCGCTTGGCCTTGCTCCACTGCTCACCACCCAGCGAATGCAGGGGCGCGGTTTCCGGTGAGGCGCCGCAGTAGCGGTTGATCAGGTGCAGTTGTGCGACCGGGACATACAGTCGATCGCCCTTGGCGTATTCGATTTCCAGGTATTCGCCGGCGGTGCCACCGGCTTCAAGCGTGACCAGGCCCCGGTAGCGACCGACGCCGTGATCCTCGTGCACGATCGGTGCGCCTTCGGACAGTTCGCCCAGGTCGCGGACGATCGCGTCGGGTTCGCGCCCGGCACGTTTGCGCCGGCGCGGCTGTGCGGCGCGTTCGGGGAATAACTGACGCTCGGTGAGGATCGCGACTTGCGGCTCATCCAGTGCGAAGCCGTCGCTGAATGACGCGACGGCAATCGCGAAACGTGTGTCGCCCGCAAGGAATTCCGGCCAGCCGGACAGCAAACTCGGATGCAGGTCGGCGGCGGCCAGGACTTCACCCAGGGCTTCACGCCGCCCAGCGGAATCCGCCGCGATCAACACGCGGACGGGATAGTTGCCCAGGAAGGCGTGCAGGTCTGCCGCCGGAGCGTGGTCTTTCGTCGCGAGCGGCAACGCCGGTGCGGGCTGGTCACCAAGCACGAGTGATGTTTCGCGACGACTGTGCTCGGAGCCGCAGACTTCGATGCGTTCGCGCTGGTTGAGTCGCTCGCGCAGTGTTTCGGGTGGCAGATACAGTTCTGCGGGTGGCAGCAAGGGCCGCTCGATGTCGTGCCTGCGCTGTTCGTAGCGCTCGCGCGTCTGCATCCAGAAGTGTTCGGACGCCTCCAGCGCGCCTTCGCCAATGATCGGCAGTGCGTTGTCACCGAGATAGTCGAGCAGGGTTGCGGTTTGTTCGAAAAACAATGGCAGGTAATACTCGATGCCCGACGGCGCGATCCCTGCCTTGAGATCCTGGAACAGCGAACTGCGACGCGTGTCGATGTCGAAGCGATCGCGCAGGGTATCCATCGCGCGTTTGGTTGCAGCCTCGTCGAAGGGAACCTCGCGACCAGGTAGCAGGCGCACCGCATCGACTTTCCCCAACGATCGTTGCGATTCGGGATCGAAGGCGCGGATCGAATCGATCTCGTCATCCAGCAGTTCCACGCGATACGGCTCGTCGGCACCCATCGGGTAGACATCGAGCAAGCCACCTCGAATGGCGAAATCGCCCGGATCCAGCACCTGCGGCACGTTACGGTAACCAGCCGCGTCAAGCCGACGTTTCTCGATATCCATGTCGAGTGTCTGCCCGACGGCGACGTCGAACGTGTTGCCGACGACATAGCGCAGCGGCGGCAATCGCTGCATCAGTGTCTGCACAGGCACCACGACAATCCCGCGCTTGAGGGTGGGCAACCGATACAGCGTCGCCAGGCGCTGGGAGACGATGTCGGGGTGTGGACTGAATCGGTCGTAGGGCAGGGTTTCCCAATCCGGGAAGGGCAGCACCGGCAGGGAGGCATCTGCGCTGAGCAGCGTGCGCAGGTCGGAGTCAAGTTGATGCGCGGCCTGGTTGTCGCGGGCGACGACGATCAACGGCCCAGCGTGTACGGCTGCTGCTTGTGCGATGGCCCATGCCAGCGCCGATGTGGAGGCAGGGGCGCGCCAGGACACACGCTGCCGCCCTGCCTTTGGAAGGAGTGCGTCGGAGGTGGATTGTTTCAGGGTCGACATGCAGGATTGATCCGCCAAACAAGTGCAGCGCCGGCAGACGTCGCTGCCAGCGCAAGGGTCGACAAGTTTACGCGAGTGATGGGGCGTGGCTGGCGCGAATTCGTTGCGGCTGAATCAGAAATCGCGAACCGGAAGTCAGGCTTTGGCCGGATGCAATTCCAGCACGACCCGCACCATGCCCGGATCGTTCGAGGCTTCCCTGTGGAAACCCAACGATTGCGCCAGCGACAGCATGGGCTGGTTTTGCTCGAGCACGTTGCCGTAGATGCGATCAACCTTCTTGCCGCGCGCCCACCGAACCAGCCGCCGCATGAGATGGCGACCCAACCCCATGTCGGCGATGAAACGGCTGATCAGGATGGCGAATTCCACATCGCGCCCGCCTGGAATAATCGTGGCCCGCGCAACGGCGCCGACCATGGCTTCGCCCGGTGGCAAGGGTTCGGCGACGACCATCGCGAATTCACTGCGCGGATCGGGCTTGGCGAGCTTGTCCGCCATGGCGACGGACAGCTCCGTGGCCGGGCACAGAAAGCGCGCGCGGGTCTCATTGGGCTCGAGCAGTGGAAACGCTGCGCGCAAGGGCAGGGCATCGTCTGGGCGAATGGGACGGATCAGCACGTCGCGCCCATTGGACAGGTGCTGCATCTCGTGCCACGGCGGGAGTCGGTTTCTGGCGGCCATGCGCGGATGCTCCCATGTTTCGGGTGACAGCCTTGCTCACAAATTCGAATGAATCCGCTTTGTTAGACTCTCGAGCGCGCGAAAAATGAATCGACAGGATTTCGCTGGGCCATCGCAGGAATTTCAACGGAGCTCCCATGGCCGGCAACGGCGATTCAACACGTGCGGTCCTGATCGCGCTCGGCGCCAACTTCGCCATTGCCTGCGCCAAGGGCGTGGCAGCGTATTTCACCCGTTCCAGCTCGATGCTTGCGGAAACCGTGCATTCCCTGGCCGACTGCGGCAACCAGCTGTTGCTGCTGTTTGGCATGAAACAGGCCAAACGCCCCGCATCGCCGAACTATCCGCTGGGTTACGGCAAGGCGATCTATTTCTGGGCATTCCTGGTGGCGGTGATGTTGTTCACCGTGGGCGGCGTGTTCTCGATCGTCGAAGGCATCCACAAGCTCAGCCATCCCGAAAAACTGACGCAGTGGTGGTGGGCGGTGGGCGTGCTGGCATTCAGCATCGTTGCCGAAGGTGTCTCAACCCGCGCCGCGTTGCAGGAGGCAACCCTCCAGCGTCGCGGACGCAGCCTGTGGAGATGGTTCCGCGAAAGCCGGCAGGCCGAACTCATCGTGATCATGGGTGAGAACATCGCGGCGCTGCTGGGACTGATGGTGGCGCTGGCAGCCATCGCACTGACGGTGATGACCGGTAATCCATTGTGGGATGCCGTTGGCACCATCGTGATCGGCGCGCTGCTGGTGGTCATCGCGGTGTTTGTCGCGATCGAGATCAAGGCGCTGCTGATCGGACAAAGCATGGACCCCGCGGCGCAGGCCCGGATGCACGAGTTCCTGAAAGGTCGGCCAGAGATCGACAGCGTGATCCACCTCATCACGCTGCAGCTTGGCAATGACGTCATGGTCTCAGTGCAGGCGCAAATGCATGAGGCCGAAAGTGCCGGGGCGCTGGTGACCCGGATCAACGAGATCGAGCGGGCATTGAAACTTGAATTTCCTGAAGTGCGCTGGAGTTTTTTCGAGCCGGATTTCAAGAAATCCTGATGCCAGGAACTCGCTTCTTGGCCAGACCGTTCAGGACGGGCTTTTCAACAATGCCATTCGTGACGATGGCATCGCGGGCGCCAGCATTGATGCCAGCCTGGACAGCGTCGGTGCAAATGAGGTGTCGAATCGCCACGGTGCATTGAGCACGAGCAGGCCGCTTCCATTCATCCGCAGCGGCGAGTCGTCGGGATGCACCAGCAGCTCGATCAGCAGTGTTGACTTCGATGGAAGCTGCGTGGCATTCCGAAAAAACGGTGCCAAGGTCCTGCGTTGCTTGATCGGATACCACAGTGCGTAGATCGCCTGCGGCCAGCGCGAAAGGCCATCCTGCAATGCCGCCAGCGCGAGATCGAATTCCCCTAGTTGAGCTTCGTAAGGGGGATCGATAATCACCAGACCGCGGCCGAAGCGTTGCCCACTGAAACTGGGTGGCAACAAGGCCTTCAACGTGGCGTAGCCATCACGCTGGTGCACGACGACGCGCGGGTCACTGTGCAGGTTGGCCTTCAGCGCCGTTGCTTCCTCCGGCTGCAACTCACAACACGCGATTCGGTCGATTGGCCGCAGCGCATGCGCCAGCAGCCAGGGCGATCCGGGGTACGCGTGCTCGCCGTGGTGCGTCCGACAGGCAGCGATGGCATTGAGGTAACGCTGAATGTTGATATCGCCGGTCGCGATGGCCGAGATGCGGTCGATACCTTCGTGGGATTCGCCGGTGCGCATGGCCGCATCGGCATCCAGTGCGTAAAGCCCGCGACCAGCGTGGGTATCCAACGCGAAACATGGCGCCGGCTTGGCGGTCAAGGCATCGCATAGCGCAAGCATGACGACATGCTTTAGGACGTCGGCATGGTTTCCGGCATGGAACGCGTGGCGGTAGTTCATTGCGTGGGTTTGCAGTAGTTGGTCGATTATCAGTGGGGCGCAGCTCGAGTGGCCGTTCTGGCAAGCGGGCCGCGTTGTACCACAAGCAGCCTGCCAGCTTTGGAATCTGGCATGCCGCCTAGACACATTCATCACTCAGGAGAGATTTATGAATCAGTTGAGTCCTTTGCTTACCGCTGCTACCGTTCTGCTCGCTGTTGGCACAGGTGCCTTTTCGGTGGACGCCTCCGCAGTCGACGCACAACGAGAAAAGTTGGCCAATGCCACGGCGATCTGTCAACCGGCCCTCCCGACGTTTGATGGCCTGATCCGCAAGCGGCCATTGGCTGTTCAGAACGAAGGATCAAGCGCCGCCTTTGTCACCTGCTCGTTCGTCTCGGACTCGGGTTTTGGAGGTAATGCTGGCACGGAGGGTTTCTCGTTGTGGTTCACCAACAATTCGTCGGCTACCGTGACCGTTTCGTGCACGGGCGTTGTTGGAAGCAAAACCAGTGCAGGCTCGACGTTTTTTGTCAAAACCCTATCGCTCGGCGCAGGGTTTACGGATACGATCAGGTGGACAGCGACCGACAATGGCGGTGCGAATTTCGACCCAGGGAGCCCCTTGAACACCAGTTGCCAGTTGCAGCCAGGCGTTGGCATCAACGACACCTACGTTTGGTACAAGGTAAATGTCGGTGCCTGAGTAAGTTGTCTGGTCGGGCTGGAGCGCAGAACTCCAGCCTGGCCTGCTTGATCTAGGTAACCGCGCCGCCCCTCCACTTATCTTGCGAGCACGTGATCAGCGCAAGGTAGAAAGGGGGAAAAATTGCCAGCAGCTGCCTTAAGCATCGTCCTCGACGCCAGTTTAGCTAGCCGCTTTGACGAGGCGTGGCCTCACCTTCTCGATCTATGGCGGCGGACGATTGCTGCTGTCCCTCTAGGGTGCCCCGGATGGATAACTGCCTTACTCCGCGCAGGCGGTAGTGACAAACGTCATGCACAACCGCACAAGTTGTGGTTAGATTGCCGAGTCGGCAAAACACCGGCATCTCGCTGTCCATTCGCGTGCCTTTACTCTAGGGAGATACATTTCAATGAAGCTCAATTCTGCGCTGTCTATCAGCGTTGCATCGGCATTGCTCACGCTAACGGTCGGCTTGACGGCTTTTTCCGCCGAAGCGGTAACGAGATCCCGCACATTCTCCAGCAACGCAGTGGCCCTCTGCCAGTCCGCATTGCCAGTGTTCGATGGGGTTATCCGCAAGCGCCCCCTCGCTGTACAAAACGAAGGTACCAGCAATGCATTCGTCACCTGCGCTTTCACTTCTGAAGACGATGGTGGCGTCGGCTACGTCTCCACGGACTACACGATTTGGGCGCGCAGCAATGACGGCGTGGCTCATGACCTGAGTTGCACCGGCGTGACCGGTCATGCCACCGGCACAAATGAGTACGTGGTCAAGACGGTAAATCTGCCGGCCGATGGTTCGCAGAGGGCATTGGTGTGGTCCGGGACTGATTTTGCTGATCATGCTCCAACGATTGATTACTCCACATTTGCAGCTTCATGCAATCTGGCGCCGGGCGTTGGGTTAAACGATACCTATGTGTCGTTCACGGAAGACGTAGGTTCCTGAATAGTAAAGGGGTGGCATTTGCAGTGCTTAAGGATCGTTGACACGATCATGCGGCCGGGACAGTCGTCCCGGCCTATTGTTTTCTGGACGATTTGGACATTCCCTCCCAGGAGCACGTGATCCATGTCAGACCCAACTCGGGATTCGTTTGCCATGAAGCGCCTACCTTGGTTAATCGCGGCCGTCGCCGTGGCAGCCTTGGCCGCTACGTTGTTCTGGAAGGACTCCCAACCGGCTCCGGTGAACGCCATCGTCCCGTCGGCGACGGTACAACCAGCTGGCGTGTCCACCGGCTCAGCTTTTAGCCGTCCCCTGGAATCCGGTGTGCAAGCCAATCAGAAGGCGCTCAGCGGCATGCCTGATCATGCGCCAATGACTGCCGAACAAGCCGAAGCCAAGCGTAACGAAAAGCTCGCGCGGCTCGAGACCAGCTTCCAGGCCGAGCGCCCTGATCCGGTTGGTGGCGGCAAGACTGAACAGGCGCTTGAAACCGTGCTGAGCGGATCCACCATGAAAGGCACCGGCATGCTGCCCAAGGACGCGTCCATTGACTGCAAGGCCACCAGTTGCCGCATAGTCGGCAGCTTCAAGAAAGGCAGCGATGCCGAGGACTGGGCGCTGTTCTACCTGACCGCAGCTGCGCCACATCTCAGGGCCGCTCAAATGGTGTTAATGCCTGGCGTGGGCGGCAGCGCCGAAATCCATATGTATGCTCTTCGCGACGGTGGCTGAACTTTCCCGTCATTCTCGCTGGGCATCGACGATTAGCAGGATGCCAAGGTCGGACATGCCCTT
Source organism: Lysobacterales bacterium (assembly GCA_038235185.1). GTDB lineage: Bacteria > Pseudomonadota > Gammaproteobacteria > Xanthomonadales > Xanthomonadaceae > Cognatiluteimonas. The sequence continues at coordinate 9,886 of JBBSUF010000052.1, forward strand.
GATCTCGCCTGCAAGGTCGGCCCGCAACAGTGGCCGCGCTGCCAACCATCGCCCGGGCAGGATCAATGTCAATGTGTCGCCCGTGGCGACAAGATGCAGCTCGGGTTGTGCGTCGGGCTCGTGCGAGCGATGCAACAGCACGGCCAGCCGCAGCAGGGCCGCGATGCGACGCGCGGCAGTGAGCAGGCGTTGCGGCAAGCGGTCGAACGGATGCTTGGAAATCCCGCGCCGATGCGTGCGCACGAGGGCGGCCAGCATGCGTTGTTCCTGCTGCGCAAAGCCGGCGATGTCGGAATGCTCCAGCAAGTACGCGCCGTGCACTTGGTACTGGCTATGGGCCACGGCAAGGCCGATCTCATGCAGGCGTGACGCGCGTGCCAGCAGCAGGCGGTCGTCCGCGTCCAGTTGCCATGCCGGCGCGACGCGGTCGAACAGTAGCAGCGCAGTCGTCTCCACACGCGTGGCTTGCGCGATGTCCACGCCATAGCGTTGCATCAAGGCCAGCACCGAGGTATCGCGCGGATCAGTGTCGCTACCGCGACCCAGCATGTCGTACAACACACCTTCGCGTAGCGCCGCCTTGCTCACCGTCATGCGCTTGAGGCCAAGTGCATCGAATGCGGCTTCAAGCACCAGCAGGCCACCGGCGATGATCGGCCGGCGTTCGGCGGAGAGCGACGGCAGGTCGATCGCGTCGATGTGCGCGGCCGCCAGCAGGCGGTCACGCACGAGCGGCAGCGCATCGGCGGTGATCGCACCCTTGGTGAGTTTCATTGCCGCACAGATATCGCCGATCGCCTTGTTGGTGCCCGACGACCCAATCGCTTCGTCCCAGCCAAGGCCGCGATAGACACCGGCGAATTGCTGGAATTCCGCCGCGACCTCGGTGACGCCCTCCTTCCAGCGCTTCTTCGACAGTTTCCCATCAGGAAAAAACCGTCGCGTGCTTGCCACGCAACCCGCCTGCAGGCTTTCGCGTTCGAGTGCATCGAAGCCGGTGCCGATGATGCATTCGGTCGAGCCACCACCGATGTCGATCACCAGTCGCAATTGATCAGGTTTAGGCGGCTGCGCATTGGCGACGCCAAGATAGACCAGGCGGGCTTCTTCGCGGCCCGACACGATTTCAATGGTGTGCCCCAGGGCGGTTTCAGCCGGCACCAGGAAGCTTTGCGGCGTTGCCAGCTGGCGCACGGTATTCGTCGCGACCGCACGCACGCGCTGGGGCGGGATATCCCGCAGGCGTTGGCCGAACCGCGCCAGGCACTCGAGCGCGCGCGCGCGCACTTCGGTGTCAAGGCCACCTTTGCCGTCGAGGCCCTCCGCAAGCCGCACCATTTCCCGCAGGCGGTCGACGGTGCGCAACTGTCCCAGGACATAACGTGCGACTACCAGGTGGAAGCTGTTCGAACCCAAATCGATGGCCGCCAGCAGGTCGCCATCCTGCAGCGGCAAGGTGGTTGAACGTGTCAACCGGCGCGCGGGAGTCATGGCTTCAGGCCGCAGAGTTTGGCCAGCAGCGATGCCTGTGCCGAATGCGGCGCTGCATCGGCTCCGGGAGTCAAACGCACGTAGCGGCCATCAGGCTGCAGGACCCAGGCGTCGAGGTTGTCTGCCAGGTAATTGTCGAGCGATTCGGTCTTCGCGCGGGCGGACAATTCTGGATCCAGCAACGGGAAACAGGTCTCGACGCGGCGCAGCAGGTTTCGCTCCAGCCAATCCGCGCTGGCGCAGAACAATTCGGAGTCGCCATTGTTGTCGAACCAGTACACGCGGCTGTGCTCGAGAAAGCGCCCAACGATCGACCGCACCCGGATATTGTCCGAGACACCGGGAATCCCCGGTCGCAGAGTGCATGCACCACGCACGATCAGGTCGATCTGCACGCCAGCCTGCGAGGCGGCGTACAACGCGCGCACCACCTGCGGTTCGTTGAGCGCGTTCATCTTGGCGATGATGCGTGCCGGTTTGCCATTGCGTGCGTGCCGTGATTCGCGTTCAATCCGTTCCAGCACGCCCGCGTGCAGCGTGAATGGTGATTGCAGAAGGCGGCGCAGTTTCACCGCCGGCGCCATGCTCGACAGTTGCTGGAAGATCTGGTGCACGTCGCTACCGATATCCGCATCGGCCGTGATGAGTGCGAAGTCGGTATAGGCGCGCGCCGTGCCCGCGTGGTAATTGCCGGTGCCAAGGTGCACGTAACGCCGCAATTTGCGGCCTTCCCGGCGCACGATCAGCAACATCTTGGCGTGGGTCTTGTAGCCCACCACGCCGTACACCACCTGCACGCCGGCTTGCTGAAGTCGATCCGCGAATCCCAGGTTCGCCTCTTCGTCGAAGCGTGCGCGCAGTTCGACCACAACGGTGACATCCTTGCCATTGCGCGCGGCTTGCACCAGGTGGTCGACGATGAGCGAATCCCGCCCGGTGCGATACAGCGTCTGCTTGATGGCCAGTACGTTTGGATCTTCAGCGGCTTGCCGGACCAATTCCAGGACTGGCGTGAACGAATCAAATGGATGGTGCAGCAGGATGTCGCCATCGTGGATGCGCTCGAAGATCGCATCGATGTCGCGCAGGTTGCGTTGCTGGAACGCCGGGTATTTCAGTTCCGGGCGTTGCACCAGGTCGTAGACCTGGATCACCCGGTTGAGGTTGACCGGGCCATCGATACGGTAGACCGCGTTTTCGGGCAGCTCGAAATTCTGCAGCAGCGTACGCACGATGGGCTTGGGGCAATTGCTGGCGATCTCCAGCCGCATCGCGCGCAGGTATCCGCGGCCGATCAATTCATCCCGCAGTGCTAGTGCGAGGTTCTCGACTTCTTCCTCGTCGACGATCAGTTCGGAATTCCGGGTGACACGGAACTGGTACGCGCCCTTGACATCCAACCCCGGGAATAATTCGTCCACGAATGCCGATAGCACGGCGGACAGGAACACGAAATCGTGCTCGCCACCGGAGATTTTCTGCGGCAGCTGGATGATCCGTGGCAGCGAGCGGGGTGCACGCACGATCGCCAGGTGGCCGGCGCGACCGAACGCATCCTTGCCTTTCAGCACCACCACGATGTTGAGCGACTTGTTGAGGATTTTCGGGAACGGATGCGCAGGATCCAGCCCCAGTGGCGACAGCACCGGCATGACTTCATTGCGAAAATACGCACGCAGCCAGCGTGTCTGCCGTGCGCTCCACTGGTCGCGCGACAACACGCGCACGCCGGCCTCATTCAAGCTCGGGCGCAGGACTTCGTTCCAGCAGCGATATTGTGCATCGACCAGTTCGGCCGCGCGGTCGTGGATCTGCTTGAGCACGGTGGCGGGGGACATGCCATCGGCAGCGACGGGGATGTTGAAGTCCTGGGCATGGCGAACGGTCGCGGCGCGGATCTCGAAGAATTCGTCGAGGTTGGTGCAGGAAATGCACAGGTAGCGCAGCCGTTCCAGCAATGGCACCCGCGGATCCTGTGCTTGTGCCAGCACGCGGAAGTTGAAGTCCAGTTGCGATAGTTCACGGTTGAAATACAGTGCCGGATCGCGCAGCGGATCGTTCGGGCTGGCGACATCGCCAGACGCGCCGGAGAGTGCATGGGACGGGTGGCGCTTGCGAGTGCGATGGGCTTTCATGACGGGCATTGTAGGGATGCCCTTGCGCGGCGTCATGACACGGCGGTGTCGCGGGACTCACGTGCGTGCACGCGCTCTGGGCCAAAATGGCAGGCAAAGCGACTGCCGCGTCCGACCTCGCTTTCGATTTCCAGCCGCGCCTGGTGCAGCCCCAGGACATGCTTGACGATCGAAAGACCCAAACCAGTCCCGCCACTTTCGCGCGAACGACTGGTGGAAACGCGATAGAAACGCTCGGTGATGCGTGGCAGGTGCGCGGCGGGAATACCGTAGCCGCTGTCACTCACCGACAACACCGCTCCACCCTCACCGTCACGCTCCAGGCGGATGGTGATGTGTCCTTTTGCAGGCGTATAGCGCACGGCATTGCTGACCAGGTTGGAAAACGCGCTGTGCAGTTCCTTCTGCGAACCCCACAGATCGATCTGGGCCTCGTCCTCGATGATGATCGTGTGCCGGTGCTGGCTCAATGCATCGGCTTCATGTCGCAATGTCGCCAGCACGCCGGCCATGGCGACATTTTCATCCGCCAGCGAGTCACGGGCTTCCAGCCGCGACAGCGTCAGCAGGTCTTCGACCAGTTGCGTCATGCGCTGCGACTGGCGCTGCATTTCCGCCAGCATCGGCGTCCACTCCGGATGCTCGGCCGGGTCGAGCATGTCCAGGTAGCCGTGCACGACAGTCAAGGGCGTGCGCAATTCATGCGAGACGTTGGCGACAAAATCGCGACGCATCTGTTCCAGCCGCACCAGCTTGCTGACGTCGCGCGCGACCAGCAGCCAGAGTTCATCGGAATATGGAATCAGGCGCAGGTTGATGCGCACATCGCTGGAGGCTGGCGAAGACATATCCGACAGTGGCTCGGCATTGCGCCCCGAGGTCAGCCAGTGAGCGATCGGCAGTGGCTGCAGGCGTTCGACGAGCGGGGCTTCGAGATCAACCGGATGTCGCAGGCCAAGCAAACGCGTGGCTGCCTCGTTGAACCACAGAATGCGCTGGCTGTTGCGTTCGACCACGACCACCGCGTCGGGCAATGCGGCGGCGGCGGCGCGATAGGCGCGCAGCATGTTGATGAGCCTGCGTTTACGCGCACGAATTTCACTCTGGCTGCGATGCAACAGGCGATCAAGTTCGTGCCAGACGCCATTGCCGAGAGAAGGTTGCAGTCGCCGGCGTGCGGTCAGGCGCAGCAGCAAACCGCGCAGTTTCCAGTGATGCCAGGCCACGATGCCAAGCGCCGCCAAGGTAACCGCAGGCCACGGCGCATGGATAAGGATGCCAACCACGGCCGCAACACCCAGTACCAACGCGAGCTGGCCGATCGTGCGTAACCAGGCATTGCGTACGCTTGGGGGCATGCTCCGCAATCTAGACCGCCGCGGAGAAACGATACCCGGCGCCGCGGACGGTCTGCACCATGTGATCCAGTCGCGCGGGTTCCAGGGTCTTGCGCAGGCGCCGGATGTGGACGTCGACGGTCCGCTCCTCGACATAGACGCTACCGCCCCACACATGGTCGAGCAGTTGCGATCGGGTGTAGACGCGCTCGGCGTGGGTCATGAAGAAATGCAGCAGGCGGTACTCGGTGGGGCCGATCG
>JBBSUF010000053.1:0-15078 GCA_038235185.1 Lysobacterales bacterium
AAAAGGGCCGCCATAGGCGGCCCTTCGATCTGCGTGCCGGAGCGCAGGCGCTCAGACACCCAGCATCAGCGGCATTCGGCCGGGACGTACTTGACGTCGACGGTACCGAGCTTGCACTTCCACTTGACCGAACCGGCGGTGGTGCTGGCCGAGAGCAGAAGGTTCTTGCCCGACAGCTTGGGTTCGCCGCCGCTGTAGAGGATCGTAACCAGGCCATTGGCGGTGGTGACGCTGGTCACGTACTTGCCAGTGATGGTGGTCGCGGCCGGAAGGCCCGCGCTGGCGTTGCTGGCCGGGAAGGAACCCGTGGACGAGTAGGTCTCGGCCGTGGCGAGCTTGGTTGCGCCGGCCAGGTTGATGCCTTCCGACGCCTTGGCGCGCACCGCGTAATCCTGGTAGGCCGGGATCGCGATGGCCATCAGGATGCCGAGGATCGCGATGACGATCATCAGTTCGATGAGGGTGAAGCCTTGCTGAAGCTTTTTCATGGTAGATCCCCTAGGAGTGTAGTGACTGTCACGTGCCCTTGCGGCCGGCCTTCCGGTTCCGTCGGGTAGCCGTGCGGCATTGCACGTGCAGGGGATCATACGCATGTCGCGTGCCAATCCGGCCATCATCCGACGTGCGTCGAAGCGTGAGCTGCATCACACATTTCAGTCTTGCTTCGAGAAGCCTGACACACCGTGTCACTCCGCGCCAGGAAAGTGACGCATCACGTCATGCCGTTCGAGAGCCTGTTGGGCCGGCGCAGCGCGCGCATCCTGTCGATGGTCGTCGCAGCCGCGGCGATGGCAAGCAGGTAGGCCAGCGGCCAGAACGGGATCCCGTAGCGCGGATACGGCGCGCCGATGACGTGGAACACGATCGCCGAGAGGAACACGATCCCGACCACGCACGCGCCTCGCCGGGCGCCAGGTACGAGCGCGAGCCAACGCTGGTGGCCCAACGCCAGCACGCCACCGGCTATGCCCAACAACATCAGCGGCCAGTGCAGCCCCACCATCAGCGCGTGCGTGAGGCGGAACATCGGGCGATTGAAATAAGGCGACGCATCCACCGGATAGATGAAGACATCGCCCATCGCCGCGACGTTGTCATCCCACGCCAGGAAGTAGCGCGGCTTGCCAAGGACATACCACCGCAGGTAGCGCAGCGGCGCCGCGCGCATGCGGCCACCCACCCATTCGGCCAGGCCGGCGTTGCTTGCCATGATCTGCGCCGCATGCGGATCGTCCCGGGCCGGGTAACCGAAGTTCTCGACGTGGCCGTCGTAGACGAAATCCGGAAACGAGCCGTGGTAGATCGTCGCGCGGAACAGGCTTGGTTGGTCGCTGTCGCGTGGCAGGCTCCGCTGGTAAACGACCCACGGCGCGAGGAGCGCGGCCCAGCAAGCCGTCGCCAGGAGCGCGCCACGCAACCAGTGCCGCCAGCGAGGCACCAGCGCGATCACGGCCAGCGCCAGCGGCGGCAGCGCCTGTAGCGTGGGCCGTACAAGGCAACACAGACCGAACAGGAACCCGGCTAGCAACCAGGCGTTGGTCCGCGTGGATTGCGTCGCGCGCACGAACGCCCACGTGGATGCCAGCAGCAGGCAAGTGAACAGGGATTCGGTCAGCACGTAGACGCTGATGACGGACAGTTGCGGGGTGATCGCGGCCAGCAACGCGACAGTGCACGCCAGCATGGGGTGCAGGATGCGCGCTGCGAGCAGAAAGACCAGAAGCGTGGAGATGACCCCAAGGCCCGCCTGCGCCAGCACGACCCGCGCCATGAAGTCCATGTCGGGCGCGCCACGCATGAACGGCACCAGGAACAAGGGATAACCCGGCGGGCTGACCGAATCGGCCACGGGACGTGATGGTGTCGGTGCATTCCACGTGCGGTCGCGCGAATACACCCCGTACTCGCGCAGGTTGTACGCATAGGAGACATAGGACGCGGCATCCGGGCGGCCAGGCGCAACCACGTGGGTCTCTCGGATGTTCGTCCACTGGATCAGCGCCGAGCACAGCAGGATGGCAACCAGAACGACGTGCGCGGCGGACACGACGCGCGGGGAGGGATCAGGTCCGCTGGCTTGGGCCGCGCCCCGCGCGGGAACAGTCAATCGATCCCCAGCTTCTTCAACTTATACCTCAGTGCCCGGAACGTAATCCCCAGCGCCGACGCCGCCCGCGTCTTGTTGTACCGGTTCTCCACCAGCGCCTGCTGGATCTGGGCGCGCTCGATTTCCTCGATGTACGAGGGCAGTGCGCTGGTCGCGCTTTCGCGTGGATCGATGGTGCGTGGGTCTCGCGGTACAACAACGGAGGTCGGCGGGGAGGCTGCCAGGGTGGGCAGGCCCAGGTCGGCGACTTCGATGGTGTCGCCGTCGGCCAATGCGAGCGCGCGCTCGAGGACGTTTTCCAGTTCGCGGACATTGCCTGGGAAGTTGTAGGCGCGCAGCGCGGCGAGGGCGTCTTCGCCCAGCACGGGTGGCGGGCGATGCAGGGATTGCGACAGCCGCGACAGGATGGTGGTGGCGAGCAGCGACAGGTCATCACCGCGCTCGCGCAGCGGGGGGACGCGCAGCTCGATTACGTTGATGCGGTAGTACAGGTCGTGGCGAAAGCGGCCGTCGGCGACCAGCGCGGCGAGATCCTTGTGGGTGGCGGACAGGATGCGGACGTCCACGGGGATTTCGGCTGGCGCACCGACCGGGCGGATGGATTTCTCCTGGATGGCGCGTAACAGCTTGACCTGCATCGGCAGCGGCAGCTCGGCTATTTCGTCCAGGAACAACGTGCCGCCATCGGCCGCCTGGAACAGCCCGGCCTTGTCGGCATTCGCTCCGGTGAAGCTGCCTTTCTTGTGGCCGAAGAATTCGCTTTCCATCAGCTCGGTGGGGATCGCGCCGCAATTGACCGGGATGAACGGACCGCTGGCGCGGCCACCCTCGGCGTGGATGGTGCGCGCGACGAGCTCCTTGCCGACGCCTGATTCGCCGGAAATCGAGATCGGCGCCTGGCTGCGGGCGACCTTGGCGACGGTGTCCCGCAACGCCTGCATCGCCGGCGAATTCCCGCTAAGCCGGCCCAGTCCGCCTTCGGCGCGGATCTTGCCCAGGCCGTCGCGACGACGCTGGTTGAGATCCAGGGCGTGCTTGACCAGCCCTCGCAGCACGGCCAGATCGACCGGTTTGCTGACGAAGTCGAACGCGCCGGCCTTGAGCGCTTCGACCGCCGCTTCAACGTTGCCGAACGCGGTGATCATCGCCACCGGGGTGTCGGAGTGATGGGCGGTGATTTCAGCGATCACGTCCAGGCCCGAACCGTCGGGCAGGCGCATGTCGGTCAGGCAGAGGTCGTAGGTCCCCTGCGCCAGTTGCGCGCGGGCCGTGGCAACGGTGGCAGCGGTGTCGGTACGCAGTCCCATTCGACCCAGGGTCAACACCAGCAATTCGCGGATATCGTGCTCGTCGTCGACGATCAATGCGCTGGGAGGGGCACTACGGGATTCACTCATGGCGATACAGTACCGCGATGGAGAGCCGGCTGGAACACTTTGTGACAATTATTGTCACCCCGCAACCACCATCCTCGGCGGACTAGATTTTCACTTGCTCAGCAGCGCATGCGTGCCAGGCAGGACAACGCGGAAGCAGCTGCCGCCACCGGGGACCGGGACGTAGTCCAGAGTCGATTCATTGGCGCGACACAGCTCGCGCGCGATGTACAGTCCCAGACCAGTGCCATGCTCGGACGTCGTGAAGAACGGCCGGAACAGCCGCGACAGCGAGCCTTCTGGAATGCCCGGGCCGCGATCGGTGACGTCGATCGTGGGCTTGCCGTCCAAGGTATGCACGGCCAGCGTCACCCGCGCCGGTTGGCCTGGCAGGCGCCCGTAGTTCAAGGCGTTCTGCAGCAACACGGTCAATACCTGCTGAAGGTGCTTCTGGTCGACCAGCGCGGGCAGCGACGGAGCGGGGTTGGTGACCTGCACGCTGCCGGATTCGGGCGGCAGCATCTGCTCGTAATCCTCCACGAAGCGCCGCACCCAGCCGACCAGCTCGACGTGCTCGGCATTGGCGCGCTCGCGCCGGGCAATGCCGAGCACGCTTTCGACGATGCCGTTGGTGCGCATGCATTGCTGGTGGATGATCTCCAGCAGGCGCCGGTCGCCATCGACGATCTCGCGCGACTCTTCCAGTAGTTGCGTGGCGTAACTGATCGCGGCGAGCGGATTGCGGATTTCGTGGGCGAGACTCGCCGAAAACCGACCGAGCGTGGCAAGCGTCATCGACTCGGCGCGACGCGACACCAGCGAGGTGTCGTCCAGGAACACCAGCACGGCGTCGCCGTTGGCCAGCAACCGGGCGAAGCGCGGCAGCACTTCCGTGTGATCCACTCCCAGGCGCAGCGGCGTGTCGTCGCTGATGCCATCCTGCTGCCAGGCATGCAGGCGGCGAGCCAGTTCGGGTGCGGCCAAGAGCAGGTTGCGCTGATCGATTTCGCCCAGCAGCAGCAGCGCGGCTTCGTTGGCCAGCCGCAGGCTGCCATCGCCATCGACCACCACCACGGCGGTGCGCATGCGGCGAATGATCAGTTCGTTGATTTCCGCCAGGTCGGCGACCTCGGCACCGCGACGCTCCGCCAGCTCCTGGCTGGCGCGCATCTGCCGGCCAAGCAGGTAGGTCAGCATGGCGATGGCCAGGTAGCTGACCGAAAACATCAAGCGCTCCGCCAATGGACGCGCGTCGCTGTCGTACACCGAGCTCCAGACCATTTCACCGATCATTGCCCCGGCCGCCAGCCCCGCACTGCCCAGGCCATAGCGCAATGGCAGCAACAGTGCCGCGGCGCCGATGTTGAACAACAGCGTCAGCGCAATGCCAGGCGAAGCCGCCGGAAACGCATGCATGGCCAGTGTGGCGACGAGGATGTCGATGGCGGTTCCGACCATGACCTGCGCGCGCACTGCTTGCTGTCGATGTGCCCAGGCCAGCAATCCCACGCCCGCCAGCAGGTAGGCCACCGTCGTGATCTGGCCGAGCACGGGTCGTGCTGACTCGCCAAACAGCATGCTGGCCGGGCTGAAAAACATCAGCGCCAACACGGCGCCTTCCAACAACCGATAAAGGTTGAAGAAATTCAACTCCCGCCGCAGGGCATCGGCCCCGGTGAGTGAATCAGGCTGGCGCGCGGCAACGGTGACTGCTGGCAAGCGGGCGTCCTGTCAGGGGGCGTGGCGAGTATAGGCTGGGTTGGTTCGCCAGCAGTCGCACGTGCGACCTTTTGCCCGCGGCGCGCGCATCGACGACAATGGTTGGCTTCGTGACGCCATGCCTGCCCTTCGCTGAAGCGTGCGAACGACTCTTTTCCTTGTGGGTGACCAATGAACTTCCACGAATACCAGGCCAAGCAAATGTTTGCCGACTACGGCATCGCGGTACCAGCGGGGCGCGTTGCGCGCACGGCTGACGAGGCCGTTGATGCCGCCCGCACGATCGGTGGGGAGGCATGGATGGTCAAGGCGCAGATCCATGCCGGCGGCCGCGGCAAGGCTGGCGGGGTGAAGTTCTGCAAGAGCTTCGACGAGGTGAAGAAGAGTGCGGCTGCGATGCTGGGCACGAAGATGGAAACCTACCAGTCCGCCGGGGTGGCACTGCCGGTCGACTGCGTGCTGGTGGCGCAAGCCACCGACATCGCCAAGGAGCTGTACCTGTCGATGCTGGTGGATCGCTCGACAAAATCGCTCACCTTCATTGCATCGAGCGATGGCGGCGTCGAAATCGAAACCACCGCACGTGACAATCCGGATGCAATCAAGACCCTGCACGTGAACTTCGTGCAGTCGCTGCAGCCGTACCGGTGCCGCGAACTTGGATTCGCACTGGGGCTCAACGCCAAGCAGGTCAACCAGTTGACGAAGATCATGCTGGGCCTGTTCAAGCTGTTCAACGAGAAGGACCTTGCGCTCGTCGAATTGAATCCGCTGGCGATCCTCACCGACGGCAATCTCGCCGTGCTCGATGGCAAGGTCAATTCCGACGACAACGCGACCTTCCGTCACCCCGACCTGGCGGCGATGCGTGACATCCGTCAGGAAGACCCGACCGAAGTCCTGGCCAGCCAGCACGACCTCAACTACGTGACCATGGACGGCAACATCGGTTGCATGGTCAACGGCGCGGGCCTGGCGATGGCGACGATGGACGTGATCGCGCTGGAAGGCGGTACCCCTGCAAACTTCCTCGATGTTGGCGGCGGCGCAACCAAGGCGCGCGTGACCGAGGCGTTCAAGCTGATCCTGTCCAGCGACAAGGTGCGCGCGATCTTCGTCAACATCTTCGGCGGGATCGTGCGTTGCGACATGATCGCCGAGGGGATTATTGCTGCGGTCAAGGAGGTCGACGTCAAAGTGCCTGTGATCGTGCGGCTGGAAGGCACCAATGTCGATGAAGGCAAGGCGCTGTTGAAGAGCAGTGGCTTGGCGATCACGTCTGCCGACAACATCAACGACGGCGCGAAAAAGGCAGTTGCAGCGGCCAAGGCCGCCTGATCCAAAACCGTAGGGTGGGCCCAGGCCCACCATCAAGTCGGCGAGCCTGGGCCCGCCCTACACAGGAACCAAATCGCAATGTCCGTGCTGATCAACAAGAACACCAAGGTCATCGTGCAGGGCTTCACCGGCACGCAGGGCACGTTCCACGCAGAGCAGATGCTGGAATATGGCACCAAGGTCGTCGGTGGAGTGACTCCCGGCAAAGGCGGTACCGAGCATCTCGGGCTGCCGGTGTTCAACACTGTTGCTGACGCAGTCGCCGAGACTGGCGCCGATGCCTCCGTGAGTTACGTGCCGCCGGCCTTCGCGGCCGATGCCATACTCGAAGCCGCCGATGCCGGCATCCGCGTCATTGTCTGTATCACCGAAGGCATCCCGGTGCTGGACATGCTGCGGGTGAAGCATGCGCTCGCCGATTACGACGATGTCGTGCTGATCGGGCCTAATTGCCCCGGCGTGATCACGCCCGGCGAGTGCAAGATCGGAATCATGCCGGGGCATATCCACATGCCGGGCAAGATCGCCATCGTGTCGCGTTCGGGCACGCTGACCTACGAAGCAGTCAAGCAGACGACCGATGTCGGTCTCGGACAATCGACCGTCATTGGCATTGGCGGCGACCCGATCAATGGCATGAACTTCATCGATTGCCTGCGCCTGTTCCAGGACGATCCGCAGACGATGGGCATCATCATGGTGGGCGAGATCGGCGGCAGCGCCGAAGAGGAAGCCGCCGAGTTCATCGCGCAATACGTCACCAAGCCGGTGGTCGGATTCATCGCCGGCGCCAGCGCGCCCGCTGGCAAGCGCATGGGTCACGCGGGTGCGATCGCGTCGGGCGGACAGGGCACGGCGGCGGGCAAGTTCGCGGCGATGGAGAAGGCCGGGATCACGACGGTGAAGTCACCCGGGGACCTGGGCGCGGCGATTGCCAAGCGCCTCGCGAAGTAAACTCCCGGCACAGGCGGGACGGAAAGGCCGCCGCGTGCGGCCTTTCGTTTTCTGGAGCACTGCATGACCGAATCGTTACGCATCGCATTGGCGCAATTCGACTTCCCTGTCGGAGCGGTGGAATCCAATGCCGATCGCATCATCGCGATGATCGCCGAGGCACGCGATAGTCATGGCGCAAACCTCGTGCTGTTCCCGGAACTGGCGCTGTGTGGATATCCGCCCGAAGACCTGCTGTTGCGGCCGTCATTCCTCGCCGATTGCGAAGCGGCGTTGCAGCGCATTGCCGATAGCACGCACGGCATCGTCGCCGTGGTCGGATGGCCGCAGTCGTCCGGCGCCGTGGTGTACAACGCGGCCAGCGTGTTGCGTGACGGCCGTGTTGCCACCACTTACCGCAAGCGCGAACTGCCCAATTATTCGGTGTTCGACGAGCGTCGCTACTTTGACGTCGATCCGGATCGCGACACGTGCGTGTTCGGCGTCAATGGCGTGCAGGTTGGCTTGATGATCTGCGAAGACCTGTGGTTTCCCGAGCCGCTGGCGCAGACCGTCGCCGCTGGCGCGCAACTGGTGCTGGTGCCCAACGCCTCGCCCTTCGAACGTGACAAACATGCCCAGCGTGATGCATTGCTGGCGCAACGTGTGTCCGAGACGAGTGTCGCGCTGGCGTATCTCAACGTTGTCGGCGGTCAGGATGCGCTGGTATTCGACGGTGCTTCCGTTCTTGCCGATGGTGATGGTGTGGTGCATCCGGCCGCGGCTGCATTCGTCGACCTGTGGTTGGTCGCCGACTTCAATGCGGACCTGGGCAGGTTCACACCGGTGCAATGGTTCGTTGACGATCAGGAATCCCGCGATGCCCTTGCATGGCGCGCAATCGTGCGGGGAACGCGTGACTATTGCCACAAGAACGGTTTCGACAAGGCGTGGCTGGGGTTGTCCGGCGGGATCGATTCGGCGGTGGTGCTGGCGATCGCGGTCGACGCACTGGGTGCCGACAACGTCACTGCGGTGCGGATGCCGTCGCGTTACACGGCAGATCTATCCAATGACCTGGCGGCCGAGCAATGCGCCGCGCTGGGCGTGCAGTACGAAACCATTGCGATCGAGACGCCGTTCCGGGGTTTCCTGGACGCTCTCGGGTCGCTGTACGCAGGCACGCCTAGCGGCCTGGCCGAGGAAAACCTGCAATCGCGCACGCGTGGCGCACTGCTGATGGCGCTGTCCAACAAATTCGGCGGGCTGTTGCTGACCACGGGCAACAAGAGCGAATACGCGGTCGGGTACGCGACCATCTACGGGGACATGTGTGGCGGCTACGCGCCGATCAAGGATCTTTATAAAACCGAAGTGTTTGCGTTGGCGCGCTGGCGCAACGCAGCTGGCGACAAAGTTGTCATCCCGCTGGCGGTGATCGATCGCCCACCCTCGGCCGAATTGCGCGACAACCAGCTCGACCAGGATTCGCTGCCGCCGTATGACGTGCTCGATGCCATCCTCCTGCGGCACGTGGACCAGGAGCAATCGCGCGACGACATTGTTGCGGCGGGATTCGACGTGGCCATCGTGGATCAGGTGCTGAAACTGGTGCGCATCAGCGAGTGGAAGAGGCACCAGGCCGCGCCGGGGCCAAAAGTGTCACGGCGTGCGTTCGGACGCGAGCGTCGCTATCCGATAAGCAATGGCTATCGCGAATAAGAACGCCTTTTGCAGGCGCGTGGCATGCCGAAACCGACAGCCTTTTACTTGGCTGGAGCCAGTACCGAAGCATCACCCGCAAACGGGTTGAGCGTGCGCAGCTTTGATGGGGTGTTCGGCCAGTCGCCGCGCAGCCACGGATGGTTTGGATCGTTCTGCTGCAGCACTCGCTTGGCGTCCGCCGCCAGCGTCTTGTTGCCAATTCGTGTGTAGGCCTCGGCCAATACCGCGACGGCGTCGTTCTGGTGCGCGGACTGGGGGTAGGTTTCCAGCAGGTATTTGGCGCGATCCACGGCAGCCACATACGCGCCGCGGCGCAGGTAATACAGGGCAGTTTCCAGTTCATGCCGGGCGAACAGATCGCGCAATGACGTCATGCGTTGGCGCGCATCGGCGGCGTAGCGGCTATTGGGATAACGCTCGGCCACGATCTTGAAATCGTTGTAGGCCTGCATCGGGGTCGCCAGGTCGCGGCGACTGGAATCCAGATTCCACACCTTCTGCAGGAACACCGTGTCGCGGTTGGAATCCACCAGCCCACGCAGGTAGTACATGTAGACGGTGTTGCGATTGGTCGGATAGGTGCGGATGAAGCGGTCGATCGTCGAGATCGCATCGTCGTTGCTACCCGCCTTGAACTGCGCATACGCCGTCTCGACCAGCGCCTGCTCGGTATAGGGCCCGTACGGATATTGGGCGATCAGCCGTTTGTAGACATTCAGCGCACCGTTGTAGTTGGCGCGCTCCATCTGGGCGTGGCCCTTGCTGTAGAGCTGTTCGGCGGGAACCCCTTCGTAGGCATCCTTCTTGTCCTTGCCGAAGATGCCCTTGATGCTGGAACAGCCCGACAGGGCGAACATCGCCAGAACCAGCGACAGCAGCAAGGCGCGCGCGGGCAGGTGGCTGGCGTCACGCAGGGACAGTGGGAAGCGAGGAGTCATGGGCTGGGACGAGGGGGCACGAGGCGCGGATAATAGCAGCCCGGGCGAAGCCTCCCTTAACCCTTCCGGAGTTGCCGCCACATGCCGTCCCTGCCGTCCGATCACCTCGCTTCCGAAGATGCTGCTTCTGACGAGCTTGAGGCCCCTACGCTAGAACTCCGTACCGCACGCGTGCCGGAATCCTCGGCCGGTCGGCGTTTCGATGCGGCGCTGGCGGAATTGTTTCCGGAATTCTCGCGCTCGCGCCTGAGCCTGTGGATCAAATCCGGGGATGCCCTGCTCGACGGGCAGCCAGTGCGCGGACGCGATCCGGTCCGCGGTGGCGAAGTCGCGTCCCTCAATATTGTTCTCGACGTGCAGACGCAAGCCGAGCCCGAAAACATCCCGCTGGACGTGGTGTTCGAAGACGACCAGGTCATCGTCCTGAACAAGCCGGCGGGGTTGGTTGTTCATCCTGGTGCCGGCAATCCGAACGGCACGCTGGTCAATGCACTGCTGTATTTTGATCCGAGCCTGTCGACCATTCCGCGCGCGGGCATCGTCCATCGCCTGGACAAGGACACGTCGGGCGTGATGGTGGTCGCGCGCACCTTGCCTGCGCACACCGCGCTCGTCTCGCAACTGTCAGAGCGAGGAGTGCATCGACAATACCTGGCGGTGGTCGTGGGTGCGCTCGTGTCGGGCGGAACGGCCACGGCATCAATCGACCGCCATCCGCATGATCGCATCCGCATGGCGGCGCGCGAAGGCGGGCGCGATGCGGTCACGCATTACCGGTTGCGCGAACGCTTCCGCGCGCACACCGCGCTTGAATGCCGGCTGGAAACCGGCCGCACGCACCAGATCCGCGTGCACATGGCGCACCTGAAACATCCGATCGTCGGCGATCCGATGTACGGCGGTCCGCTCAAGCTGCCCAAGGGCGCAACGCCTGAATTGATCGCCGCTCTGCGCGGATTCCGTCGCCAGGCATTGCATGCGCAAACACTTGAATTCATGCATCCCATCAGCGGCGAACCGGTGCGATGTACCGCGCCGGTGCCCGACGACATGCTGCATCTGCTCAAGACGTTGCAGGACGACGCCGCGGCGCACGCAATCACGGCGCGTCGCTGACGCATGGACGACGTCCTGCGTCCGCACTGGAATATTCCCGGCGTGGTGGCGTTCACCACGTTGCGCCATGCGGGTGGAAGTTCGCGCGCGCCGTTCGATGATTTCAACCTGGGCACGCGGTGCGGTGATTCGGAGGTTGCGGTTGCGGGGAATCGTGCGCGATTGATTTCCAAGCATGCGGTGCCGTCCCCACCGCGCTGGCTGCGGCAGGTGCATGGCACGCACGTCATCGTTGATCCCGGATTCGATGAGCCCGAGGCGGATGCCGCCGTCACCTGCGCAGCCGGCATGACGCTCGCCATCCTCACCGCCGACTGCATGCCGCTCGTGTTTGCAGCCGCCGATGGCAGCGAGGTCGCCGCTGCGCACGCGGGCTGGCGCGGATTGGCGGGGGGAATCCTCGAAGCCACGATTGCCGCGATGCAGACGTCGCCCGATCGCATCATCGCTTGGCTTGGCCCTGCAGCGGGGCCGCAGGCGTATGAGGTCGGGCAGGAGGTGTTCGATGCATTTCTCGCGTGCGACGTCCGCGATGGGGATGCATTCCAGCCAACGCGTCCGGAGCATTGGACTGTCGATCTCTACGCACTTGCACGACGCCGCCTGGCGTCGGCCGGTGTGCCCCGCATCGATGGTGGCGGCCTGTGTACGATCTCCGATCCGCAACGGTTTTTTTCACACCGGCGCGATCAGCCTACTGGGCGGATGGCGACGATTGTCTATCGCTGCTGACGCGTCAGCGTCAGCCCTTGTGGAACACCAGCTGGCCGCCGGCGGCGTCCACGCGGATGAGGTCGCCATTGGCGAATTCGCCAGACAGGATGCGTGACGCCAGTGGATTTTCGATCTGTGCCTGGATGGCGCGCTTCAAGGGTCGCGCACCGTAGACCGGGTCGAATCCAGCATTTCCCAGCAACACCAGTGCCGCCTCGGACAACTCGATGCGGATCCCGCGCTCGGCCAATCGCTTTTCCAGTCCTCGCAACTGGATCTTCGCGATGTGTCCGATCTGCGCCTTGTCCAGCGGATGGAACACGACGATGTCGTCGAGCCTGTTGATGAATTCCGGCCGGAAATGCGCCTGCACCACGCCCATCACCGATGCCTTCATCTGCGTGTAGGCCTCTGGTGAGTCATCTCCTGCCATGTCCTGTATCTGGTGCGAGCCCAGGTTCGACGTCATCACGATCACGGTGTTGCGGAAGTCGACCGTGCGCCCCTGGCCATCTGTCAACCGCCCGTCGTCGAGAACCTGCAGCAGGATGTTGAAGACGTCCGCATGCGCCTTCTCGACTTCGTCGAGCAGGATCAGCGAATACGGGCGACGACGGACGGCTTCGGTGAGATAGCCGCCTTCCTCGTAGCCAACATAGCCCGGAGGTGCACCGATCAGGCGTGCAACCGAATGACGTTCCATGAATTCGCTCATGTCGATGCGGATCATCGCGTCGCTAGAATCGAACAGGAATTCCGCCAGCGCCTTGCATAGTTCGGTCTTGCCAACACCGGTGGGGCCGAGGAACAGGAACGAGCCGCTCGGCCGGTCGGGATCGCTCAGACCCGCGCGCGAGCGCCGCACGGCATCGGACACCGCCTTGATCGCCTCTTCCTGGCCGACGACGCGCGTGTGCAGTTGCGCTTCCATCGCCAGCAGTTTGTCGCGCTCGCCTTCCAGCATCTTGCTGACCGGGATGCCAGTCCAGCGCGATACCACCTGCGCGATTTCCTCGGCAGTGACCTTGTCCTGCAGCAGCGTGAAGCCCTTGTTTTCCGCCTCCTGCGCCGTCTTGAGTTGCTTCTCCAGTTCCGGCAGCTGGCCGTACTGGATCTCGCTCATGCGTGCGTAATCCTGCCCGCGCTGCGCGGCTTCCAGATCCAGTTTGGCTTGCTCGATCTGTTCCTTGAGTTTGGTCGCGCCCTGCAACGTTGCCTTTTCGGCCTTCCATACTTCTTCGAGGTCGTTGAAGTCGCGTTCCAGGATTTCGATCTGCGCCTGCAGGTCGGCCAATCGCTGTTTCGATTCGGCATCCTTCTCTTTCTTCAACGCCTCGCGCTGGATCTTGAGCTGGATCAACCGTCGTTCCTTGCGGTCCATCTCTTCGGGCTTTGAATCGATTTCCATGCGGATGCGCGACGCCGCTTCGTCCATCAGGTCGATCGCTTTGTCCGGCAACTGGCGGTCGGCGATATAACGATGCGACAACGTCGCAGCGGCAACGATGGCCGGGTCGGTAATTTCGACGCCGTGATGCACGGCGTAGCGCTCCTTCAGCCCGCGCAGGATCGCAATGGTGTCCTCGACACTGGGTTCGCCGACCAGCACCTTCTGGAACCTGCGTTCCAGCGCGGCATCCTTCTCGATGTACTTGCGGTACTCATCCAGCGTGGTTGCGCCGATGCAATGCAGCTCGCCGCGCGCAAGCGCAGGCTTGAGCATGTTGCCCGCATCCATCGAGCCTTCGGCCTTGCCGGCGCCCACCACCGTATGCAATTCGTCGATGAACAGGATGATCTGGCCTTCGCTTTTCGACAGGTCGTTCAGTACCGCCTTCAACCGTTCCTCGAATTCGCCGCGATATTTCGCGCCAGCGATCAGCGCGCCCATGTCCAGCGACAACACGCGCTTGCCCTTGAGTCCCTCCGGCACCTCGCCGTTGACGATGCGTTGCGCGAGACCTTCGACGATTGCCGTCTTGCCGACGCCCGGTTCGCCGATCAGCACCGGATTGTTCTTGGTGCGGCGTTGCAACACCTGGATGGTGCGACGGATTTCCTCGTCGCGACCAATGACGGGATCAAGCTTGCCTTTCTCGGAGCGCGCGGTGAGGTCGATGGTGTATTTCTCCAGCGCCTGGCGCTGGTCTTCGGCATTTTCGGACTGCACGTTCTCGCCTCCCCGCATTGCGTCGATGGCTGTTTCAAGTTTTTGCTTGTTTGCGCCCGCGGCTTTCAGCGCCTTACCGGCATCGCCGCCATCGTCGACGGCAGCCAGCAGGAACAATTCGCTTGCGATGAACGCGTCGCCGCGTTGCTGTGCCAGTTTGTCGGTGACGTTCAGCAATCGCGAGAGGTCGTTGCCGACGCTGACGTTGCCCTCCTGTCCCGAGACCTTGGGCAATCGGGCGAGGATTTCGCCGAGGCGCTCGCGCAGCAGTGGCGCGTTGACGCCGGCTTGGGAAAGCAACGGGCGCGTGCCCCCGCCCTGTTGATCGAGCAATGAAACCAGCAAGTGCGCGGGTTCGATGAGGTTGTTGTCGCGACCCACCGCCAGCGATTGGGCGTCGGCCAGCGCCTGCTGGAAGCGCGAAGTCAGTTTATCCGTGCGCATTGGTGCGAATCTCCAGGTTCGCCATTGGCGATAGCCTGAGGATGTGGGCGTGAAGCGATGATGCAAGGACCATGAAGCGGGATTACACCACCTGCTCCGGCACGCGCTGCATCAACTCCTGCAACTGCACGTGCGTTTCCGTCAGGCGTGTCGATAGTGCCGTTGCGCCCGCTGCGTTGAGCGCCGTGCGTGTCTTGTCGAGGTCTTTGGCATACAGGCCCCAGCGGCCGACAAGGATGGGCAGCTCTGGAAAACCCGCCCGTACGCGCAGGCAAAGGTGCTTGGCATGCGAAAGACCGCCCGGCGGGATTGAGCTGATGCACAGCACATCGGGATGTTCGCGTTCGATCAGCGACATGATGTCGGACACCATGTGGGCGGCGCGGCCTGGAATCCAGTCGATGCGTCCCGCCGTCGAAGGTGATGCAGCCGACAGGCGCTGTAGCAAACTCAGCGCGGCCTCGTCGACGACATCGAGCGCGGCACAGGCCAGTACGC
>JBBSUF010000054.1:0-15038 GCA_038235185.1 Lysobacterales bacterium
AAGAGCGCCTATGTGGCGGCCAAGCATGGACTTCTGGGTTTTTCCAAAGTCATCGCGCTGGAAACCGCCGACACCGACATCACCATCAACACGATTTGTCCGACTTACGTCAAGACGCCGCTGGTCGACAAACAGATCGCCGACCAGGCGCGCACGCGGGGCATTCCCGAATCGCAGGTCATCAGCGACGTCATGCTGAAGCCAATGCCCAAGGGTGTGTTCATCGGTTTCGACGAGCTGGCCGGCATCACCGCATTCCTGATTTCACCGCCTGCCCGCAATATCACCGGACACACGATCGACGTGGATGGCGGCTGGACGATCCAGTAGCTGCTTCGCGACGCGCCGTAGACTCCGCGAGTGAATGCCTCGCCACGCAAGATCATCCATGTCGACATGGACGCGTTCTACGCATCGGTCGAGCAGCGCGACAATCCGTCGCTTCGCGGAAGGCCCGTGGTCGTCGCGTGGCGCGGCAACCGCTCGGTCGTCTGCGCCGCATCGTATGAGGCGCGCGTGTTCGGCGTACGTTCGGCCATGCCCGCCATACGTGCAGAGCGCTTATGCCCGCAGGCCGTATTCGTACCGCCGGATTTCGTGCGTTACAAAGCGGCGTCCAGGCACATTCGCGAGATCTTCGCGCGCCATACTGACCTGATCGAACCACTGTCGCTGGACGAAGCCTATCTCGACGTCACGACAACAAAAAGCGACCTGCCCTCGGCGACTGCAACGGCACATGCCATCCGCGCCGCGATCCGCGAAGAAACAAATCTCACCGCATCGGCCGGCATCGCACCCAACAAATTCCTCGCCAAGATCGCCTCGGACTGGAACAAACCCGATGGCCAATTCGTCGTCCGCCCGAATCAGGTGGATGCCTTCCTGACGCCACTGCCTGTTGGTCGTCTGCCTGGCGTCGGCAAGGTCATGGAAGCGAAGCTCGCGGGACTTGGCATCGCATTGGTGGGCGATCTGCGCGTGTTCGCGCTGGACGATCTCGAACGACGTTTCGGCCGTTGGGGACGGCGCCTGCACGAACTCGCTTTCGGCATCGACGAGCATCCGGTGGTGTCGGAGCGTCCGACCCTGCAGATCTCCGCCGAAGATACCTTCGAGCATGACCTGCCCCTGGCGGAACTCGAACCGCACATTCGCACGCTTGCCGAAAAAGCATGGACTGGCTATCTGCGCGAACGCGACAAGCATCCAAGCCGCGTCGCTCGCACGCTGGTGCTCAAGCTCAAGACCAGCGATTTTCGCATCCTGACCCGAAGCATGACACCGGACCAGCGACCGGACTCGCTTGATGATTTTTCCCGACAAGCCTGCGACCTGCGATTGCGCGTCGGCTTGCCATCGCGCACGCGTTATCGACTGGTCGGCGTGGGACTGTCGGGTTTCGTGGATCAACTCAGCATTGTCATGCAGAGCTCATTGTTGTTCGATCCTCTGGCCTGAAGCTTAGACTTTGAAACGCCACCAGGAAGCTCCCACTTACAGCTTCACTTCGATCCCGGTCATCGCGCCATCCTCGTCATGGCTGACGATGCAGATGCGGCTTTCGCGGCCGAGGTTGATGTCGGCTTCATCCAGCTGGAAGTAACGCGCGTAATCGAGGGTTGAGCGGGCTGCGTGTGCCTCCCCGATGCGCCGCTTTGGCAACAACGACCACAGCAGCAGAAGCCCGCTTGTCCCCAGCAAGGCCACCATTGAATGCACGAGCGAAATCGGTGTCACCGTATCGAGCACTTCACGCGTCGCCAAGCCGAAATCAAGATGCAGGCGGATGACTTCATGCAATTTGCGGAACACCGGGATCCACAACAAGACCCAGCCTGCCCAAAGGCATGCGGTCAACACATCGGAGAACAGGCGGCTACGCCAACCCAGGTCACGCCTGGCATTGATGATCATCCTGTCAGGCACGAGGATCTCCCGTTGCGCGTGTTGCATTCCCCTTGCCCAGGTGTGCACCCCTGTCGGGGCTGACCCAGCGGGCACGCGCCCCGCGCACCATCAGCGCGCGCGGAAACGCCACCACGGTGGCAGCGATATTGATCAGCCAGAAGGCGAGCGGATACCAGACCATCCAGTAATAATTCCGGCCCAATTCATGGTCGTAGCGACTGTCGAGCCATTTGCTGATCGCGAATTGCAGAAGGCAGGTCATACCCAGGAATGCGCTCCCCCAGCGCGGAATCAACGGAGATCCCACCAGCGGCACGATGCCATGTGGCAACACCAGCCCCAACAGCCAGATCACCGTCATCGCCAGCAGCGCGTACGACCAGACCATGCTCAGGCACAACTCCAGCAGCAACGGCCACAGATGATTCTGCTTGGGGTGGCGGATGACGTTGATGTTCTTCATCAGCACCTGCGCACCGCCCGTGGCCCAGCGCAGGCGCTGTTTCCACAAACCGCGAAGCGTTTCCGGCATCAGGATCCAGACCAGTGCACGCGGCTCGAAACGCACATCCCAGCCGCGACGCTGCAGCTTCCAGGTGATGTCGATGTCCTCCGTCAGCATGTCCGCGCTCCAGTAACCAACGTCATGCAATGCCGACTTGCGGAAAGCAGTGATGACGCCCGACACCGTGAACAATCGCCCGAAGCTGCGTTGCGCGCGCTTGATCATGCCGACGATGGATGAGAATTCGCCCACCTGCAGCCGCCCCAGCAACGTGGAGCGATTACGGATGCGCGGATTGCCCGTGACTGCGGCGACGTCGGTATCTTCGATGAAATGACGCACCATCCATGACGCGCAGGATGGATCGAGCAACGCATCACCATCGATGCAGATCAGGAACTCGTGCCTGGCAAGCAGGCAGCCGCTCTGCAAGGCCATCGCCTTGCCTTGGTTCTTGTCCATGTGCACGACGCGCAACCTTGGATGCGAAGCGACCATGCCATCCAGAATGGCGGCAGTGTTGTCGCGGCTGCCATCGTTGATGGCAAGCACTTCAAACTCCGGATAATCGCTCGCAAGTGCATGCAGCAGGGTTTCCTCGGCATGCGCATCTTCGTTGAAGCAGGGGATGAGGATGCTCACCGGAGGCATCTGGTCACGCGCCAGCGGCTGCGCGGCATTTGCCCCATGGCGTTCGTTGCGCCAGTAAAACAACGCTGCGCCCATCATCCATAGATAGGACATGAACAATGGATAGTAGTAGACGAATCCCTGAAGGCTGAGCCAGACCGTGTGGAGCAGCGCGATGAACATCGTCGGCTAAGGCTTGAAGGGGTGCGAAATAGCTGCAGGCGCCGTGACTGCAGGAGTCGTGACAGCGGGTGTTTTGATCGCAGATGGCTTGTCGGTATGCGCCGGAATCATCAGAGGCTTCGACACGGGCAACATGGACCCAGGTATCGGCGGCTTGTTGGGTTTGGTATCGAAGACCGGACGCAGCATCGCAGGATCGGGGTTGTTCTTGAACAGGTTATCCGGGTAGTAGGCGACGTTCTGCACGCCCCAGGCATACAGGTTGCGGATGTCATCGGCAAGCTCCACGCCGGGGATGGGTTGGTCTCCATGACGCCAGTCGACCGTCTGCAACTCGATCACGACCTTTTTCATCGCACCACGATGTTCGCTGACCTTGTCGACCACCTCTCGCAGGAATGCGTTCGCATCCGGCGCCTGCTCCATGTAAGGCATCGCCATGATCGCGGTGTAGTCGTAATTGGCGAGCGAGCTGGCCAGCGATTGCGAATACCACTCCTGCGAGTGCGGATTCAGCACGACCTGAGCATAGAGGTTGCGCGCGCTCTTCAATCCGGGCTGCTGGTCGCGCACGCGTTGCGCGAGCTCGGCAGCGAAGGCATCCAGGTAAGCGGTCTTATGCTGCGTCCAGCTCGCCATCAACTCGCTGTTGGCGCGGATGCCCGGGACCGAAGCCGGCAATCCCCACTTTCGGTATGCCTTGAGCGCCCATGGGCTGGCGTCCTCGTAATCGGACAACGTGACATCGTCATGGAACAGGATGCCGTCGATCGTCGATGAGCGTGCGAGATCGTCGTAGATTTCGCGGATGACCTGCCGCGCCCGTGGCGAGAATGGCGACAATCGTGGATAGCCCATCGCAAGGTGGTTGGCGACGTTGGGCAAGGTCACGACCTTGTCGTTTGCGGCGGGATCGCCAGCGGGCAGCTGCCATGCCAGCAGCGGCATCCACGCATAGACGCGTTTGACCGGCGTCCGGGTGGAAATCTGCCACGCAACACGGTTGAACAGATCAGCGCGCATGGGCAAATGGCGATTAGGAAAATACACGGCGTCTGCCGCCCCGTTCGCATCGGGATCGGAAAACGCCTGCAGGTAAACGGTATTCACTCCCATTGCAACGATGCGTTCCAGCCACTGCCCGAGGTTTTTTTCCTGCTGCGCCGGATCTGGATCGTAGATGTAATCCAGGTCCAAGTGCATCGCCTTCACCGGGCGATCGTCATCCACGACCGAGCGATTGCGCAATGTAATCTCATGCGCGATGTCAGCCACCGACATGCTCTGCTCCACCAGCACGCGACGCAGGCCGTACAGCGGTGTTGAAGCGGTGTTCGGGCCGTCATCCAGCGTCAACCCGATCGGCAATCCCAGCGACTTGGCGATGTGGGTCGTCTCGATGTTGTAGCGCCCGTACGGCCACACGATGATGCGCGGGCTGCGGCCAAGGTGGGATTTCAATAACTGGCTGTTCTGGCGCAGGTCGGCAGCGACGCGATGCTGGTAGCTCGCCTCGTCCTCGTACTTTTTCTGGTCGGGCAGCCATTGGCGCGCAGTCGCGGCGGGCTCCATGTTGCCTTGCGGATTGGCGATGATGCCGCGATGCAGCGCATAAGTATGGCTGGCGATTTCGACCAGACCACTCTTCGTCATCTCATTGATTTCATCCCATGACAACAGGTCGGACCGGGGGATCGGACGCCCGTCGAAATTGACATCGCCGGTTAGCGGTTCCATCCAACTGCCCACCAGCGCGACCACGGCCGGCGCCTTCATCGCCTTCAGGATCGGAAACGCCTGCGTGTAGACCGAAGAATATCCATCATCGAACGTAATCAACGCCGCGTGTTCAGGCAACGGTTTCTTGCCCGCGGCGTCGGCCAGCACATCGTCCATGCTGACGAAGTGATAGCCGCTGCTCTTGAGCCATTGCATCTGTGCGGCAAAATTGGCCGGTGTCACGGCGTACGTCGGCACCAGGGCATCCGCGCGTTCTGCGATCTCGTGGTAACTGAGGATGGTCAGCTTGACCGGCGATGGCGCGCAGATGCCGGCGGTCGCCACAACCATTAGCCAGCCACCGAGCGACAGCCGTATCAACCATCGCGGACAGCTGCGCATGGATAGCAGGCTCATGGATGCACGCTCACGAACACCCTACTCATGTACAGGAACTGCCGAAGCATCTCTGGTCTCACTCACGGTGAACGCAAATCGATCCGGGATTGCGGAAACCGCAGCTCCGATCCCGTGAATTTTAGCCCGTGCCGCCCCCCGCCCAGCATTGCGGTTCTGTCATCTACAGCTCGCTGGAAAGCACACAACCCCAAGCCTTTCGCCCTTTTCGGGGAAACAGGCTGCGACCTTTACAATCCCCTGTTCGCTCCCGGAGCCCTGCCATGTCCCTCGCCATCTCGAAAGTCCCGGTCCCCGTCAACGAACCGGTGAAGGCCTACGCCCCCGGGTCGCCTGAGCGCGCGTGCCTGAAAGCGAAACTCGCGGAACTGTCGGCGGGCAAGGTCGAGATGCCGCTGGTCATCGACGGCAAGGACGTGCGCACCGGCAAGCTCGGCCATGCGGTGATGCCGCATCGCCATGCGCATGTGCTTGGAGATTTTCACCAAGGTGGCGAAGCAGAGGTGCAGTCCGCCATCAACGCCGCGCTCCGTGCGCAGAAGGATTGGGCGAACCTGCCGTGGGAAGCGCGCGCTGCGGTGTTCCTTAAAGCCGCCGATTTACTGCAGGGCCCGTACCGTGACGTGATCAACGCGGCGACGATGCTTGGCCAGAGCAAGACCTGCCACCAGGCCGAGATCGACAGTGCGTGCGAGCTGATCGATTTCTTCCGCTTCAACGTCGCCTTCTACGAGCAGCTACTGCGCGAGCAACCGCAAAGCTCGCCTGGCATGTGGAACCGGCTGGAGCATCGTCCGCTGGAAGGCTTCGTGTTCGCGGTCTCGCCATTCAATTTCACCTCCATCGCCGGCAACCTGCCGACCGCGCCGGCGTTGTGCGGCAACACCGTGATCTGGAAACCGGCCAGCACCTCCGTGTACAGCGCGCACTTCCTGATGCAGTTGTTCAAGGAAGCCGGCCTGCCCGACGGCGTGATCAACCTGGTCACAGGCAGCAGCGCGGACATTGGCAGCCCGGTGCTGCAAGACAAGCATCTCGCCGGCATCCACTTCACCGGATCGACCAAGGTGTTCCACCAGATGTGGCGCACGGTCGGCGACAATATCGCCAAATACGCGAGCTATCCGCGTCTGGTCGGAGAAACCGGCGGCAAGGATTTCATCGTCGCGCACGTCAGTGCAGACCCCGTCGCGCTGGCTACCGCGATTACCCGCGGCGCGTTCGAATACCAGGGACAGAAGTGCTCCGCCGCCAGCCGCGTGTACGTGCCCAGCAACCTGTGGCCGCAGGTCAAGGACTTGCTGGTCGCGCAGGTCGAAAGCATCAAGATGGGCGACGTGTCTGATTTCTCGAACTTCATGGGCGCTGTGATCGACGCCCCGAGTTTCAAGACGCAGAAGGCGGCCATCGACGAAGCTAAGGCGGCAAGCGACGCCTCGATCCTAGTCGGCGGCGAGTACGACGATTCCGAAGGTTACTTCGTGCGTCCGACCGTCATCGTCACCACCAATCCGGATTACCGCACGCTACGTGACGAACTGTTCGGGCCGGTGCTGACGCTGCATGTGTACGACGAAACCAAATGGCTGGAGACGCTCGACATCGTCGACCGCACCAGCCCTTACGCACTGACCGGCGCAATCTTCGCCCAGGATCGTTACGCCATCGAGCAAGGCCTCGAGCACCTGCGTAACGCCGCTGGCAATTTCTACATCAACGACAAACCGACCGGCGCCGTGGTCGGCCAGCAACCCTTCGGCGGTGCACGCGCATCGGGAACCAACGACAAGGCCGGCTCGATCCTCAACCTGCTGCGCTGGATCAGTCCTCGCAGCATCAAGGAGACGTTTGTCCCGGCGCATGGCTATGGATATCCGTTCATGGGGAATGAGCAGCCTTAGCAGGCAACGGCGCACTTGACGGTATCCAAACCACGCTGGTTGCCATGAACACTTGGTTGCGAGACATGGCGGCATTGCCACGTCCCGACGTCATTAGTTAGTGATCTTCATCACACTCAATGCGCGCTGAGGCAGACAATCCGTCCGAGGCGTTCACACCATACTGCTAAAGATGAATAGGTTGGTTTTATCGGCTTTGCTTTTGACGGTGACGCTCGTGGGAATTCCGCTGCCCGCCTGGTCCGCCACGATCCAGGGCACGCCTCTGCTGCGCCGTTACCTGGCCGATGATTACAAGGCCACACCCCAGCACTGGGCGATCGCAACTGATCGTGATGGACGATTGTTTGTCGGCAATGGTGAAGGCGTGTTGCGCTACGACGGCTATCAGTGGAACCTGATCAACTTGCCGGACAGGCAGATTGGACGGTCCCTGGCGACTGGCAACGACGGAAAAATCTACGTCGGCAGCTACGACGGATCTATGCACTGGGCGAACGACATTTGCAGCAAGCGTAGAACCGAATGAACATGACCGTTCGCGAAAATGCGTAGTTCGGGTTTTAAGCTTTTTTACTGACCTTCGTGCGGGTCAGTGCTTCGCCTGAATGATGCACGACAGCGGGTTCTCCTGGATGGTGGTCGTGTTGTTTGACTGAGTACATGGTATTGGCAGCCGTGGTGCCGTGCTTGTGAATCCCGGTAACAGTGCCGTGACCAATGGCGCTGCGATAGTGCCAGGTTACGATGGTGCCGACCGGAATCGTCTTGAAAGATGGCACTTTCTTGCTGGAAGCTGTCTTCTTGGCGGGCATGGTGTTTCCCAGGGTTGATGACCCATTACCAGGTGATGCGTCGGCGATTCCGCATCTTGGCGATGCAATCCACCAAACAGACGCCGATGGCGAAAGCAATCATTGGGATTCCGCGATCGTTCTTTCAAAAGCGACTTCCGCGCGTAGACCGTCGAGATCGCGATGGACGAAAGCTTCACCCAACAGCTTGCCATCGCGTTGATAGGTGATCGTGCAATTCCGATCGTCCAGTGTTCCGTCCATCTCCAACTTGTCGAACCGCTCGGCATGGCCGACATACGCCAAACCAAAATCGTACTGTTCGGTCCAGAAGAATGGTACGGCGACGAAACGCTGGCGTTTACCCAGCATGTTGCGCGCGGCGGTCTGGCCCTGGCGTTCGGCCACGACCCAATGTTCAACACGCAGGTGTTCGTCGGTGAGGGGATCCGGCCATCGTGCGATGTCCCCGGCGGCATAAATGCCGGAAATGCTGGTCTCCAGGTAGGCATCCACCACAACTCCGCGATCCATCGCAAGGCCCGCCTGCTCTGCAAGTGCAGTCATCGGGCGCACTCCGATACCCACCACGACGATATCCGCCGCCAGGGTTTCCCCACTAGCAAGCGTGACGCTCTGGGCATCGATGGCGCTAACCGTGGCATCAAGATGGAAGACCACTCCATGTTCCTCGTGCAACTTGCGAAGAAACGCACCCACCGGTGCACCCAGGACCTTTTCCATCAATGCGGACTCGCGTCCTACGACATGTACCTTGAGCTTGCGCGCTCGCAAGCTGGAAGCGACTTCGAGACCTATGAAACTCGCACCGATCACCAACACGCGTTCTGCCGTTAAAACCCCTGCGAGCAATGCACGGCAATCGGCCAACGTGCGCAGATAATGCACATGCGGCAGATCGGAACCGGGCACATCGAGCTTGACTGGTTCGGCCCCTGTCGCGAGCAACAGCGCGTCGTATGGATACCGCGTGCCGTCCAGCAACTCCACGTGCCGGTTTGCGACATCGATCGCCATAACTTGCGCTGCGAGCTTCAAGTCGATGTCGTGCTGCTGATAAAACCCGCTGGGATGCAGCGGATTGGATGCCTCGTCTGCGCTGCCGGCAAGAAACCCTTTTGAGAGGTTTGGGCGGTCGTATGGCGGCGCTGCATCGGCACTCAACAGAGTGACACTACCGGCGTAACCCTCGCGACGCAGCGTTTGTGCCGCCGCGTTGCCAGCTGCACCGCCACCGATGATGACGATCCGAGCAGGGTTCATGGGTGACGGTGACGCATCCTTTGAGTTGACGGCCTCGATCTTGCCGTGAACAAAGATCATCCCCTCGCGCTGCTCGACCTGAAAACAATCAACCGGCTTCAATGCCGGTGGTCGCAGCAGCGTACCGGAACGCAAACTGAAACACGCGTGGTGCCAGGGACACCGCACCGTGTCGCCCACCAGCAGACCATCGATCAGCGGTGCACCGTAGTGTGTGCAGATCGCACCGATTGCGAAGACCTCATCGCCGCGTCGTGCGAGCAGGACAGGCTCGCCATTTGCATGCCCGAGCAACATGGCACCATCAGCGAGCGCCGACAAGGCGATCCCCATGACCAGATTCGGGCCGTCGAGCTTGGTTTCTTCGTCATTCATTTTATGCCGGCCCGGATCCTCATTGCTGACCCCCGGAACCTGCATTCATCATCCGACAAGGGGGGTGCCAAGCATGTGAATTTCCACGCGTGGCCGTGCGTCAAGTTCACAGCAGTCACGCATCAATCGTCCTAATATGCTGGCGAAGTTCTGCGGTAATGAGACAGGTGGAGTGTTCGATCAATAGCATGTCACTGCCGCCGACAGCCGGGCCTCTGCACCCAGCCTGGAGGAACCATGCTCATGCAATCTTCGGATCAGGATCAATTGCCACGCTCGACCGAGGAGTCTCTCATGCCGGACAAAATGGACGTATCTGAATTTAGTCAACAAGCACTGTCACGTTGGGAAAACGAGGGTGGCGCAGGAGTCTGCGGAGCAAAGGGCAGCGCAGGCGTTGGCGACTGGACATCTGATGTTCCTGGGTTGAGGAATGCAGAACTCGCAACGGCAAAAGGCTTGCCTGCGCCGGAGGGAGGAGCGGCGTTGCTGATCGATCCATACGATGGGTAACTGGATGCCGCCGATGAAATGTCGGCAGGGATCGCAAACCGGTCCACGGATCGTCCTTGACCTTGCGTCAGGCACTGGGGATGGTTGACCTGGTAGCGTACTCGCACGTCAATTCATTGGGTCTTTATGCTCCAGGCAATACTGTCTGGCGCATGACGCGGCCGCCCCATCCCTCCATGACAACCCTCGCGCTTGCCGCCAGCATGCGTGACCCATGACCCGATTTGCAGGGATCGAAGCCCGCCTGGCCAATACTCCAGCGGAAATCGACGAGGCGCAGCGCCTCCGCTATACCGTGTTCTATGAAGAATGGGGCGCGACGGCCAGCGCCCAGCAGCGGGCCAGCCGGCGGGATGCGGATGCGCACGACGCATGCATGGACCACATCATCGTCATCGACCATGCGCGCGCGCCGCGCGATGGGCAAGTGGTTGGAACCTATCGGATCAGGCGTCGGGCCGCGAACGAATCGGCATCACTGGACGGCTACACGAGTTCAGAATTCGACGTATCTCCGCTCATCGCTACAGGTGAGCGGACACTGGAATTAGGACGCTCCTGCGTGCTGCGCGAATATCGCGGTCGCGCCGTACTGAACCTGTTGTGGGGGGCCATTGCCGCGTACGTGGGTGACCACGACATCGGGCTGATGTTCGGCTGCGCGAGCCTGCGGGGAACCGATCCCATGAAGCTGCGCGAGCCACTGGCGTACCTGCATCATTTCCACCTGGCGCCCAGGCATCTGCGGCCCCATGCGATCGGAGCCGATATCACCCGAATGGATTTATTGGACAAGGCCTGGATCGACCAGCGACGCGCGATTGCAAACATGGAGCCGCTCATCAAGGGGTACCTGCGACTGGGCGCGATGGTTGGCGAGGGTGCGTGCATCGATCGGTCGTTCAACTCGGTGGACATCTGCATCGTCCTGCCCACCGCGCAACTCACGCAGCGATACGCGGATCGTTACAAGCGTGGCCTGCATCGCCCCCAGGTCCGACCGGGAGACGTCGAGGCGCCGGAGACGGCGTTCGCCGGATCGGCTTGAGGGGTGCCGCGCGACAGGTGACCCGGGCGATATTGCTTGTGGCCATCATCAGTGTGCTTGCGCCTTTGCAGTGGGCTGTGGCCTTGGCGGGCGACGTGCGCTTCGCGGCATGGTTGCCCAGGGCCTTCTACCGCCTTGCTTGCCGTGTGATGGGCATCGTGGTCGACGTTCATGGCTCGATGCACGGCGCTCAAACGGTGTGGGTCGCCAACCACGTGTCGTACCTCGACATCCTGGCCATCGGCAGCGTCTCCAAGTGCAGCTTCGTCGCAAAGGACGATGTCGACACTTGGCCGATCCTTGGCAGGCTTGCGCGGCTGTGGGGAACCGTCTTCATCAGCCGGGCCTCGCGTCACGCTGCCGACGTTGGCAAGTCGCTTGCAAGTACATTGGCAACAGGGAGAAACCTGGTTGTATTCCCCGAGGGTACGACCTCTGATGGAATTGCCGTCCTGCCGTTCAAGTCGTCGCTGTTCGAAATCTTCGTCGCTGATCCTGCAGCCTCCCGTATCACCCTGCAGCCCCTGACAGTCTCGGTGACATCAATCGATGGCCGTGCCGTCGACGTGTCCAATCGTGACTTGTACGCATACCACGGCGCTGCCAGCCTGGGTTCCCACCTACTGCGATTCCTGGGCACGAGCGGCGCAGATGTGCGGCTGACATTCCACGCGCCCTTGCCAAGGCAACCGGGTGGCTCCCGAAAAAATCTTGCGACCGCAGCCCATGCCGCGGTCGTGGGCGGGCTAGTCGGTTGCGCCTGATGGGGCGCTGGCGGCGATCCGCACGCTGGGGTTTGGCGCTGGCGGCGATCCTTGTCGCGTTGTGGACATTGCGCGGGCTGCTGCCGGAATTATCAACGGTTCAACTGGCAGCGGCCTGGCACAAGATTCCGCTCGGGGCGATGGGCTTGTCGCTCACCGCGACCGCCACGAGTTTTGTGTGCCCGGCCGGATACGAATGGTTTGCAAGCCAGCAAGTCGCGCCCGGACGCATCCCCGTATCGACCGCATTGCGCGTCGGTGCCATCACCCATGCCATTTCCAACACGTTGGGCTTCCACGCGTTGACAGCGAGCGTTCTGCGTTATCACCTGTATCGCCCGCAAACCCTTGGCATCGCTGACGTGGGCCGCCTGATGGCGATGGTCGCGGCATGCCTCGCGGCCGGTGTGATGGCCACGATGGGACTCGCACTGGCGTGGTTGAAAACAGGCGTGCCTGGGCTTGCCATTGCGATGGGCCTCTTGCTTCTCCTCGCATGGGGATTGTCGGCCGCCACCACGCATGTCCGCCTCTCGTCCGCGTGGCCCCGCATCAATCCGGCCCGCATGGTCGGCTTGCTCATGGTGGGCGTGCTCGAAACGGCCGCTGCCTTGGCGGCTTTGTACATACTCCTGCCCGATAACGTGGCAACGACGCTCGTGCAGTTCGTGCCGATCTTCATCGCCGCGACGCTGCTGGGGATCATCAGCCACTCTCCTGGCGGCGTCGGCGTGTTCGAGGCCGCCATCCTTGCGATGTTGCCGGCCCATCCTGCGGAGTTGCTGGCGTCGCTGCTGTGCTACCGCGTCATCTACAACCTGCTGCCTTTCGCAGCTTCCAGCGTCCTTGCCCTTGTCGCGCTGCATGAGCAACGCAAGGACTCAGTTCGACGGCGGATACCGCCGGATGGCGCGCTGCTGGTGGAGGTACAAACGCGCTAGCCGGAAAATGCCAACCGGCTGGCGACCGCGGCGGCGGTTGGCTGCACTGATGCGGAACAGTTCCCGCTGCTTGGCGAACACGATTCGATAAACGTCGCGAATCGAGTAGCGCGGATCCCAGGCATGCACGGCCTCCGACCCTGCGCCGTTGACTTCCATGATGATGAAGTGGCCCTCCTGCAGTTCCTCCAGCGACCGGTAGCGCACGTCGAAGCGACCGACAAGGAATTCGCCCATGTCGCGGGCGATGGCATCCACCCGTGCCCGTAAGGCAGGCGTGGAGTAGGCCGTCCCGTCTTCGTAGGCGCCGCCAACGCGCGTCGATGCCACCGTCGACAAGCGTACGACCTCGCCGGCGACCGGGACGCGCAGCGGGTCATAACGGCATTCGTGCTGCGGGCTGGTCGTGGTACGACGCAGGCGGGCATCGCGCGCAATGAGGTCCGCGATGCTGTCCATGCCATTTCCGGTCACGCTGGGATAATGGCGCAGCAGTATCCCGATCAGCTTACCGGACGCCTCGTCCGGATGGCGCATGTAAAACAGGCCGGCCTCGCCGGGATCAGGCAGGTAGCGTTGCAACAGGAACGTTTCGTCCTCGGGGAAGCGCGTGATGTAGTCCTCCAGGTCGTCCTGGCTAGCCAGCAGGCGCACGCCGTATCCGCACCAGCCGATGTCAGGCTTGGCCACCAGTGGAAACCTGAGACCGGCATCGCACATCCGTGACAACACCATCGAGGCCGGCAGCCCCGCACTGCGTTCCACCGCGATGAAATCCGCCGTCATGGCCTGCGCAAACAGGCCCATGGCGTTGAAATATTCCAGCTTACCGTCGCCGACCAGCCCGCCCGACGTGATCCCTGGATTCGCACTCGAAGGAAGGGTGATGCTGCCATGCTTCGCGGCAAGCCACATCCATTGCGCCACCATGGGAATCAGGTTCAACCACTTTGGCAACTGCTCGAAGCGGCCCACCCTTTGCGGCGATGCGTGATCGATCGCGCGCGCGTCAGCCTGCATCCAATATCTCGTAATGGATGGGCTTGTAGCGGAAATTATTTGACTGCCCGGCCGAGCACGCGGTCAGGCCGATCACCAGGTCCATCCTCGCTTCGAAGACGATATGGTCGCCAGCGCGACTGAGCGGGGGATCGACGCGCAATTGGCCGGTGGTCGCGTCGACCGGTACGTTCATGAAGATGTTGAATGCCGTCGGGATGGCATCGGGCGTCACCCCATGCGGCGCGAGCGCAGCAGCGAGGTTTCCGAAGCAACCACGATGGGGATTATCGTCGCCATAGAGGATGCGGAACATCTCCGCCGAACAAGGCGTCAACAGGAAGTCGTGTCGCCCGACCGTGTCCTGGACGATCTTCAACATGACATTGCTGCGATTGGAGTACAGCAGATGCCCCGTTGTCAGGTAGATACAACTGGCGTAATCCAGGCTGCGGCCCGAGGACAGCACCTCGCCGACATCGTCGCGGTTGTATGCCAGCAGGTCCGCGACCTGTTCGCCTTCGGGATCGATCACGCGCAAACGTTGGCCTTTGGACAGATCGAATGCGACGCCGCTTCGCGGCCCGATCTCATGCCGCATCGGAACACCCCGTATCGTTGGAAAACCGGCGCACGACCAACGCGGCAGCGTCATGCAGGTCCAGGAGGTCACCGCCCACTTCGAAACTGATGTTGTCCTGCGCAAGAGTGGATTTCGCTCCCGCGCACGGGAACGACGCATCGGCGATGCGCGCCCGGAATGCGACTGACGCCGATTGATGGTTTGGCTGCAAGACCGTTTCCAGCAAAAACAGAAGAGTGCCGAAACACCGGTTTACACAACGTGAGCCCAGGCGCGGGAAGAACGCCTGCCCAGGGCAAATAGATCAGTGCACAACGAAAAAGCGGGCCTAAGCCCGCCTTTTCGTTCGTGACGTGCCTCGGCGGCTTACACGGCCGGCACGCCCTCGCCTTCCTCGACGGCCTTCATCGACAGGCGGATGCGGCCCTGCTTGTCGACTTCCAGCACCTTGACCTTGACGATGTCGCCTTC
>JBBSUF010000055.1:0-14767 GCA_038235185.1 Lysobacterales bacterium
AACCCCTTCGGGCTCGGACAGACGGTGACTTCGGGCATCGTCTCCGCGGTCGGTCGGACCGGTCTGCGCGGATTGGGCTTCCAGAATTTCATCCAGACCGATGCCTCGATCAACCCGGGCAATTCCGGCGGCGCGCTGGTCAACCTGCGTGGCGAACTGGTGGGCATCAACACCGCCAGCTTCAATCCACAGGGCAGCATGGCCGGTAATATCGGGCTGGGGTTTGCCATCCCGTCCAACCTCGCCGGTGATGTCATGCGGCAGCTGGCCGCGACCGGCGAAGTGCGCCGCGGCAGCCTGGGCATCGATACGCAAGATGTCGACGCCAAAATTGCCGCCGCGCTGCATCTGGATCCCGCAGCCGGCGCGGTGGTGACGCGCGTGTATCCAGGTTCGTCCGGAGCGGCGGCGGGGCTGCAGCCCGGTGACGTGATCATCGCAGTCAATGGCGAGCACGTCGCCGATCGCGAGGCGTTGCACAATTTCGAAGGATTGCAGGCCGTGGGTGCGAGGGTCGCACTGGACGTGCGACGCAATGGCAAGCCGCTGCAACTCAACGCCAACCTGCGCGAGCAGGCCAAGGCGGTCGACGGCATGACGCTGGACCCGCGACTGTCCGGGGCGACGTTCACGGAGTTACCCGAGCGCCTGCGTCAGGCTGGTGCGAATGGCGTGCTGGTGGAAAAGGTGGCCGGTGGCAGTCGCGCAGCCAGCAATGGCTTGCAGGATGGCGATGTTGTTATCGCCGCCAACAGTGGACGCTTCGACGATCTCCCCGGGTTTCGCTTGAGCTTTTCCAATTCAAACCGCGCCACCGATCAACCGAAACTGGTATTGCGCATCGTGCGCGGGAATGCGCAGGGCGACCTGCTGATGCAATAAGTAATTCCACACACTCAACTCACGTAAACCCCGGCATCCTTATCCGATGTCGTCAATCGAAGGAGCCTCACAATGAACACCACATCCTCCACTGCCACCGATGGCCTGAAATCCAATCTCGGCGACGCCGGCGTCCACCTGAAGCAGGCGGCCGTTCACGCCGGCGAAACCATCAAGGGCGCAAGCAGCGCTGCTGGCGACGAAATGCGGCTGGGCAAGGCGCAGATGAAGTCCGAACTGGCCGAAAGCGCACTGTCCGGCATCGCCGCCGTCGAGCAGGCCGGTGCCGCAAGCCGCGAGCAGATGGACGCATTGATGGACAAGGGTCGGGACCTGATCGACAGCGCGTCGGAGTTGATCCGTGAACGCCCGTTGGCCTCTTTCGGCATGGCGTTTGCGACCGGCTGGATCATCGCGAAACTGGGACGTAGCGGCAGCGGGGACAAGTAAACCTCGATGAGCGTTTCCGCCGCCGAGCTCGAACGCCAGACCAAGTCCAAAGCCCCCGAGGTGGATGTCGATCCCGACGCCAAGGCGCCGGATATCGAAGAGTCGCTGCGGCAACTACGTGCGGCCGGAGGCGCCACCTGGAACGCCGGTCGCGACGCCAGCAAGGCATTCCGGATCCTGTTGTCGGCCGATGTCTCGCTGGCACGCAGCGCGTTCGGCCGCACGCTCGCCTTTACCGGGTTGGCGATCGCGTTTGGCGCGTCGGCGTGGCTGCTGCTGATGGCCGCATTGATCTCGTGGCTGAGCTTGAATCTCGGCTGGGCGTGGTCACTGTCGATGCTGCTGGCGGCGGTGCTGAGCATCGTCGCCACTGGCTTGGGTGGCTGGAAGGCAATGGGGTATTTCGACCACACCCGCCTGAAGGCGACACGTCGGCAACTGGGGCGCCTGGGCATCGGGGAACTCGCGCGTTTCATGCCCGATGCCGGCTCGGGCGAGTCGGCGGAGGCGGCCGCGGAGAAAGTGGCAGCGGCCACTGCGAGTGAGCCGGTCAAGAAGGGGCTGGGCGTGGATATCACCCCGCCATGAACATGCAGGGACGCCATGAACTTTGAATCATTGATCGAGAAAGTGAAGCAGGCCGAAAGCGCGCTTGAGGAAAAGGAGCGCAAGGCGGGCGCTGAGTGGCGCCATTTCAAGGCCTCGTGGAAAACAGCATGGACGCCGGGCCGGATTATTTCGGTCGGCCTGGTCACGGGCTTTCTCGTCGGCCGCGCCGAGCCCGCTAAACGCCTGATGCGAGGCGGTGGCGCATTGCAGATGCTGAGTTCGCTGGCGGGGCTGTTCGCGGGCGGCAGCGCGCAGGCCGCGGCCGTGCATGCCGAAGAGGCAGCAAACGCGGCAAGTGCCAATCCCCCCGTCGCGCCACCGCTGGGGCGCTCGGTCACGCCGTCCGCACCGCTGTCCCATACGCCCGAATCCCTGCGCGCCGCCGGAATGCTGTGAGCGAGTCCGTCGACAACGACAGCATTGCGACGGTCGCAAATACCGCGCCGGAACTGGCATCCATCAACATTGGCCCGATGACGTCCACGAAGCCGTCACGGCCTCGACCGCGCGCGTCCACCGCGATCCTGGTGTTGGCAACCTTGGCAGTGGCCTACACCGCATGGGCGGCTCAGGAGCTGATCTTGCCTGTGCTGCTCGCTGCGTTTTTCGCACTGGTCGGCAATCCGATCATCCGGCTGCTGCAACGAATCTGGATTCCACGCTTTCTCGGCGCCCTGATGGTGCTGGTGATCGGCCTCGCGGGCATTTACGGGCTGGGTCGCCAGCTGGTGACACCCGCCGCCGAATGGATTCGCCAGGTACCCAATCAGATGCACGAACTGGCGCCCAAGCTGCGCACGCTCGCCAAACCTGTGCGCGAGGCCAGCAAGGCCGCCGAGAACATCGCACGGGTCGCTGGCGGCGATACCACGGCCGCGACCACGCAGGTGGTGAAGACCGAGGTCAACGATCCCTACAAGGCGCTGACCGCCACGCCCCGCATGCTGGCCTCGGTGCTGGCGGTGGTGCTGCTGACCTTCTTCTTCATGGTGTATGGGCAAAGCCTGCAGCGCAACGCGATCGCACTGTTGCCCGGCCGCCAGCAGAAGCGCATCACCGTCGACATCCTGCAAGCGATCGAGCATGAGATCTCGCGTTACATGCTCACGATCACCGTCATCAACGCCTTGTTCGGCCTGATCTTCGCCGGGGCGCTGTTATTCCTGCAGGTGCCGCTGGACGAAGCGCTGCTGTGGGGCACCATGGCCGCGCTGCTGAATTTCGCGCCCTATGTCGGCCCACTGATCGGGATCATGATCATGCTGGTCATGGGCTTCGTCGCCTTCCACGACGTGTTTCATTCCCTGCTACCAGCTGGCATCTACCTGTTGCTGCACATGCTTGAAGGCCAGTTCATCACCCCGATCGTACTCGGCCGGCGCATGGCGCTGTCGCCACTGATCCTGATTCTCGGCCTGATGGTGTTCGGCTGGGTGTGGGGATTCATCGGCCTGCTGCTGGCGGTGCCGCTGCTGGTCTGCATCAAGATGGTGCTGTCGAAAATCGAAGGCATGGACGGGTGGGCGCGGCTGTTGGAATAACCACCCGCAACCGGCTCGCCTTGGTGCGCGGCGGCGCGGCGGACTACATCGCAGGCGCAATCAATCGGAGCCCGGGCGAAGTTGCTGGAGTGAAGTTCGGTCTTGAAAATCACAAGCGTACGAAATACGGAATCGCCATCAGCAATGCGCCGACCAAGACGGTCGCCCACGTATTGGAGATGAAGTACGGAAACACCATCAGCGCAATCCCGCAGACCAGCGGAACCGGTGCGCCTTGGCGTTTGCCATAGATGAAGAAGCCGGTTCCGATCGAACCGAACACCACTCCCCACAACAGTGTCGCCATGCCCATGCGTGTCCAACTCCGATGCCGGTCGGCCCGGCCTTGGAAAATCCTACGCCGGCGCGGCGCCCGGTAGTTGGGTTCAGGACCGCGTGGCAGCATAATTCCTGCCATGGACATCACCTCCGACAACCCCGAACACGGATTCCAGTTTCCTGGCGAATTCGAAATCACCGCGATGGGCCCGGCCGACAGCCGTCTGGAAGAACAGATTCCAGCCCTGCTCGCGGCCGCGGGACTTGTGGTCATGCATGAAACCGTCACGGCCCGGCAATCCAGCGGCGGCAAATTCGTTTCGATCAAACTTAGCTTTCGCGCCGAGTCCCGCGAGCAGTACGACGTTGCCCATTCCGTGCTGCGCGAGCACCCGGAAGTGAAGTGGACGATCTGACCCAGCCGGGCACCTTGCGCGACTGCCTTGTCCGCGACCTCGGTCGCCAGCCCTACGAGCCCGTCTGGCGTGGGATGCAGCACTTCACCGACACGCGCGACGACGACACCGTCGATGAACTCTGGCTGGTCGAACACGATCCGGTTTTCACCCTCGGCCAGGCCGGCAAGCCTGAGCACGTCCTGCAGCCCGGCGCGATCCCGGTGCTGCATGTCGATCGCGGCGGACAGGTGACCTACCACGGGCCGGGACAGCTCGTCGCTTACCCGCTGCTCGATCTGCGGCGGCTGAAACTGGGTGTGCGCGAGTACGTGCATCGGATCGAGCAGGCACTGATCGACACACTCGCCGACTTGGGCATCGTGGCAGGGCGGCGCTCTGGCGCACCGGGTGTGTATGTCGACGACGCCAAGATCGCCGCGCTGGGCATCCGCGTGCGCCGCGGCTGCAGCTTCCATGGACTGGCGTTCAATGTCGACATGGACCTGGCGCCATTCCAGCGCATCAATCCCTGCGGCTACGCCGGGTTGCGGGTGACCTCGATGCTAGAATTGCGGGGCAATCGCGGGGATTCAGATCTCGATTCGGTCAAGCCGCGACTGCTGCATCATCTCGTCAAGCAGTTCGGTTTGCGCCTGCTGACAGCGCCGCTACCCAACCTCGCCATTCCAGCAACCCAAGCCGCATGAGCGATCACCCGCTGCCATGACCGACTCCGCAAGGATCATTCCGCTTTCGATCGTCGGCGAGTCGGCGCCCGTGCTTTCGACAGGCGTGCCGGCGGGCGAGCTGCAACCCGGCGCCAAGCAACTGGCTGGCGACAAGATCGCGCGCTCGCCGGTGTCGTTCGCCGATGCGCCAGTGCTGCGCAAACCGTCATGGATCCGCGTGCGGATTCCTTCGGGTAATTCGGTGGCGCTGCTGAAGGCGAAGCTGCGCGAAAACCGTCTCGTGACCGTGTGCGAGGAGGCAAGCTGCCCGAACATCCACGAGTGCTTCGGCCACGGCACCGCAACCTTCATGATCCTGGGCGAAGTCTGCACACGGCGGTGTTCGTTCTGCGATGTCGCCCACGGCCGGCCGAAACCTCCCGACGCGGGCGAGCCGGCGAACCTTGCGCGCACCGTCGCCGACATGGGCCTGAAATATGTCGTCGTTACCAGCGTGGATCGCGATGACCTGCGCGATGGCGGCGCGCAGCACTTTGTCGACTGCATCGCCGCGATCCGCCATGACAGCCCCGGCACGCGCATCGAGATCCTGACCCCCGACTTCCGTGGCAAGGGCCGCATGGAGCGTGCGCTGGAGATCCTGGCGACGCAGCCACCGGACGTGTTCAACCACAACGTCGAGACCGTGCCCGATCTTTATCCTAATGTCCGGCCGGGCGCGGACTACCAGTGGTCGCTGACCTTGCTGCAGAAGTTCAAGGCACAACATCCGCAGGTGCCGACCAAGTCCGGGATCATGCTTGGCCTGGGCGAGACCATGGAGCAGGTACAAGCCACGTTGCGCGATCTGCGCGCGCACGATGTCGAGATGATCACCATCGGCCAGTACCTGCAGCCCAGCCCGCACCATCATCCCGTGCTGCGCTATTGGACGCCCGACGAGTTCAAGGCGCTGGAAACCTACGGCATGACACTCGGCTTCAGCCACGTGGCCTCCGGGCCGCTGGTGCGCTCGTCGTATCACGCCGACCAGCAGGCCGCGGAGGCGGCTTTGTCCCGGGCCTGATCCCAGGAAATAATGCGCGACGCCTCTTGATTCAAAAAAACTGGCTCGTTCCGGTCACGAAACCTGCTCGTGGCAGGTCTGACGACAACGAGGGCCTGGTCCTGGTCAAACGCTATTCACGTCCGGCAGGACAAGCACGGTTACAGTGAATCGGCATGGTGCGGTGCAACTTTTGGCGCGGTTGTTGCGTCTGTTTTAGTGAAGCCTGTTGCATGATCAGCTCCAGCACTGCCTCCCCCAATCATCGGCCGACTGGCCGCGAGAGCTTGAATGAAACCGCATTATTCCCTGCTCTTCCTGGCCCTCACCGCGCCGCTGGCGTTGCTGGCGCGTGCCCCTGGGGTAGCCGCCGACAGCCATGCCAATGCGCCGGTTGCGACCGGTCCCACGGCGGAACAGGCGACCACCGCGAAACTCGTCTATGGGTTGCTGTCCGATAGCCGCTACGCCTACCGGCCACGTGCACTGGACGCGGCATTGTCCGCCGACGTGTTCAAGCGTTACCTGGAATCGCTGGACGCGAGCAAGGTATTTTTCACCGCGCAGGACGTACAGGCGTTCGCGCCGTACAAGGCGTCCATCGAGAATGCGCTCAAGGGCGGGGACCTCAGGCCGACGTACGCGATCTTCACCCTGTACAAGAAGCGCGTGGCTGACCGCCTGGCCTATGCGCGCAGCCTGCTCAAGCAGGACATCTTCGATTTCAGCGGCAACGACCGCTGGTATTACGATCGCGACAAAGCGCCGTGGGCGGCCGACAACGCCGCGCTGGATTCGTTGTGGAAAGAATCGGTGCGCAACGACTGGCTGCGGCTGAAGCTTGCTGGCAAGAAGCCCGATGACATCCGCAAGACGCTCGACAAACGCTATGCCAACCTCGCTGAGTCGATCGGCGAACTCAATGGCGAGGACGCGTTCCAGAGCTTCCTCAATGCCTATACCGCGGCCATCGACCCGCACACCGACTACTTCAACCCGCGCACCGCCGAACGTTTCAACCAGTCCATGTCGCTGTCGTTGGAAGGCATCGGCGCGGTGCTGCAGAAGCAGGACGATGTGGTCGTGATCCGCGAGGTCGTGCCGGGCGGTCCGGCGGCGCGCAGCAACAAGCTCAAGGCCGGCGACCGCGTCATGGCCGTCGGGCAAGGCGCCAGCGGACCGATGGAAGATGTCGTCGGCTGGCGCATCGACGACGTCGTCGAAAAAATCAAGGGACCCAAGGACACGCTGGTGCGGCTTGACCTGATCCCACCAGAGGCTGGGCTGGACAGCAAGCCGATGCGCATCGTGCTCACGCGCGACAAGATCAAGTTGTCCGAAGACGCCGCCAAGGCGGAAACCATCACCATCCCGGCCACCGGCGACGCGCCGGCCAAGCACATCGGCATCATCAAGTTGCCTGGTTTCTACCAGGATTTCGAAGGCCGTCGCAGCAACAGCAAGGACTACGCATCGGCAACGCACGATGTCGCCAAACTGCTCAAGCAGTTCCGCGACCAGAAGGTCGACGGC
The DNA here is from genome assembly GCA_038235185.1 of Lysobacterales bacterium. Lineage (GTDB taxonomy): Bacteria > Pseudomonadota > Gammaproteobacteria > Xanthomonadales > Xanthomonadaceae > Cognatiluteimonas. The sequence goes on from JBBSUF010000055.1 coordinate 7,427, forward strand.
GTGGTGATGGACCTGCGCAACAACGGCGGCGGCTCGCTGGATGAAGCGGTCGATCTCACCGGTCTGTTCATCGACAAAGGCCCGGTTGTGCAGGTCCGTGAATCCGGCGGCAAAGTCACCGTCAACAGCGACACGGCGCCGGGCGTGGCGTGGGACGGTCCGCTGGCGGTCCTGACCAATCGCGGATCGGCATCGGCATCGGAAATCTTCGCCGGCGCGATCCAGGATTACGGCCGCGGCCTGATCATCGGCGAGACCACCTTCGGCAAGGGAACGGTGCAGAACCTGGTCGACCTGGACCGCTGGCCGTCGAACGAACAGACGCATTTCGGCCAGGTGAAACTCACCATCGCGCAGTTCTTCCTGCCTAATGGCAGCAGCACGCAGAACAAGGGCGTGGTCCCGGACGTGTCCTTCCCCGTTTCGGCCGATGCGGCCGAATATGGCGAAAGCACCTACGACAATGCGCTGCCATGGACGCGCATTGCGGCGGTTCCGCACGTGCGCTACGGCAACTTCGCACCGATGTTGCCGAAGCTCGACGCACTGCACGATGCGCGTGTCGCCAAGGACAAGGAGTTCCAGTGGTGGTCGCAGGATGTCGCCGAGTTCCGCACCGAGCAGGCGAAGAAATACCTGTCGCTCAACGAAACCGAACGCCGCACCGAACGCGACAAGAGCGAAGCCAAGCGCGTCCAACGCCAGGCCGAACGCAAGGCGCTCGGCCTGGACCTGGACCCGCTGGCAGATACCTCCACGGATGACGGGTTGCAGTCGGGCGAGCGCGACATCGCCGCCGATGCCGCGCGCGAGAAAGCCGCCAAAAAACGTCCGGACCCGCTGCTGCGCGAATCCGCGGCAATCCTGGCCGATGCCACCACCTTGCTGGTGCACAACCAGCCGCTGACCGCGCAGGTGTTGCCGGAGACGAAACTGGCGACGCACTGGGCGCAGTGAGATCTGTGCACTTGCAGTAACGCTCGGCTGCGGGGGCCATGGCGCGCGGCGGCGCGGCTCGCTCTCCTGTCGGGCGCTGTCTCCGCGCGGCGCAGCAGGAATCGGATAGCGGGCGCCATTGGCGCCCGTTACTGTTTGCGTCATGGTGATCCCCATGGACAAGACAGCCACCGACCCACGCCTGCAGCAGGTCCGGAATCTGCTGGACGCAGGCGAACCGACGCTCGATGACCTCGCCCGCGCCGTTGGGATCAGCGCCTCCCATCTGCAACGCAAATTCACCGAACGCTTTGGCTTGAGCCCGGCCGAATACCTGTCGCAACGCAAGCTGGGCAGGTTGAAATTGGCACTACGCGAAGGTAATGACGTCAGCGCGGCGTTGTACGGCGCCGGTTATGGATCGCCGTCGCGCGTGTACGAATCTGGTGCCGCGAAGCTCGGCATGACGCCCGCGCGGTATCGCGCTGGTGGTGCGGGTGAAACCATCCACTGGAGCCTGGTCGACACTGTCCTGGGTTTGGCGCTGGTCGCAGCGACACAGCGCGGCATCTGCATGGTCGAGATTTGTCCAGCCGACGCGGGCGACGCTGCCATCACGCTGGAAGCAAAATTACGCACTGAATTTCCACATGCATTGCTGGAACACGTCGATGCCGGTCGCGACGAATTCCTCGCGCCGCGCATGCAGGTTGTCGCCACCCGGCTGGCGGGCGGGCAGAGCGATCTTCCTGTCGATCTCATCGGCACGGCGTTCCAGAAAAAAGTCTGGGATGCATTGATGAAGATTCCCACTGGCGAAACCCGCAGTTACTCCGACATTGCCAAGCAGCTCGGCCAGCCCGCCGCCGCACGCGCCGTCGCGAGCGCCTGCGCGCGCAATCGTGTCGCGATCGTGGTGCCGTGCCATCGCGTCATCCGCGGCGATGGTTCGCTGGGTGGGTATCGCTGGGGCTTGCCGCTGAAACAGCAGTTGCTACAGCGCGAACGTGCGCTCTAGGTGTTCAGTCCACGCGTCGTGATCTTCGCCGCGGTGAAGCTCCCGTCGGCAACTCCAACCCATGCTTCACGATGTCGAACACCAGGCGCGTTTCGTATCGACGAATATTGCCTTCGTCCATGAACAACCGCTCGGCGACCTCGCGATATTGCGCGACGCCGGTCGCGGCAAGGATCACCAGGTAATCCCAGTCGCCTGCCAACACATAACATTGCTGGACTTCGGGCGCGGCGCGCATGCGAGCACAGAAGGCCGCGTGGTGCTTGGCCGATTCGCGTTCCATCGCCACCGAAACCACCGCCAGCGTGGTGTTGCCCAGTGTCTTGGGATTGACCACGCCGATCAGGCGCAACAACCCGCTGCGGCGATAGCGCGTCATCCGCCGCTGGACTGCGCTGGGCGACAGGCCAACCGCTTCGCCCAACGCCGTCAGCGTCGCGCTGCCATCGCGCTGCAGCAACTGCAGCAGGCGATGGTCGAAGTCGTCGAGGATTGCCGTCGGCATCGCCACGCAATAATTTTGCGTTTGCGCGCATGAATAATCAACCACGACGCATGCCGCCCCGATACGCTTCCGCCGTCGTCCACTGATCTGCAGCGATGAACACCGCATCGATAGGCCTTGCACGACCCGCGCCCGCGAGCAGCCTCGCCATCGGCGTGGCGCTGGCATCCGTGTATGTCCTGTGGGGTTCGACCTATCTTGCGATCCGGTTCGCGCTGCCCGGCTATCCGCCATTCCTGCTAGGCGCCTGCCGCATGTTCCTGGCGGGCGCATTGATGTACGTGGTGCTTCGCCGCCGTGGCGCCAAGGCTCCGACCGCCAAGCAGTGGCGCGCGATGATCCTGCTGTCGATCTTCATGGTGCTGCTGTCCAATGGCTTCGTGAACCTCGCCGAGACGCAGGTCGCATCGGGGCTGGCCGCGATCGCGGTGGCATCGATGCCGTTGTTCGCCGGCGTGTTCGCGATGCTGCGTGGACGCCATCCGTCGAAGATTGAATGGCTAGGCCTGCTGGTCGGGTTCGCCGGTGTGATCTGGCTGCATGCCGGCAGTACGTTGTCAGGTTCGATGCTGGGCCTGGTCTGCCTGATCATCGCGCCGCTGGCGTGGGCATGGGGTTCGATGTGGAGCCGGGATCTCGATCTGCCCGAGCCGTTCATGGCGGCGAGCGGGCAGATGATCGCCGGCAGCGGCTGGATGCTGGCGGCAGCGATGGTGCATGGCGAGCGGTTTGCGGCGGTGCCTTCGTGGAGTGCCACCGCCGCGATGCTGTACCTGGTCGTTGCCGGCTCGATCTTCGGCTTCACCGCGTACATCTGGCTGCTACACCACGTACGTCCGGCGCTGGCGACCAGCTATGCCTACGTCAATCCGCCGATCGCGGTGCTGTTCGGCACGCTGCTCGCAGGCGAACGATTCACCGCGCACGACCTGACCGCAATGGCCGTCATCCTCATCGGTGTCGTCATCATCACGCTTGCAAAAGCTCGCGCACGGGCTGCCTCCGCATGATCCCCGCATCCGATTCCCGCCGTGGCTTGTGGATCGCGGTCGCCTCTTTCGTGCTGTGGGGATTGATGCCGCTTTACTGGCACCTGCTCAAGGCGGTGCCGTCGCTGCAGATCGTCGTGCATCGCATCGTGTGGAGCGCGGTGTTCGTGGTCGGCTGGTTGACGTGGCAGCAGCACGGCTGGCTGCGCAGCGCACTGGCGCGCCCACGCGTGGCCTGGATGCTGGCGCTGAGCGGCGTGCTGATCGCGTTCAACTGGGGCCTGTACATCTGGGCGGTCAACGCCGGGCACGTGGTCGAAGCCAGTCTGGGTTACTTCATCAATCCACTGGTGAACGTGGTCTTCGGCGTCGCGTTTTTGCGCGAACGTTTGAATCGCACACAGTGGATTTCCGTCGCAATCGCGACGGCAGGCGTGTTGTGGCTGACGGTGCAATACGGGCACCCGCCGTGGATCTCGCTGTGTCTGGCGCTGTCATTCGCGCTGTACGGCCTGATCCGCAAGCTCGCCGTGATCGACTCCATTCCCGGTCTTGGCGTGGAGAGCGTCTACCTGTTCCTGCCTGCACTCGCTGTGCTGCTGTGGGGCGAAGCGCACGGCGGTGGTGGCTTTCTCACATCGGGCAGCACCGGCTGGGGCGCAGGCCTGGATGTGTTGCTGATCGTCGGTGGCGCACTGACCGCGCTACCGCTGGTCGGTTTTGCATACGCTGTACGACGGATTCCATTGTCGGTAGTGGGCCTGCTGCAATACATCGCACCGACGCTTCAGTTCCTGCTCGGTGTCGTTGTCTTCCATGAAGTATTTGATCGCAGTCGCGCGATTGGATTTGGACTGATCTGGTTCGCGCTGGCGATCTTTGCAACGGATGGATTGCTGCGCTTGCGCGTTAAGCCGGCCGTCGTCATCGCCGGCACCTGACACCACGAGTCACGCCATCCGGATCATGCCGAGCGCAATGCCGTCGTCACCGGCAACCGCGCCGCGCGCAAGGCAGGGAAGAGTCCGCCGACCAGGCCAATCCCGAGCGCCCATTTCAAGCCGCTCCACAACAGTTGCGGCGACACCTTGAACTTGAACACCACCTGGCTGAAGTTGTTGCCCAGGGTACTCACGCTGTAACCGTTGAAGACCAGCCACGCGATCAGGCCGCCGAGCAATCCGCCCAGCAGCGCGAGCAGCATGGTCTCCAGCATCACCGCCATCACCACCGGCAGGCCGCGGAATCCGATCGCACGCATGGTCGCGATCTCGCGCGCACGCCCGGCGACCGCGGCGTACATGGTGTTGAGCGCGCCGAACACGGCACCAATCGCCATGATCGTGCCAATCACGGTGCCAAGGATATTGATCAGCTTGCTCAACCCTCCGGACTGCTTGCCGTAATACTCGCGCGTGGTTTCGACATCGAGCTTGAGTCGCGGGTCGGCCTCCATCGCCGCCTTGAGTTGTGCATATCCGCCCTTGCCGTCGGTCTTGACGGTGATCGACTGGAACGCGCGCCGGTTATAGGTGGACGCCAGCGTTTCGGCATCGCCCCACAACTCCGAGTCATGCGAATCGCCGGACGCGAACTTGCCGACCACCGCCCACTCCTGGTTGCCCAGCTTGACGCTCTTGCCAACGTCCAGCCCGCGGAACTGCGATTGCGCGCCTTGCCCGACAACGAGTTCGCGCAAACCCGGCGCGAACTTGCGACCTTCGATGATTTTGAGATTGCCGCGCACGGCCCAGCCCTGCTCACCGACGCCGCGGAACTGCGCGTTGGCGTCGGTGCCGTCGGATTTCGACGGCAGGTTGACGACCTGCGAGAGTTCCGGCGACAGCAGCGGCTTGCCGTCAGCTCCCTTCGAAATACCGGGCAGGCTGGACACCAGCGGCACCTGGTCGCGGGTGATCACCGAGTTGGTTTCCGCCTGCGAGCCACCACGCAAAATAATCGCGGTGGTGTCATTGCCAGTGGCATCCAGCGTGGCCTTGAAGCCTTCGCCCATTGCCAGCATCGCGACCAGCACGCCGACCACCCCCGCAATGCCGATGATGATGACCGACGACGCACCCCAGCGTTGCGGCAGGCTGGCAATGCCAATGCGCGCAGCCGCGAGTGCAAGCCGGCCGCTGCGTGTCAGCGCCAGCCACAGGCCAAGCAGCACCGCAACGGCGAGCACGGCGTACCACGGCAACAGGATCCATACGACGAGGCCCGCGATCAGCGCGAGGATGGAAAGTAAATTCGCAATCCAGTTGGGCATGGTGGTCTCCTAGCGTCCGGCCAGTGCATCGACGATCTTCAGGCGCTTGGCGCGCAAAGCAGGCATCAGGCCGACGACGACCCCGATCACCAGCATCAGCCCCAATCCAACGATCCAAGTGCGACCCGGCACGCTGGGCAACGGAATCACGCCTTGGCTCGCCGCGCTCACCAGCGGCATCAGCACGGAGGCCAGCGTCAATCCGATCAGGCCGCCGAGCACGATCAGCAGGATCGATTCCACCATCACCAGGTTCAGCACCGTGCTGTCCTTGAACCCGATCGTCTTGAGCACGGCAAGTTCGGGAATGCGTTCGCGCACTGCCTGCGCCATGGTGTTTCCGGTCAGCAGCAACAGGGTGAAGAACACCGCGCTCATGATGCCGGTGACGATCAGGCCGATGTCGGCGAATTGCTTGGCGAACGCCTGCTGGAACGCCGACTCGGTCTGGCTCTTGGTTTCATGATCCGAATTGGCCGAGATCGCATCGATTGTCCGCGCCACCCGCGCGGCCTGGTTGGGATCGGCCAGCTGCACCGTGTACCAGCTGACCTGGCTCTTGATGTAGTCGTTGGATTCGTCGAAATACTTCCAGTGCATCATCAACTGGTTCTCTGCGCCGACATTCTTGCGGTCTTTCGCGCGGAAGATCGCGCTGACCTGCAGCGGCCAGTCGTTGCTGCCGCCACGCGGGAAGATCGTCGCCTGCAGAGGAATGGTGTCGCCGAGCTTCCAGCCGAACTTCTTTGACAGCGACTCGCCGATCACTGCGCCCGTGCGGTTCTGCTGGAACGCCTTGAGCTGTGATGGTGGAACGACGAAGTCCGTGTAGACGTCGAAGTAGTTGTCGGCCACCGAAAAATTCGGGAAGAAATTCTTCGGGTCCCGGTAGATGCCGCCGAACCACATCGCGTATGTCGTCTTGCGCACGCCATCGACCGACTGGATCCGCGGCAGCAGGTTGATCGGCAATGACTGCGTGATCGACAGGCGCGAGGACACGATCAACCGGTTGGCGCCGTCAACGCCGCCGCCGGAATTGAAGGCCACGCGCACCGAATCCAGCATGCCGAAGAGCAGGAACGCTGCCACTACCGACAGCAATGTCAGCAACGTGCGCGTCTTGCTGCGAAACAGCTGCGCCCAGACCAGGAAGAGATATTTCATGGCCTTCCTCAGTGCGCCATCGCGGGCGCGTCGACCAGTTCACCCTTGTCCAGATGGATGGTGTGGGTGGCATATTCGGCCGCCTTGGGATCGTGCGTGACCATGATGATGGTCTTGCCGTGCTCGCGGTTGAGGGTTTGCAGCAACAGCAGGATTTCCTCGGCGGAATGCCGGTCGAGATCACCGGTCGGCTCATCGCAGATCAGGAAGGTCGGGTCCGAGACGATCGCGCGCGCGATCGCGACGCGCTGCTGCTGGCCGCCGGACAATTCGTTGGGCTTGTGCGATCCACGATCGGATAGGCCGACCAGCTGCAGCGCGATCTCGGCATTGCGCTTGCGCTGCGCCGCGCCAAGGTTGGTCAGCAGCAACGGTAGCTCGACGTTCTTCTGTCCGCTGAGCATCGGCATCAGGTTGTAGAACTGGAAAACGAAGCCCACGTGGCGGCTGCGCC
>JBBSUF010000056.1:0-14684 GCA_038235185.1 Lysobacterales bacterium
AGCCTGCTGGCGTAACGCTGGATGAGTGCTACCAGCGTGGAGGCCCGATCGGCGCGCGGGATGCATAGACCGTCGCTGAACGACTCAAACGCTAGCTCATAACGGTTGCCGCCCCGATACAGGCCAAACGCCAGCACGATCGGCACGCGCAGCACCGAGGCGATCAGCCACGGTGCCCGCGGGAATGGTGCGTTGTGCCCAAAAAACCGCGCCTCCTGGGAGGGTTCGCCGGGCTGGACGCGATCGACCAGCAGCGCGACGAGGTGGCCTGAGGCCACGGCCTGCTGGATCGCCAGCATCAACGATGGCCCATCCTGGCCTGCGTCGATGACATTGGCCGCGATCGCCGGGTCCAGCGCATCCAGCAGCTGTGTCATCGCCGCATTGTGCTGTTTGTCCAGCACCACGCGGATCACGTACTCGGGCCGCTGCCTCGCCAGCACGCGCATCACCTCGAAGCTGCCCAGGTGCGAGCCGAACAGCAGAACGCCCTGTTGCTTGTCCAGCTGGCGATGGACGTCGTCCAAGCCACTGAGCGTGAAGTCGAACTGCTGCAGTCGCCCACTCAGCAGGAACACGCGGTCCAGGATGGTCGATGCGAACGTGTGGATATGGCGTGCGCCATCCAGCCACCGCGCCGGCCGGCCAAGCGCACGTTGCAGATACGCGACCGATGCGCGCCGCTCGGGTCCGCGCAGCAGCAGGAAATACACCGTGATCGGCCCCAGCAACAGCCGCGCGAACTTGCGGCCCGCATGCCGGGCGATGCCGCGGATCAGCCAGATCGCGGAACGGCCGCCGCCTTCCGGGCGTTGTTTCCACTGCGTACTCATACGGCGGCGTCCTTCAACGCAACGTCGCCACTTGCAATCGTCGCCTCTCCGCGCGACACCCGAAACCGCCAGCGCGGCGCATTTCCGGTGATGGTGATGTCGGCGATCTCACCAGGCAACAATGGTTGCGTGAATTTCACCTGGGGCAGCCGCAAGTCACCCAGCGCGCCATGCGTCGCCTCGATCGCCTCCAGCACGCGCTCCAGCACGATCACGCCAGGCACGACCGGGCGTCCGGGGAAATGTCCCGGCAAGCTCGGATGGTCGGAAAGGATCGAGAATCGCATCGCGGGCAAAGCATGATCGGCGCGACCGGCCATCGCAAGCGCGCCGCGCTCAAGCTGCGGCTTGAAACAGCTTTCCGCGTCCTCGACCCTAGTGCGAAACGTCACGCCAGAAGGCGGGCCCGAGCCGCGCCATGCGCCGCAGGAAGTCCAGAAGATTGTGGTACCGGCCCGGAAACTTGCGTTGGCGATAACGGAATTCGGCCAGGAAGAACCCAGCCACAACGCCGTAATTGAGCACATTGGCGCACCACGACCATTGCGCCCGCGTGACCGGCAGCGGCGAGGCGATTCCCAGGCTGGCCAGGAGCCCATCGGGGACCGCGAGCAGCGCCAGCGTCAGGTTGACCAGGGCCATCACCCCCAGCAATGCGGCCCAGGCTGCGGTGAGATTGCGGGTGTAGCGGCGCAATTCCGGCGAGAGCTCCGACATCTGCACGCCATCCAGGCCACAGAGCATGCGCGTGATCAGCGGGATCCGATTCCCGCGCAAGGTACGGCCGAAGCCGTAACTGACCAGCGCCAGCAGTGCCACCGGTACCAGTAGCAGCGGCAGCAAGGCATAGCCGGAGGCCAACAATGCCCACAACGCCGCAGCCAGGACAAGCAGCAAGCCCCACGACCATCCGCGTCGCTGCAGCAGCGGTTGCAGCAGCACGATCAGGGCGATGTCACCGAGCGCGATCACGGCCAGCATGCCGTCATGACGGTCGCTGGCCAGGTGCGCCAGCAGCGGATACGCGATTGCCAGCAGGAGTCGCAACCCGGCGGCATGGCCGGGCGAGATCAGATGAGGACGCGGCGTGCTGATGGAAGGCGGGTGGCTGCCAGGAGGATCAATGACAGGCGGGTTCACGATCGCCAAACGACCTTGGCCTCAGGCCGTCTTGTGTTGCTGGACATGCGAGGCGAGCGAGCGCAGTGACGCGAATATGCTGCGGTTTTCGTCGTTGTCCGAGCGCAGCTGGAAGCCATAGCGCTTGCTGATCGCCAGTGACAGCTCCAACGCGTCGATCGAGTCCAGCCCCAGGCCGGTATTGAAAAGCGGGGCCTCCGGATCGATGGATGCGGCCTGAATATCGTCCAGGTTCAAGCTTTCGACCAGCAGTTCGGCCAGTTCGCGTTCGGCGTCGGTTTGCGGGGACATCTCATGGATCCATAGGGAAATAAACCGCCACGATCCGGCATCGCGCCGCCCCGCGCAACTGCTCCGCGTTCAGTGCGGCGTCCGCGCCGGTATCATGGCGCTCACTTTTGACGGCAGCAAGACGCGGGCATGACCGATCCGGACACCACAGCAATGACCGCCTGCGACGTGCTGATCATCGGCGGCGGGCCCGCCGGCAGCACCGCGGCGACCTTGCTGGCGCGTCGCGGCTGGAAGGTGGTCATGCTGGAAAAAGCCGCGCATCCGCGCTTCCACATCGGCGAATCGCTGTTGCCGATGAACATGCCGATCCTTGAGCGCCTCGGTCTGCTGGAGCAGGTGCGAGAGATCGGCGTGCTCAAGCTTGGCGCGGACTTTCCGGTCGAAGGCGGCGCCTACAACACGTTTCCATTCGCACGCGCGCTTGGCGCCAGTCATGGCTACGCCTTCCACGTCAAGCGTGAGGAGTTCGACCAGCTGCTGTTCGAACATGCGCGCAGCAACGGCGTCGATGCGCGCGAGCAGGTCCAGGTCGAGCAGGTCGTGTTTGCCGAGGATGGTGGCATCGCCGTGCAGGCGCGCCAGGTTGCCGGCCGGGCGATGGATCCCGATGCGGGCACGCAAAGCTTCCGCCCGCGTTACCTCATTGATGCCAGCGGCCGCGATGCGTTCCTGGGTGGCAAGCTCAAGCTCAAGCGCAAGAACGAGCGCCATCAGTCGGCGGCGGTCTTCGGTCATTTCACCGGCGTGAGGCCGCGCGAAGGCGACAACGCCGGCAACGTCAGCATCTTTCGCCATGCGCATGGATGGCTGTGGCTGATTCCGCTGCGCGACGGTGTCACCAGCGTGGGCGCGGTGTGCTCGCCCGAATACCTCAAGACGCGGCAGGGCGATTCCGAAGGCTTCCTGCTGCGCACGTTTGCGTCCGTGCCCGCGGCGCAGGAACGGATGCAGGGAGCGCTCCGCGTCGGGCCGGTGCACGTCACCGGCAATTACGCCTACGAATGCACGCGCATGAGCGGCCGCAACTGGTTGATGCTGGGCGACGCTTACGCCTTCGTCGATCCCATGTTTTCCTCCGGTGTGTACCTGGCGATGAACAGCGCCGAGCGCGGCGTTGAAGCCGTCGACAGCATCCTGCGCGATCCGGCCACGGAAACCGCCACGCTCGCCGCGCTCGAACGCCGGCTGACGCGTGGGCTGGACGAATTCAAGTGGTTCATCTATCGCTTCACTTCGCCGACGATGAAGTCGCTGTTCGCCAGTCCACGCAATATCTGGCAGGTTGAGCAGGCGGTGATTTCGATGCTTGCAGGCGACGTCTTCGACAATCCGGCCGTGCTGCGCAAGCTGCGGGTGTTCCGCGTGATCTATGCAATGACTGCATTGCGGCATGCACCGTCGGTCGCGCGCAGCTGGTGGCAACGGCGGCGCGAACGCCACGCGGGCTTTACTGGCGACACCTTGCAGGCCGAGCGGCCATGAGCCGGCCGTCGGTCTCTGTCACGTCCGCGATCGCCCGGGCACGGTTGTTGGTGGACTATATTTCCGCGCATTCGCCGCAGTCCTTGTTGGTGTCCGACGATACCTTGGCGGTGTTCGGATTTGGCGATGCCGCCCCGCAACGTTTGGACGACCCGCGCTACCTGCACATTCCGCTGCAACCGCACGCCGGCAGCGCACCGTACGAAGTCTGGCGCACGGATGCGCCGGTGACGCACGGTCGCGATGGCGAGATTGCCTGGGCCGGCAATGGCCAGCTGGCGTTTGGCGTGATCGAAGTCGAGGAGGGTGCCGACGGCATCGCCGCCGCCGCCACGCACGCCTATGCAAGGCTGGTTGCGTTCGTGCGCGACAGCGGTACCCCGCACCTGCTGCGGATCTGGAATTACCTGGACGCGATCACCCAGGGCGAGGGAGATGCCGAGCGTTATCGCCAGTTCTGCATCGGCCGCGCGCGTGGGCTTGGCGCGTTCGACGCGGTGATGCTGCCAGCCGCGACCGCGATAGGCCGTTGTGATGACGCTCGCGTGTTGCAGATCTATTGGCTGGCTGCCGCCAATGCCGGTACGCCGGTTGAAAACCCACGCCAAGTCAGTGCCTATCGCTATCCGCGCAGCTACGGCCCGCAGCCGCCGAGTTTTGCCCGCGCGATGTTGCCGCCTACCGTGGAGCACCAACCGCTGCTGCTGTCGGGCACCGCAAGCGTGGTTGGGCACGCCTCGCAGCACGCCGATATCCTGCTTGCGCAGATCGATGAAACCTTCGCCAATTTCGACGCCCTGCTCGCTGCCGCACGTCTTTCGCAACCAGCATTGCCGGCGGCGTTCGGTGCCGGCACCCGGTTGAAGGTGTACGTGCGCGACCGCGGCGACCTGGATGCCGTCGCGGCCTCGCTGCAGGCGCGTTTCGGCGATCGTGTCCCGCGCATCGTGTTGCACGCGGCGATCTGTCGTCGCGAATTGTGCGTGGAGATCGACGGCGTGCATGGCTGACGCAGCCACTGCCGCTTTTTCCACTCAACGAAACCGGAGACACCGATGGGACTGATCAGCGTGGTGTGGGGCATCTTCGCGATGCTGTGGATGCTACTCGCGCTGGTGCCGTTACTGGGCTGGGGCAACTGGTTCCTGATTCCGTTCGCCGCCGTGGGCGCGATCATCGGCGCGCTGGGGATTGCCTTCAGCGGCCCAGGCAGGCATGGCCGCGCCAAGGCGGGGTTGGTCATCAACGGCATCGTCATCGTGGTCGCTATCGTCCGTTTGCATTTGGGCGGCGGCATTCTATAAGAGGCTCGCGCGCGAGGGCGTTACCAAAGTCGCTCCTTACTCCTGCTGGCCCCATTCTGTGAGTCCGCTCGGAAAATCAGCGGTATCGAGGAGTGCCCACCATGAATTGTTCAGATGCCTGACTACCACTGCGCTATTGAGCCCAGGGCCCAACCGGCGCACACTCGGAGTGGGCAGGGGGGAAGTGTCCTGCCGACCACGCAACCAACCGATCGTTCGACCGCGCATCGCGCGCCGCCGGGTGGATCGCTATCACGGAGTAGCAGGATGAAACGTTTGATGATTCCAATGGTGCTGCTGGGCGGATTGACGCTCGGCGGCGCAGCACTGGCGGCGGACTCCGCCACCGGCCTCACGCAGGTCACCTATCAGGGCGTCAAGATCGCCATTGACCCGGTCACCGGAAAAATGCGCGCTCCGACGGCGGCCGAAAGCCGTGCGCTGGGGATGAAGTTGACCGGCGGTCTGGGCTACAAGGCCGTGACTCGCCAGCAGGCAGTCCGCACCCAGCACAGGATCGTCGGCGGTGGTACCTCGATGAAGCTTCCTGCGGAGAACATGCTTTCGGTGACCGCGACTCGTCAGGCCGATGGCAGTGTCAAGGTAAATGAAGCCAAGACCCAGGAGCTGCCCCATGAATAAGACACTCCTGGCGGCATCTCTCGCATTTGCAGGCATGCTCGGCTTTGCCGCGCCTGCGGCTGCGGCCAAGTTGATCCTGATCAACGTGGATCCGGCGGGCCAAGGGCTCAACGACCCCACCATCACCCCCGCCATTGGCGGCAATCCGGGCAAGAGTGTCGGCGAACAACGTCGCATCGTCTACCAGTTCGCCATGGATATGTGGGGCGCAACGGTCCAGAGCAACGTCGACGTCAAGATCTATGCCTCGTTTGAACCCCTCAGATGCAATGCAAATAGCGGCGTGCTCGGCTCGGCTGGCCCCAATTGGATCGACCGTGACTTCCCCGGCGCCCCGCTTAAGGGCGCGTGGTACTCCTCGGCATTGGCCGACTCGATTGCCGGCACCGATCTGGATCCGGATCCCAGTGATCCAGCAGATATCGCTTCTCGATTCAACTCCTCGTTGGGCGGCACCAATCCAGATAACTCCCCTTGTCTGACTGGTAGCGGCTGGTACTACGGATTGGATGGTCATTCGCCCCCCGGCAAGATCGACTTCCTCGACGTGGTCACGCACGAAATCGGCCATGGCCTGGGTTTCCTTGGTTTCATCGACGTATTCAGCGGTTCGCTAGCCAATTTCGACGGTACCCCGCGTTCGGATCCCTTCACCCATTTTGCGTATGACAACGTCCGCCATCTGCGGTTCGACAGCAAGTTGATGGACAACAACGCCCGCCTGACCGCAATCACGACCCCGGGTCGCACGGCGTTCAGCGGCGCGCACGCCGTCAGCGAAGCGGCCGGGTACCTGGATCATCGCTTGTCTTTCTCGGTCACCTCGCCAAGCAGTATCGCAGGCAATTACCTGTTCGGCTTGGCCAGCTTTGGCCCGCTGCCGACGTCGGCGAATTTCTCGGGCACCCTGCAAACTGCGCCTTCGAACGGTTGTGCGGCGTTCACTGCTGGCCTGTTCACCGGCAAGATCGCGCTGATTGATCGTGGAACCTGTGCGTTTACGGTCAAGACCAAGAACGCACAAAACGCAGGCGCCACTGCCGTTGTCATTGCCGACAACGCCGCCGGTTCGCCACCGCCTGGATTAGGTGGATCCGACCCGTCGATCACCATCCCGGCGATCCGAGTGACGCAAGCTGATGGCGCCACCTTCAAGGCCAACATGCCGGTCACTGTTACGTTCTCGCAGGATCCAGTGCTGCTACAAGGTGCCGACAACAGCGGTCGTCCCCTGTTGTACACCCCAAGCACTCTGCAGCCCGGTTCCACCTACTCGCATTACGACACCTCACTGTCGCCCAATGCGCTGATGGAGCCGAACATCAATGGCGATCTGGATGCCAGCCATAGCGTCGACCTGACCCGCGCCGCCTACCGCGACATGGGTTGGCAGATCGTACCGGGCACTGCACACATCCGTGCATGCGATACCACGATCCCGCTTTCGCTCGATGGCGGAGTGTTGCCGGGTGCGAACGTGCAGGCGGCCGACGATGTGTGCGTACATCACGTGTCCCCGGCCCGCTCCAGCACGGCATATAAGGCATGCATGACAGCATTTGCTGATCGCCTGGTGTCCGACAACCTGATCACGTCGTCCCAGAACACGGCATTGCGCAACTGCATCGCGCCGGGTTCGGCTCCGTAATCGACGGATAAAGCTAAAAGATCCATTTCCATAATCTGTTGCACTTGAACCGGCGCCTGGAAGGGCGCCGGTTTTTTCATGCCCGCTGGAAGGCCCTCGAGTGCTTGCCCGTCGGCGTATCATTTGCCCATGAGCTATCCCTACACGCGCCCGCGGCGGATGCGCCGCGACGAATTCTCGCGGCGGCTGATGCGCGAGACGGTCCTGACTGCGACCGACCTGATCTATCCGGTGTTCGTGCATGAGTTGGCAGGACGCTCAGCGATCGCATCGATGCCGGGCATCGAGCGGTTGTCGATCGACGAACTGCTGAAAGTCGCCGAACAGGCCAGCGAATTGCGGGTGCCGGCGCTGGCGCTGTTCCCGGTCACAGCGCCGGAGGCAAAGTCGCTCGACGCCGCTGCGGCATGGCAGGACGATGGCCTGTGCCAGCGCGCCGTTCGTGCGTTGAAGCAACGCTTCCCGGAACTCGGCGTGATCACCGACGTCGCGCTCGACCCCTATACGACCCATGGCCAGGATGGCCTGATCGACGACAGTGGGTACGTCGTCAACGACGAAACCGTCGAGGCGCTGGTCAAGCAGGCGTTGTCGCACGTGCGTGCGGGCGCGGATGTCGTTGCGCCGAGCGACATGATGGACGGCCGCATCGGCGCGATCCGCGCCGCGCTGGAACTCGATGGCCACGTGCACACCCGCATCCTCGCCTACAGCGCGAAATATGCGTCGAGTTTCTACGGTCCGTTTCGCGATGCCGTCGGCAGCGCAGGTGCACTCGGCACGGGCAACAAATACACCTACCAGATGGACCCGGCCAACAGCGATGAAGCGCTGCATGAAGTCGGGCTGGATCTGGACGAAGGCGCCGACATGATCATGATCAAGCCGGGGCTGCCGTACCTGGACATCGTGCGTCGGGTGAAGGACGAGTTCGGCGCACCGACCTTCGTGTATCAGGTCAGCGGCGAGTACGCGATGCTCAGGGCCGCGATCGACAATGGCTGGCTGGACGAGCGTGCTTGCGTCATGGAAGCGCTGACCAGCATCAAGCGCGCGGGCGCCGATGGCGTGCTGACCTATTTCGCATTGCAGGCAGCCGCCTGGTTGAAGGAATCACGATGACCATATCGACGTCATATGCCGTGTTCGGACATCCGGTATCGCATTCGTTATCGCCGCGCATCCATGCCGCATTCGCGCGGCAGACAGGTGTCGCGATGGACTATCGTGCGATCGATGCGGAGGATTTCGATGGCGCACTGCAGGCATTCGCAGAGGCCGGCGGCGTTGGCGCCAACGTGACCCTGCCGCACAAGCACCGCGCCGCCGCACTATGCAGTGGGCTCAGTGATCGCGCACGCCGGGCCGGTGCCGTCAACACGATGATGCGTGTCGATGCTGGATGGCATGGAGACAACACCGACGGCGCGGGGCTGGTGCGTAATCTCACCGGCCGCTACGGCCTGGACCTGCGCGGCCGCCGGACCTTGCTGCTTGGCGCAGGCGGCGGTGCGCATGGCGTCGCGCCGGACCTGCTGGATGCCGGAATTGCCGACCTGTACATCGTCAATCGCACGCCCGAGCGCGCGGACGCGCTGGCCGATGCGCTGGGCGAACCCGGCCGCGTGCACCCGCGCTACCTGGAAGACGTGGCCTCGCTCGGTGAGTTCGAGCTGATCATCAATGCCACCTCGGCTGCGCGCAGCGGTGCATTTCCGAGTTTGCCGATGTCGCTGGCTGGGCGACGCACCACCGCCGTCGACCTGAGTTATGGCGAAGCCTCGATTGCATTCCTGGCGTGGGCACGTGCTGCGGGATGCCGCGACGCCATCGACGGGCTGGGCATGCTGGTCGAACAGGCGGCGGAAAGTTTTGCCTTGTGGCATGGGGTACGGCCGGAGACAGATGCGATCTACGCCGAACTGCGCACGCATGACGCCGAGTTGATCAGCGCCGACTGAGCGCTGCAAACAAAGTTGCGCTCCAATTCGCGGACCGTTCCTACAGGGGAGCTTCCGCCAGGTATTGATCCTTCAATCGCACGTAATGCTGCGCGCTGTAATACAGCGCCTGGATTTCAGCATCAGTCAGCATCCGCACTTTCCTGGCGGGATTGCCCAGCCACAGTTCGCCTTCGCCGATTTCCTTGCCCGGTGTGATCAACGCACCGGCACCAACGAAACCGTGCGTACGGATCACCGCGCCATCCAGCACGATCGCGCCCATGCCGATCAGTACCGCATCCTCAATGCGGCAGGCATGCACGATCGCCTTGTGCCCGATGGTCACGTCGCTGCCGATCACCGTGGCGAACCCGCCGAGTTTCGCGTGCGGCCCGTCGTGGCTGACGTGCACCACGCTGCCATCCTGGATGTTGGTGCGTGCGCCGATCCGGATGAAGTTGACATCGCCGCGGACCACCGTGCCCGGCCAGATGGACACGTCGTCGCCCAGCACCACATCGCCAATCACGCTTGCCGTGCGATCGACGTAGGCACGCTCACCGAGCGTCGGCAGTTGGCGAAGATAGGGGCGGATGTTCATTGCGAGAGTCTAAGCCAGTCACGTTCCAACGCTGGCACCTCAATGCCATCGGCCTACACTGGGAATATGGACACGACAACCGCAGCCTCCCGGAGCGAAACCCCGATCAGCGACCTGCAACCCACGCTGCGCCATCTGCGCGCGGCATGGGACTTGCACAAGCCAGGCCTGGCGCAGCGGCGCGACGACCTGCAACGGCTGCGGACGGTGTTCGCACAGCGCATTGAATCGATGGATGCCGCCATCCGCGCGGATTTCGGCCACCGCTCCACACATGAGAACCTGCTGTCGGAAGCCATGATCTTGCTTGCCGAGATCGATCACGCGCTGAAGCACATGCAGCGGTGGGCCAAGCCGCGACGCGTCGGGGTCGGTTGGCGCTTCTGGCCGGCGCGCGCGCAGGTGCGGCCGATGCCGGTGGGCGTGATCGGCATCATCGCGCCGTGGAATTATCCGGTGAACCTGGCGCTGGTCCCGCTGGTGTCCGCCATTGCGGCAGGCAACCACGTCTATCTGAAACCTTCCGAGCACACACCGCACACCAGTGCATGGTTGCGCGCGTTGCTGGCCGACGTGTTTCCGGCCGAGCGGGTCGCGGTGGCATTGGGTGGCCCCGACATCGGCGCTGCGTTTGCCGCGTTGCCATTCGACCATCTGCTGTTCACCGGCTCCACGGCGATCGGTCGCAAGGTAGCTGTAGCAGCAGCAGCCAACCTGACGCCGGTCACGTTGGAGCTGGGCGGGAAATCCCCGGCGATCATCGCGACGGATTTCCCGGTGGATGTCGCCGCTGCACGTATCGCATCGGGCAAGTGGTTCAATGCCGGGCAGACCTGTATCGGAGTCGATTACGTATTGGTCGACGCCGCCCGCCGCGACGCGTTTGTCACGGCCATCAGTGCGCAGGTGGTGTCGCGCTTTGGCGATCTTTCCACGGCCGATGATTTCACCCGCATCATCAACGACGCCGAGTTCGAGCGGCTGACCCGCATGACCGACGAAGCGCGCGATCGCGGTGCCACCGTCATCATGCCAATCACGGTTGACAAACAACGCAGTCGCTCCGGGCGCTTGTTTCCACCGACGCTGGTACTGGATGCGCCCGACGATTGCTTGCTGATGCGCGAGGAAATCTTCGGCCCGATCCTGCCGATCCGCAGATATGGATCCATGGACGAGGCGATCGCCTGCGTCAACGCACGCGATCGTCCATTGGCGTTGTATCCCTTCAGCCACGATGGCGCGACCGTCGAGCACATCCTCGCGCAGACGCTGTCCGGCGGCGTCAGTGTCAACGACACGCTGCTGCATTTCGGCGTGCATGGATTGCCGTTCGGCGGCATCGGCCCAAGCGGACAGGGTGCGATCCACGGGCGCACGGGATTCGACACGTTCAGCAAGCTGCTGCCGGTCTTCCGGCAATCGCGACTTGCCGCGAGTGACTGGATCAAGCCGCCTTACACGGGAATCGTGGATCGCATGATCCGGATGTTGGCGAAATGATTGTTACAAATTCGGATTGAGAACCACCCATGAAAATCGCCAGCTGGAATGTCAACTCCCTCAACGTGCGCCTGCCGCACCTGAAGCAATGGCTGCGCGAAAGCCAGCCCGACGTGGTCGGCTTGCAGGAGACCAAGCTGGAGGATGAGCGGTTTCCGGACACGGCGCTGGCGGCGCTTGGGTATCGCAGCGTGTTCGCCGGACAGAAGACCTACAACGGCGTTGCCATCCTCGCGCGCGGGCATGCGATCGAAGACGTGCAGGTCGGGATTCCGGGATTCGATGACGTGCAGAAACGCGTGATCGCGGCAACGGTCAATGGCGTGCGCATCATCAACTTCTACATCGTCAACGGACAGGCCGTCGGCAGCGAAAAGTACGCCTACAAGATGCGCTGGTTGCAGGCGGCCCACGCGATGCTTGCCGATGAACTCAAGCGCCATCGCAAGCTGGTCGTGCTCGGCGACTTCAACATCGCGCCTGCCGACATCGACGTGCACAACCCCAAACGCTGGCACGAGAAGATCATGTGCTCAACGCCCGAACGCGACGCATTGCAGGGGTTCACCGACCTGGGCCTGCACGACAGCTTCCGGCTGCATTGCAAAGAGGCGGGACACTACTCGTGGTGGGATTACCGCCTGCTCGCGTTCGACCGTGGCTGGGGGCTGCGCATCGACCTGCTGCTGGTCTCCGATGCACTTCGCGAGCATTGCAGCGCTGGCGGCATCGACCTGACGCCGCGCACGTGGGAGCGCCCGAGTGACCACACGCCGGTGTGGGTGGTCATCGACGACTGAGCGCTGCCCAGCGTCGATGCATATCGATCAATGTTGCGAACGCGGCCCGCGGGTCACGATGGATTCCAAGCGTCGCTTGATGCGTGAGAGCAGCGACGGGGTTTCCTTGTTCGCTGCCGGTTTCGGCGTCACGCGGGTGGCGACGACCTGCGACGGTGATGTCGCGCGTATCGGTGTCGTTGCTGTGGTTGCTGTCGTTTCCGCGCCTTCCACGCGCTGGCCGGACCGCCGACGGCGACGCTTGCGTGGCGCGCGCTCGCTGTCGGTGGGTGGGACGGCATTGGCTTGGACCGCGACGGGCGTTGCGGATAGGGCCATGGGAAGGGCAGGGTCATGCTGCGCTTTGCGCGGCGGACGGGGGTTGCGTGCGGGACGCGCTGCGCCAGCGCCACGACTACTTGCCCCTCTTCCGCGTGTGACCCCACGACGCTGATCCTCGGCGGCGCGCTGTTCGCGTGCCTCGCGGAAGATTTCGCCGACGCTTTCGCCTTCCTCCGCATTCACCTCGACGCCTTCGCGAGGCTTGCGTGGCAATGCGACCAGCAGGTCTGCCGTGACCGGCTGCACTGGAATCTTCTGCTCGATGAAGGCTTCGATGTCCGGCAAGCCCTGTGCGTAGCGTTCGCAGGCGAAGCTGATCGCATCACCCTCCGCGCCCAGTCGCGCCGTGCGACCGATGCGGTGTACGTAGTCCTCGGCATCGAACGGAAGGTCGTAGTTGTAAACGTGCGACACGCCGTCGATATGCAGGCCGCGCGCGGCGACATCAGTGGCGACCAGGATTTCGAGCTGCCCCTTCTGGAACTTCGCCAGCAGCGACTCGCGTTTTTTCTGCGGAACGTCGCCCGACAACACTCCGACGCGATACCCGGCGCGTTCCAGAGTGCGAGCGACGCGCTCGACGAAAACCTTGGTGTTGACGAACACCATGGTGCGTGCGCCTTCGCTGCGCGACAGCAGGCCCAGCAGCAATGGCAGCTTTTCCTCGTCGGCGGGCAGGTACATCAGCTGGCGCACGCTGGAATTGGTGATGAACTCGGACTCGACGGTGACCTTCTCCGGCTCGTTCATGTGTTCGTACGCGAGCTCGAGCACGCGGTGCGACAGCGTCGCCGAGAACAGCAGCGTCTGCCGCTCGGTGCGCACCGGCATGCGCCGCAGCAGGAAGCGGATGTCCTTGATGAAGCCCAGGTCGAACATGCGGTCGGCCTCGTCCAGCACGCAGATCTCGCAGGCGTGCAGCGACACCACCTTGTGCTGCTTGACGTAGTCGATCAGCCGGCCCGGGGTGGCGATAATGACGTCAGCGCCGTCCTGCAGCAGCTGGCGCTGCTTGTCGTAGTCGACACCGCCGTAGACCAGTGCGAACTTCAGGCCCAGGTGCGAGGCGAACTTCACCGCATCCTTGTGGATCTGGATGGCCAGTTCACGCGTCGGCGCTAGGATCAGCGCGCGAGGGTCTTCGGGTTTGCGCTCGGCCAGCGCCGGCCGCGTCATCAGCCGGTTCACCACCGTGATCAGGAAGGCCAGGGTCTTGCCGGTGCCGGTCTGCGCCTGGCCGGCGACGTCGCGGCCGGCCAGCGTGATCGGCAGGGTCAGGGCCTGGATGGGCGTGCAGCGGGAAAAGCCTGCGGTCTCAAGGCCTGTCAGCAGCGCCTGTGGCAGTTCGAAGGATGAAAACGAGATGTCGGTAAGAGGCTTGTCGCTCATGCGTGTGGGATCAAATCCGGGATGTGGCGCGGAAGGCGCGCTTGCGTGGAAGGCGTCGGCGCAGCAGACTGCGGGTCAGCGCCGAACGGGAATGTACGGGAGCGCAAAGCTCGAAAACCAGCGCTTGAAACCCCGTGGAAACGCCCCAGTTTAACGTATCCAGCCGGTCAAGAGACCGCGCATCCGTTTGATTTTGCGATGTTCCAGCCAGAGAGGGTCCTTATGAGCGACACCGTCATCCATGCCACCGACGCCGATTTCGACAGCCAGGTGTTGCAATCCAGTGAACCCGTACTGGTCGATTTCTGGGCTCAATGGTGCGGCCCGTGCAAGATGATCGCCCCGGCGCTGGATGAGCTGGCGCAGACCTATGCCGGTCGCGCCAAGGTCGTGAAGGTCGACATCGACCAGAACCGCGCGGTGGCGATGAAGTACCACGTGCGCTCGATTCCGATGCTGCTGCTGTTCAAGGATGGCCAGGTCCAGGCAACCCAGATCGGCGCAGTCGGCAAGGCGCAGCTGGCGCAGATCATCGACAAGGCGCTGTAGGGTTCGACGAATCGCAAGGCGTTATCGGGGATAGCGCCTTTCCCAGCAACATGAACAAAACTCGTCCAGCGCTTGCCGCCGCCCCGGCGCAATGCTAGTTTTGCGTTACCGGCACGGGTTTCTCTGCCGCACCCTTCCCAGACCTCTTTCTTTCCCAACGCAGCTCGCGCATCGCGGTCGCTCGCCGCTTAGCGAGGAATTCGCACATGTCCGCCCACACCCCCGCTTCCGGCGA
>JBBSUF010000057.1:0-14674 GCA_038235185.1 Lysobacterales bacterium
GTCCGCCTTCCTGTTCGGCAAATAGTGTCTGGAGCCATACCATGAGCGTTCGCGGTCCCCGTCTCGAATTCGCGGTCGGTGCCTTCCTGCTGCTGGCGCTGGCCTCGCTGCTGGTATTGGCCATGGCGTCGACCAACGGCAAGTTCGGCTTCGGCCAGCACACCTATCCGCTGAAGGCGCGCTTCACCAACCTGGGCCAGTTGCGCACGGCCGCGCCGGTGAAGCTGGGCGGTGTCGTCATCGGCAATGTGGCCGACATTCAGCTGGACCCAGTCAAATTCGACGCCGTGGTGACGCTGGCCATCGATGATCGCTACAAGGACCTGCCGACCGACACGTCAGCGGGCATCCTCACTGGTGGTCTGCTTGGCGAGAGCTACGTCGGCCTGCAACCCGGCGGTGATCCACAAAGCTTGAAGCCGGGCGAGGAGATCGCGTTCACCACCCCGGCGGTCGACCTGATCCAGATGGTTGGAAAATACATGTTCGGTGGTGGCAGCAAGCCGGCACCGGGTGACAGCAGCACTGCTCCCAACACCAACACCAACACCACGACCACCTCGCCCCCCACGGAAGCACCAACCCCATGAAGCGCACTGTTCTTTCATTTTTCATCGCCTCGGCCCTCGTGACCGGTGCGCTGGCCGTGTCCCCGGCCATGGCGCAATCCGCAACCACTACCGACGCCAGCACCGCGTCGCCCAGCCAGCTGGTGCTCGACAACAGCCAGCGCGTGCTGACCACGCTGGAAAAGCGTCGGCCCGAGTTCACCAAGAATCGGGCGGCATTGAGGGCGTTCATTTCCAGCGAATTCAGCCAGATGTTTGATCGCGACTATGCCGCGCGCGAGGTGCTTGGCCGCCACGGGCGCGGCGCCGACAACGCGGATGTCAAGCTGTTCGCCGATGCGCTGGCCGACAACCTGATGCAGCGGTACGGCTCGTCCCTGCTGGATTTCAACACCCAGCTGCGCGTGCGGGTGAAATCCGAAACCGCACTGCCGCGCGGGCTAGGCGTCAAGGTCGCCAGCGAATTGCTGCGAAGCAGCGGCGAGCCGATCCCGGTCGACTATTTGATGCGCCGCTCCGGAGGCATGTGGAAGGTGTTCGACGTGATGGTCGAAGGGGTGTCGTTCGTACAGACCTTTCGTCAGCAGTTCGACAGTGAGTTGACGCACAAGTCGATCCGGCAGGTTGCCGAAGATCTGCGCAGCGGCCAGCTGCAGGCCGATGTCAAACGCTGAGCCTGCCATGTTCGCGCTGCAACGCGATGCAGACGTATTGCGCTTCAGCGGCGACCTGGTCGCCCGCGCGATCACGGCCGGTGCATGGGCATCGGCGCTTGCCGCATTGGGCGGCGCACGCCGCTTTGACCTGGGCGGAGTCGGGCGCGTTGACAGCGCCGGTATCGCGCTGCTTGCCGAACTGGCGCAGCGCGCAGGTGGCGTGGTCGTCGACGGCGACCCGGCCGGGCTGGCGGCGTTGCGTGCCGCCTACCGGCTGAGCCCAGCGCTCGAATACGCCAGCTGATCCGCGCCCAGCCATTACACTGCGCCCATGACTCCAATCCCGAATCGTTCATGGCTGGCGCCGGCATTGCTGGCAACCCTGCTGTCGACCGCCGTGTTGTCGGCGCAGGCTCAGGGTGTTTCCGTCGATGCCAAGCCGTCGACGAGCACGTCATCCACTACAGCCCCACTTTCTGCTGCCCCTTCCAGCGCCGACCCGCGCACGCAGGCCGAGCAGGATTACGACGCGTTGTATGGCAATGCCTCGCAGGACTACAACCCGGTCGCCGACCCGACCCTGCCACCGCCGGTTGAACTGCCCGCCAGCTATGACCCGTGGGAGCCACTGAACCGGCGCGTGCACAAGTTCAACAATGCCGTTGATCGCCGCATCGCAACGCCGTTGGCCAAGGCTTACGTCAAGGTGGTGCCGCATCCGGTGCGGCTTGGCGTCGGCAATTTCTTCAGCAATCTGGGGCAACCCGTCAGCGCGGTGAACTCACTGCTGCAGGGCAGACCCAAAGCCGCGGCACAAGCGGCGGGCCGCTTCGCACTCAATCTCACGCTTGGCCTGGGCGGCGTGCTCGACCCTGCCACCGCCGCACACCTGCCCAACCACAGCGAGGACTTCGGCCAGACGCTGGGTGTCTGGGGCTGGAAGCGCTCGCGCTATGTCGAGCTGCCGCTATTCGGCCCCCGCACCGTGCGCGACGTCGTCGGCCTGGTCGGCGATTCGCCACTGGCGCCGCTGGGCCAGGTCCACGACGTTCCAGCCCGCGCTTTCCTGCAGGGTTTGCAGTTGGTGGATATCCGTACCCAGTTGTTTGCCATCGACAGCATGCGCGAAGGCGCGACCGATGAATATGCGTTGTTCCGCGACGCGTGGCTGCAGCGCCGCCGCTACCAGATCTTTGGGGATCGCCAGCAGAAAGTCGACGCCTCGCTGCCTGCCTACCTGCAGGACAACGAGAACAATTCGACATTGCCAGCAGATCCGATGCCGACCCCCATCCGCTAAGCAGAACCGGCGCGACAACACCCTCCGCTTCGCCGCCAGCTAGGATGACCTGCGGGAAATGATTGACGGCTCGGTGGCCACACGCTGCACCTGAATGCCCGACTCAGGTCCTAGGAAAGCGAGGCGTGGGGTTCAAGTTTGGATCGCGTCATCGCCAGCGACGCCTGCACCCAGCAGCGGCGTTTGCTCGGATCCCGGCAACGTCTCCACGCCCTTGAGCTGCTTCTCGATCGCACGTGTCCGCACACCGGCGGCCTTGAGGCTGTTGCGGACCGTTTCCAATTGGCTGTCGGTTTTTTCCAGGATTCCGGCGAACTTTCCGAACTCGGCCTTGACCGTGCCCAGCAGCTGCCAGACCTCGCTTGAGCGCTGTTCGATGGCGAGCGTGCGAAAGCCCATCTGCAGGCTGTTGAGCAGCGCCAGCAGCGTGGTCGGGCCGACGAGGGTGACACGCCATTCGCGCTGCAGGCTGTCGAACAGACCGGGCCGTCGCAGCACTTCCGCATACAGGCCTTCGGTCGGCAGGAACATCAACGCGAAGTCGGTCGTATGCGGCGGCGCAAGGTATTTGTCGCGGATGCGCTTGGCCTCGACGCGGACTTGCC
The DNA here is from genome assembly GCA_038235185.1 of Lysobacterales bacterium. GTDB lineage: Bacteria > Pseudomonadota > Gammaproteobacteria > Xanthomonadales > Xanthomonadaceae > Cognatiluteimonas. Next base: position 3,131 of record JBBSUF010000057.1, read on the forward strand.
GCTCGAGCGCGGCCGACGAGACAACGACCGCATCGACGTCTGCGCGGTCCTGTGCGTCCATCAATCGTTCGTAGTCCTCGCGCGGAAACTTGGCATCGATGGGCAGCCGGATCGGTTTGTCCGAATGCGTACCGGGCAGGCGCACCGCGTACTCGACGCGCTCGTTGCTCCCTGGCACGGTGATGCAGTTGGTTTCGTACTGTTCGATCGTCAGTATCTGTTCAAGCAGCGCGCCAAGTTGCACTTCTCCAAACGTGCCGCGCGTGCGCACGTTGGAAAGGACCCGCTTGAGATCGCCGACCCCCGTGGCCAGCTGCTGCATCTCGCCGAGCCCGCGCTGCACCTGCTCAAGGCGTTCGGACACCAGCCGGAACGACTCGCCCAGGCGCGTCTCCAAAGTGGTCTGCAGCTTCTCGTCGACGGTCGCCCGCATCTGCTCGAGCTTGGCGGCGTTGTCGACCTGCAGCTCGCGCAGTTTCTGCTCGAGCGTTACCCGCATCTCGCCCAGGCTGGTGGCGTTGCGCTGGGTGAGTTCGACCAAGCGCTGGCCGATGGTGTCGGCGGCGCGTTGCTGCAACTCGCTACCTTCGACGCGTGCCTTGCGCGCATCCTCGTTGAGGGTTTCGCGCAACAGATCCAGCCGTTCGCCAAAGCCACCGATGCGTTGCTCCTGCTGCAGTGACAGGCTGTCCAGTTGTTGGCGTAACTCCGTGCGCCCGGTGCGCTGTTCATCGCGCAATGCCTGCTCCAGGGCGACGCGATGACGCTCGAGCAAAGTATCCGGTCGCCGCCGTAGCAGCAGCAGAGAGAGCGCCATCCCAATGATGGCCACGGCAAGAATCAACAGGAGGATGAGCATCGTCGGCATGGCGTCAGTGTAGCCGCGGCCATCTCACTGGCTGCGCCTGTTCATCGGTGATTTCATCATTCGCACACCCACTGCTGTCCATCATCAACCTGCATGCATGCCCAGGCCGCGCAGCAAGTGACAGAGTTTCACCGCTACCGGGAAGTCAGCAGACACCCCGGCGTGGTGGCATACGCATTGTTGCCAGAGGCCATTGCGGTCGAATTTGACCAAGGAGGCGTGTATGTCTACAGCCATGATTGTCCAGGCCGCCGGCATGTCAGCCGGATGAAGCTACTGGCAGAACAGGGCCACGGACTCAGCAGCTATATCAACCGGCATATCCGCAACCGGTTCGCCGCGCATTTTGATTCCCCCCAGGCAGTCCAGCTCCAGGGTCAATCCAGCACACGGCAAAACGCGGCCTTGAGGTAGCGCGACTCCTGCACGTCGACACGGAACGGATGGTCGGCGCCGGCGCCGGCGACTTTCAGCACCTGCACCGTGCGCCCGGCGTAAAACGCGGCCCGGCGCAGCATCCCGAGGAATTCATCTTCGCTGACAAGGCCCGTGCAGGAAAAGGTCGCCAGCAATCCGCCCGGCTTGACCACGCCAAGTGCGAGCTTGTTCATGTCCAGGTATTTTTTGAGCGCCGGCAGTACCTGGTCGCGATCACGCGTCAGTTTGGCCGGATCCAGGATCACCACGTCGAACAGGTCCCCACGGGTACCGGCATCGCGCAGCCACGGGAAAATATCGGCCTGCACGAACTTGACGTGCGCACTGTTGAGTTTCGCATTGCCTTTCGCAATCGCCAGCACGTCCTCGTCGATGTCGATACCGACGACCTCTGTCGCGCCGCGCACGGCTGCATACACACCAAAGCCACCGGTATTGCAGCACAGGTCGAGCACGCGCTTGCCGGCGACATGCTGCGAGAGCCATTGCCGGTTGTCGCGCTGGTCGGCGAAGAACCCGGTCTTGTGCGCTCCGGATGGATCGGCGCGAAAGCGGATGCCGTGCTCGCTGATGATGGCCGGCGCGGCCGGTTCGGTGCCGCGAAAATCGAACGACTCCTGCTTCTGCACATGCTCGTCGGCGAATCCGTGGAACCGGCAGCCGGGAAACTGTGCGCGCAAGGCGTCGTGGATCCATTCGCGATGGCGGAACATGCCGGCGCTGAAGTATTCGACCACCAGCAGGTCGGCGTAACGATCGACCACCAGGCCACTGAGCCCGTCGCCTTCCGAATGCACCACGCGCCAGGCGTCTGACACCGCATCCAGTTGTAGCACGTCGCGGCGCAATGACACCGCCGCGGCGATCTTGCGCGCGAACCAGTCCGCGTCGATCGGCACGTCGCGATCGGTTTCCAGGATGCGCAATGCAATCCGTGAATGGCCATTGTAGAAGCCTCGGCCGATCCATTCGCCATCCACGCCGACGATGTCGACGAGGGTCCCCGGCTTGGGCTTGGCCGCCGGCTTCTCGACCAGTTTCTGAAAAATCCACGGGTGCGTCGACCGCCACGCGTTGCGCAGGCGGACAGTCGGAAGGTCATTCGTCATCGCCGCATTCTACTTGGGGCGTGGCTGCGTCCTGCATTGGCGACTTGCATCCGCACATTCCGTCGCCATTCTCCCATCATGCACTTGCCCACGCCCGAGGCGGTTCCGGACACCCCTGCGCAACGCAGCATCGATCGCCGCCGATTGCAGCGGGCGCTCAACGCCAGCCTTGGCTTCGTGCTGCTGCTGGCAGCGGTGTTTGCCGCGCAGCACGCATTCGACTGGAGCGCGTTCGCCATCGCACCGCATGACTGGCATGGCCTGATCGGAATCCTGACCGCGCCGCTGCTGCATGGTTCACCCGAGCACCTGGGTGGCAACGCGATCTCGCTGCTGTTGCTCGGCACCCTGGCCGGCACCGTCTATCCGCGCGCGACGTTGCGATCGTTGCCGTTGCTGTGGCTCGGCTCGGGACTGGCCGCCTGGTCGCTGGGTGAGCCGGGCACGCATCACCTGGGCGCAAGCGGTGTCGCGCATGGGTTGATGTTCCTGGTGTTCGCACTCGGCCTGTACCGGCGCGACCGGCCCGCGATCGCGGCGGCGATGATCGCGTTCTTCCTCTACGGTGGGATGTTGCTGACGGTATTGCCGCACGAACCCGGTGTGTCATGGCAGGCGCACCTGGGCGGGGCATTGGCCGGCATCATCGCCGCCCGGATGTTCCGCGACAGCGATCCGGTCGCGCCACGCAAGCGGTACTCGTGGGAGCTGGAAGACGAGGCCAGCGCGCAGCTTGGGAACGAAGATCGCGAAGCGCTGGAACCTCCGCGACCCGATGACGTGCCGGTGCTATGGCAACGCCCGCCCGCCGAGGGTGGCAAGGTCCTGCACTTTCCGCGCGGCGACTGACGCCTCAGGCAGCGTGTGCCGCGATGGTCGACCATGCTAGCGTCGCGCCATCCCTGCCGGAGCCACCATGACTGCCAGTCGTCCCATGCGAATCATGCCCGTGCTGCTGATGCTTGCCTCGTTTGCAATCACGAGTTGCCATCGCGCGCCTGCTACCGCTGCTCCAGCGACCAGCACTGACGTTGCCGCCACGCGCATCGAAGCCGACGTCCGCACGCTCGCCGCAGATTCCATGCAAGGGCGGGAAACCGGCACCCCCGGTTTCGAACGCGCGGCCGATGTCGTGGCCGCGCGCATGCATGCGCTTGGGCTGCAACCGGCAGGCGACAACGGCACGTTTTCACAACGCGTCCCATTGCTGAAAGGCACGCGCATCGCCGACGGTACGCGCCTGGACGTGGTGCGCAGCGACCGCACGATTGCGTTGCGGTTCCGCGATCATTTCCTGTCCGAGCCCAATTTCGATCAACCCGATAGCGCGGTGCGCGCACGGGCCGTGTTCGTTGGCCAGGGCATCCACGCGCCCGAGCTGCAGCATGATGATTTCACCGGTCTCGACCTGCACGGCAAGATCGCGGTGGTGTTCGGCGGCGCGCCGACGCGCTTCGACAATGACCGTCGTGCGTTTTATACCTCGCGCGATGAAAAACTGCGCGCGCTGGTCGAGCGCGGCGCGATCGGCGCGGTGTTCGTCGACACCGCCGACGACGAAACGCGCGCACCGTGGGCACAACAGGCCAGCAACTGGGAGCGTCCGGTCCTGCGCCTGCGCGACCGCGATGGCCACGGTATCGACACCTTCCCGCAACTGCGTGTGGTCGCCCGGGTCAGCACCGCCGCCGCAGACCTGGTCTTCGATGGCAGCGGCCACACCGCCGCGGACCTGGCGCACGCCGCGCTACTGGACCAGCTGCATGGCTTCGCATTGCCGGTGATGTTGTCACTGGCGGCGCGAACGCATGTCGAGCCGCTGGACAGCCGCAATGTAGTGGCGCGATTGCCGGGACTCGATGCCACGCTTGGCCGTGACGCGATCGTCTACAGCGCGCACCTGGACCATCTGGGTGTGCGCGCCCCCGTGGCGGGCGACGCGATCTATAACGGCGCGCTCGACAACGCGCTCGGCGTGGCGATCGTGCTGGAAACCGCGCGCGAACTGCATGATGCGGCAAGCAAGTCCAAACGCTCGTTGCTGTTCGTCGCATTGACCGGCGAGGAAGAAGGCCTGCTCGGCGCGCAATGGTTCGCCACCCATCCGCCGCAGCATCTGCTGGCCGACATCAACCTCGACATGCCGATGCTGCTGGCGCCCACGCGCGACGTGGTCGCGATCGGCGATGCACATTCCAGCCTGCACGAGGCATTGCAACAGGCTGCCGGCGCGCTTGGCGTTGGGTTGTCGGCCGATCCATTCCCGGAAGAATCCGTATTCGTGCGCAGCGACCAGTACGCCTTCGTGCGCGCGGGGATTCCTGCGCTGTATCTCGATGGTGGCGTGATTCCCGCCGCATCCAGCGCCGGTAAGGAGGCCGATGTGCATACGATGCCAAAGCTCGCGCAACGCGACTTTCTGCGCCGCTGCTACCACCAGCCCTGCGACGACGTCAGCCTTCCGATCCAGTACGGCGATGCCGCACGGCTGGCAAGTTTGAACGTCCGGCTTGGCCTGCTGTTGGGCAATGCCAACGCGCCACCGCACTGGAATGCCGGCGACTTCTTCGGAGATCGTTTCGCCCAGCGCTAGGATTTTCCTTTGGGCTTGCCAGCCTGCGCCAATGCACTACCGGCAGCGGATTTGGACGCCGTCGAGGTGCGGCCGTCCCGCAGCGTTTTCGAGGCGGCCGTCGCTGCCTTGGTGCCGGTTTCCTTGCCGGGGCTGCGGCTTTGCGCCAGCGCGCTGCCAGCCGCGGACTTCGAAGCCTTCGCCGTTTCGGGCGAGCGCAAGGTCTTGGAAGCCGCCGTCGCCGGGCCGGGTTTGGTGGTCTTGGACGTCGCCATGGTGTTCACTCCTGTCAGGTTGTGAAAGCGCTGCTGGCGCCCGCCGCTCCTGCGTGCCGGTGCGAACCGCGCCCCGAGGGTAAACTGCCCGCTCGTACCTGAGGATGCAGTGATGAACGTAACCGGTGCCACGCCCGGGCGTGTCGAACACCAGCAGACCGACAAGGGCTACGTACCGGTCTACACCACCGCTGTGGTCGAGCAACCCTGGGATGCTTACACCGCGCTCGACCACGATGTCTGGGCGCAATTGTTCGAGCGCCAGCGCAAGCTGCTGGTGGGTCGCGCCAGTGATGCATTCCTGCAGGCGCAGGACGCGATGGGTATGACGCCCGATGCGATCCCAAAATTCGCCGAACTCAACAACATCCTGCAGAAAGCCACCGGCTGGACCCTGGTCGGCGTCGAAGGCCTGCTGCCGGAGTTGACGTTCTTCGAGCACCTGGCCAACCGCCGCTTCCCGGTCACATGGTGGATCCGCAAACCCGATCAGCTCGATTACCTCGCCGAACCGGATCTCTTCCACGATCTTTTCGGGCACGTTCCATTGCTGATGAACCCGATCTTCGCAGACTACATGGCCGCTTACGGGCGCGGCGGGGTCAAGGCGCATGGCATCGGGGCAGAGGCGCTGGTCAACCTGACCCGGCTGTACTGGTACACGGTCGAATTCGGCCTGATCAAACAAGCTGACGGATTACGCATCTATGGCAGCGGCATCGTCTCGTCGCTGGGCGAGAGCATCCATTGCCTGGACTCCGATGCGCCCAACCGGATTGGCTTCGACCTTGAACGCATCATGCGCACGCGCTACCGCATCGACAGCTACCAGAAGACGTATTTCGTCATCGACAGTTTCGAGCAGTTGATGCAGGCCACTGCGCCGGATTTCCGTCCGATCTATGAGCGCGTGACAGACATGGATGCGTTTGCCGCGGGTGCCGTGCTCGACAGCGACCATGTTTTGCATCGTGGCAACGGCGAAGGATGGGCCAGCGAAGGTGATGTCTGAATAGACCGCAACACGTTGCAGCAGGACAGGGCATGCGCTCAGCAAGCACTCATCCTTGTCACCCGATCATCCACTCTTTCGCAGCCCGTGCGACGGTTGCACACCAGAGTGATCGACATGACATATGCCGCCGCCGAGCTCATGGAAGAATCCATCCGGATCGAGGTGCTGATGCACGATGCGGTGCATCGCGCCGGACAGGGTTGTGGCCCGGACTTCGAACGCCGTCTTGATGCGAGCCTGCGCAGCCTGCGACCGATGCTGGGTGACGACGACTTTGCCGCGGCCACCGACGCGATCGAAGCCGCCAAGCGGGTCATGGTCTCCGCCGACCCGAGCGCACCGCTGCTGATGCTGGCCATGGCCCGCAAGACCCTCAACGGCGTGATCCGCCGCCAAGCCAACACCCAGCGACTGCGTTCCGCGGCCTGAAATTACGCCTGCTGCAGTCGGGGAGAAGCAGAAAGCAGGCGACAATGGCGCCCCGTTGCCAATGCCTGCCTCCATGTCTTCGCTTCCCACTGCCCCCATCTCGCTCACCCGATTCCTGATCGAGGAAAAACGCGAAGGCCGCATCAACCCCGACCTGCGATTGTTGATCGAAGTCGTCGCCCGCGCATGCAAGACGATCGCGGTGGCGGTCGGCAAGGGCGCGCTGGGCGGGGTGCTCGGCGATGCGGCGGCGGCCAGCATCAACATCCAGGGCGAGGCGCAGAAGAAGCTCGACGTCATCGCCAACGACGTGCTGCTGGAAGCCAACGCCTGGGGCGGACACCTGGCCGCCTGCGCGTCGGAGGAAATGGAACACTGCCAGCCGATTCCCGATGCGTACCCGCGTGGCAATTACCTGCTGCTGTTCGATCCGCTCGACGGCAGCAGCAATATCGACGTCAACGTCTCGGTCGGCACCATCTTCTCGGTATTGCGCTGCCCCGAAGGCGTGACCGTGCCGCAGGATGCGGATTTCCTGCAGCCGGGCACCGCGCAGGTCGCCGCCGGCTATTGCATCTATGGGCCGTCGACGATGCTGGTGCTGACGATTGGTCATGGCACCCACGCGTTCACGCTGGATCGCGAGCAGGGGTCGTTCGTGCTGACCCAGCGCGACATGCGCGTACCCGCGGAGACGCGCGAATTCGCCATCAATGTCTCCAACCAGCGCCATTGGGAGGCGCCGATGCAGGCGTACGTGCAGGATCTGCTGGTGGGCGACACCGGCCCGCGCGGCAAGGATTTCAATATGCGCTGGATCGCCAGCATGGTCGCCGACGTGCACCGCATCCTGACCCGCGGCGGCATCTTCATCTATCCGTGGGATCACCGGCTCGGCAAGAGCTCGCTCGACCACAACGCCGACCCGACCAAGGCAGGCAAGCTGCGACTGCTGTACGAAGCCAATCCCATGGCAATGCTGGTGGAGCAGGCGGGAGGCGCCGCCAGCAGCGGTCGCGAACGCATCATGGACATCATCCCCACGCAGTTGCACCAGCGCGTGCCGGTGTTCCTGGGGTCGAAGGGGGAAGTCGAGGTCGCCGTGCGCTATCACCGTGAACACGACGCGACGGCTGCGCACGTTGACGCCGGGTTGGCGTCCTCCGGGCAGTCATGACCACCAATATGGGCGTATTGAAAGCGCCACCGGACGCCGCGAAAAAACCGCACCTGGTGACGACACCTTTCGGCGCGTCACGCAGCGACGAGTACTACTGGCTGCGCGACGACGCCCGCGAGGATCCGCAGGTGCTCGCGTATCTCGACGCCGAAAATGCGTACGCCGACACCGTCATGGCGCCGCTGCTGCCGTTGCAGGAACGCCTGTACACCGAAATCGTCGGGCGCATCCAGCAAGACGACAGCTCCGTGCCGTATCGCGAACGTGGGTACTGGTACTACACGCGCTTCGAGACCGGCCAGGATTATCCAATCCATGCGCGCCGTGCAGGCAGCATGGACGCGGCGGAAGAAATCCTGCTCAACGTCAACACGATGGCGGTCGGCAAGGAGTATTTCAGCGTCGGTGATTTCCAGGTCAGCCCGGACAACCGCCTGCTGGCATGGGCCGAGGATGCCGTCGGGCGTCGTCAGTACACGATCCGCTTTCGCAACCTGGAGACCGGTGAAACCTTCGCGGACACGCTCAGCGGCGTGGCGGCCAACGTCGTCTGGGCCGACGACAACCGCACGTTGTTCTACATCGAAAACGACCCGGACACGCTGCTCACGGTGCGGGTGAAGCGGCATGTGCTCGGCACGCCTTCCGACAGCGACGTGCTGGTGTACGAGGAGCTCGACGACAGCTTCTACATGGGCATCGATCGCAGCCGCGACGATCGTTATCTCTGCATCCAGATCGAAAGCACCGTTGCCAGCGAAATGCACTATGCGCCCGCGGATGATCCGCAGGAGTTCATCGTCTTCGCCCCACGCCAGCGCGATGTTGAATACCAGGCCGAGCACTTGGGCGGGCGCTGGGTCATCCGCACCAATGCGCCAGGCACGGACGGCACGCCGGCGAGCAACTTCAAGCTGATGACGGCGGGCGACGGCGCGCAGGATCGTGGGCAGTGGCAGGAGTGGGTCGCGCATCGCAGCGATGTGTTCATCGACGGCTTCGAACTGTTCGACGGCTTTACCGCCATCGCGGAACGCTCGCACGGCCTGGAGCGCCTGCGCCTGCTGAAGTCCGATGGCAGCGAGCAGCATGTGCAGGCCGATGAGCCGGCGTACTCGATGGGGCTGTCGACCAATGCCGAACCGGACACCGAATGGCTGCGCTACAGCTACACGTCACTGACCACTCCGAAGACCACGTACGAGCTCAACACGCGCAGCGGCGAGCGGCGCCTGCTCAAGCGCGAGCCGGTGCTCGATTACGATCCTGACAGCTATGTGACCGAGCGCCTGTGGGCGACGGCGCGTGATGGCACGCAAATCCCGGTGTCGCTGGTGTACCGCAAAGGCTTCGAGAAAAACGGACAGGCTGCGTTGCTGCAATACGCCTACGGCAGCTACGGCATGTCGATGGATCCGGGCTTCAACCTATCGGTGGTGAGCCTGCTGGATCGGGGCATGGTGTACGCCATCGCCCACATCCGCGGTGGGCAGGAAATGGGACGCGCGTGGTACGACGACGGCAGGCTGCTGCGCAAGCAGAACACGTTCACCGACTTCATCGACGTCACCGATGCGCTGGTCGCCCAAGGCTATGCATCCAAGGATCGCGTTGCCGCCTACGGTGGCAGTGCCGGTGGCCTGCTGATGGGCGCGGTCGCCAACATCGCGCCGGAAAAATATCGCGTGATCCTGTCGCAGGTGCCGTTCGTGGACGTGGTGACGACGATGCTCGACCCGAGCATTCCACTGACCACCAACGAATACGACGAATGGGGCAATCCCGAACACCCCGAGTTCTATTACTACATGCTCGCGTATTCGCCTTACGACAACCTCAGGGCACAGGCCTATCCGGCCATGTTCATCGGCACCGGCCTGTGGGATTCGCAGGTGCAGTACTGGGAGCCGGCGAAATACGTCGCACGGCTGCGCGATCTCGACACCTCGCAATACCCGGTGTTGTTGCGCACCAACATGGACGCTGGCCACGGTGGCAAGTCCGGTCGCTTCCGCCGCTATGCCGAGTTGTCTGAAATGTATGCATTCCTGCTCGACCAGCTGGGAGTTGAATCCAGGCAGCGACCGGGTGAGGCCTAGGGTGCAATATCGTGAGCCGCTTGCTCGCCCTATACTTGCGCCCATGACTACTTACGCACGCTGTTTCACGCTCGCCGCACTGCTCACCCTGGCTGCCTGTGGCAACAAGGGTCCGCTGGTGCGGCCTTCGTCGGCCCACGGCCCGCAAGACACATCCGTGACGCCGTCGGCCGCGTCGCCTGCCTCAAGCGACCCCACCACTGTGGCCCCGGTCGAGAATAAAGTCCCGGCGACGCTCGACCCTGCGCCAGCGACGCCTCCAGCATCGCCCCCCGCCGGTGACGGTCACGGGTGACGCCATGTCAGCGCCGCACGCGTCGCTGCGCTTCAGCAAGATGCAAGGCGCGGGCAATGATTTTGTCGTCATCGACCTTCGACACGGACAAGCACCGCCCACTTCGCAGCTATGTCGTGCGCTCGCTGATCGCCATACCGGTATCGGCTGCGACCAGGTGTTGACGATCGAGCCGCCACGCAGTGCGCACGCCGTCGCCAGCTACCGCATCTGGAATGCCGACGGCAGCAACGCAGGACAATGCGGCAACGGTGCGCGCTGCATTGCCGCATGGCTGGTGCGGGACGGCAGTGCATCGACTTCATCGTTCGTGCTTGACAGCCCGGCCGGCACGCACGACGTCAACCGCGTCGAGGATGAGTACCGCATCGCGATGGGCATTCCGCAATTTGCGCCGCAGGAAGTTCCGATGGACGGATATGCGACGCCGCAGGACGACTACGCGCTCGACGCCCTAGGCACGCAATTTCAGGTCGGCGCGGTGTCGATGGGCAATCCGCATGCGCTGATCGAAGTCGATGATCTCGCGACGGCGCCAGTCGCCACCCTCGGATCCGCACTGCAGGCGCATGCCGCGTTTCCGCAATCGGTGAACGTGGGTTTTGCGCAGGTCGTCGCGCGCGATCGCATCCGCCTGCGCGTGCATGAGCGCGGCGTCGGCGAAACACTAGCCTGTGGCAGTGGCGCGTGCGCTGCGGCGGCGATCCTGATGCGACGTGGCCAGGTCGACCGCGCTGTCACCGTCGAGCTTCCCGGCGGCAACCTGCGCATCAGCTGGCACGACGACAATGCCCCGATCACAATGACCGGGCCGGCGACATTTGTTTTCGAAGGGGACTACCTGCAATGAGCATCTTGCCGTGAGCATGACCGACACCACCGAAAAACTCGGCGCGCATGAAGTCGCGGCGTGGTTGCGCCGCCATCCGAAATTCCTGCAGCAGTTCCCGGACCTGGCGATCAGCATGATCGTCCCGCGCGAGGAAGGCCCGGCGGCATCGCTGGCCAGCTACCAGCTGGACGTGCTGCGCGACAAGAATCGCGAACTGTCGCGACGACTGCACGAGTTGTTCGCCAACGCGCAGGAAAACGAACGCCTGGCAGTGCGCACACACCAGCTCACGCTGGCATTGCTCAAGCAGGGCAACGCCGCAGGCACCGTGTGCGCGATGGCTGCATCACTGGCGGAGGATTTCCAGGGCGACCTGGTGCGGATCGTGCTGTTCGAGCCGGTCGCCGGGCTGGATGAAGTCGAGTGGCTGCA
>JBBSUF010000058.1:0-14456 GCA_038235185.1 Lysobacterales bacterium
TCCACCGCCATGCGCTTGACGGTGGGATCGTAGCTCGGCCCTTTCGGAACCGCCCACGACTTGAGGGTATTGCCGACCTGCAGGCGGAAGTCGTAATGCCGTCGGGATGCATGATGCAGCTGCACCACGAAGATCGCCCGCTTGCCGTCCGGTAGCGGCTTGCCCGGCGCAGGCTCGCGCGTCTTGTCGAACTGACGCTTGCGTTGGTAGTCGACCAGGCTCATGCCACAAAACCGTGTCGCGGGCACTTCCCGCACGATCATGCTGGACAGCCACGCATGAAAAACATGTGGACAAAAAAAGCCCCGCAGTGCGGGGCTTGATGGATCGCCTGGAACGGGGTCGGACTACCGGTTAATGTCCATCCGCGTCTCGCGGTGCCCGACATCCGGTGACGGTTGCATATGTGCGTGAAGTGCGTGCGCGTGCTCCGCGTGCTGAAACGCAAGACTGTTGTGGTCAACGACGTGCGTCATGGCCTCCACCCGGTCGACATGTGTTCGCAGATGCGCAGGATCATCTAGCCGACCCTGCACGGCGAACACGTTGACTCCGTTCGTGCCCAGTACGACGTGATCGACCTTCTTCAACCCGCTAACGTGGGCCGAGATGGTCAACGCCACCGCAAGATTGCGCTGCTCGTCTTCGCTTGCGAATGTGCCATGCGGGAGCCTGCGGACTCCGTGCAACACCTGCGTGTACAGCGGATGCGCCGGATGCGTCGCCTCGGACAGCAATGGCGAGTGACGCGCATCCACCAACGCGGCCAGTGTGTCCTTCCCGACTACACCATCAACATGCAGGTGGTGTGCGTGCTGGAAGGATTTGATCGCGTGAGTAGTGCTGGAGCCGATAGTGCCGTCGATGGTGAGGGGATGGTCGTGGGGGTCGCGGTAGCCGAGGTAGTTCAAGCTAGCTTGCATTTTTCTGCTTTGGTCTTTATGGCCATCTCGGACACGGAGATCATCCACAACAATATCAGCTTTCCGATTTGCTTGAACCGTGGATTCAGGATCGGGAGCGCGTTGAGCGATATCGACTCCATTGGCTTTAAGGACGACCTCTTGTGTCGCCAATTTCAGTAGGTTTGACTTTTCGGCATTTGCGCGCCTTAAAAGACCTGGTTGCCACGTCGGTGAACCCCTGAACAAAGACACGTTGTGCGCAATCTTGTAATCCTGTACAGCTTCAACTACGTCTTTATCCGAAAGCCGGGCCAAGTCGAAATTCTCACCAAACTTCTCCGCTAATCCGCGCACGAATATATGCGGAGTGAGGCCACGAAACTGCACGGACGTACTCCAAATCGCATCTTGAACTGCTCGGCCGCGATTCGATAATTCAATCCCTGCTGCATGCAAGGAGAGGAGTTGCTCGCCGTAGTGAGACTTACCTATGAAATCGTGTTGATCCTTGGCAAACCCAGGGTCTGTTCTGGCAAGTTCCTTCCACTTTGCATTAAAAGCCGTGGTATTTGGCGTGAGTGCTTGGAACTTATCGCGATAGCTGGATTGACCCAAATACTCACTGAGCGTTCCCATTTTTGTGGACAGTTGGTAGGTTCCGTATGAAGCCCCACCGTGATCCCCCTTGCCTGTCGATATCGCTCCTGCGCCTTGCCCGCTCGACTCGAAATGCGAAGACGTTTGCCCTAAGTACCAGCTGCTCACTGCTTGCCGGGCTTCTTCAATCTCATTCATGTGTGTCATTCCCTTGACTGGTTGTTGTTATAAGTAACTCGTTACGGTTTGCCCCGTCTTTGAAGTTGCCCTTCGAGTTTTTCAGCCCTTTGGGCCGTCTTTTCCAGCGAACATTCGTTCGCCGTGATTCGTTGAGCCTGGCCTTGGGTTTCGGCGTCCCATTTGCATGTAATACCAACATCCGAAAGCCAATGTCTTTCCTCACTTGTAAGAGTTTTTGCCTCCTCTCCGAACAGCGTTGATCGTAAGGCCTGGTATGCGAAATTCAACCTAGCGTCTTGATAATCAAATTCTTTCTCGATGCATTTCTGCATGTCCCAAGTTGAACCATCATTGGATTTTGCGCACTTGTAATACGAGTCGCGCAAGACATTGTCATGCGCCTGCGCGGTCCTGACGGCCAGCCTCTCACGCGGAGAAGCAGATGCTTGAGCATGAAGCATGGCTGGACTGGAGGGATCCAGCTGTCCAGTGACTTTCGCCTGAAGTGTTGCCTCTTCGTTTGACTTTGAAGGCTGTGCACAAGCCCCGATCCCGATCGTGAATAACAGAATCCCTGACGACAGCATTCTCATGTTCTCTCTTCCTTGTGTAGATGGTGAATTCCCTGGCAGCCATGCTTGGCTGTGATGGCAGTTGGAACCTGCTCCTGTTCCGTCTCGGGCGGTCCGTGACCCGGCTTGGCGATCATAACTTAGCGCCGAAGTTCGCGAATGCGGCTGAGGGAACGCCGCAACGAAAAGGTCGCCCGGAGGCGGCCTCTCTCAAGTTTGGTTGCGACTCAGGCCCAAGGATCCCGCAACACGATATTCGCGTCGCGATCCGGGCCGGTGGAGACCATTGCCAGTGGGCAACCGGACAACTCTTCCAGCGCGCGTAGATATGCACGCGCGGCGGCGGGGAGTTTGTCCCACTCGGTGATGCCGTGAGTGCTCTCTTCCCAGCCGGGGAATTCGAGATATACCGGTTCGCACTCGTTCCAGCCTTCGGCATCGAGCGGGGCGTACTCGGTGCGCTTGCCACGGTACTGGTAGGCGATGCACATCTTCAGCGTCTGCATGCCATCGAGGATATCGAGCTTGGTGATGCACAGGCCACTGATGCCATTGATGGCGACGGCGCGCTTGAGGGCGACGAGGTCGATCCAGCCGCAGCGGCGTGGACGGCCGGTGGTGGCGCCGAATTCCTGGCCGCGCTTGCGGATGTCTTCGCCTACGGAGTCGTCGAGCTCGGTCGGGAACGGGCCGCCGCCCACGCGTGTCGCATACGCCTTGGCAATGCCGAGGACGTAATCGATTGCGTCCGCGCCGACGCCCGTGCCGGCGAGCGCGCCGCCGATCGTGGTGTTGGATGAGGTCACATACGGATAGGTGCCGTGGTCGATGTCGAGCAGCGACCCCTGTGCACCTTCGAACAGCACGCGTTTGCCCTGCTTCCGCAGGTCGTGAAGGATGCCGGCAACGTCGGACACCATCGGCTTGACGTAAACACCGAACGCCAGCGCGTCGTCGAGCGTCTGCTGGAAGTCGACGGCGTCGACGCCGAGATATTTCGTCAGCACGAAGTTGTGGTAATCCAGGACACCGCGCAGTTTTTCGGCGAGTTCCGCCGGATATTGCAGGTCGGCCACGCGCACGCCACGGCGAGCCACCTTGTCTTCGTAAGCCGGGCCGATGCCGCGCCCGGTGGTGCCGATCGCATCCTTGCCGGCGGCCTTTTCGCGCGCCTGGTCCAGGGCGATGTGGTACGGCATGATCAGCGGCGTCGCCGGGCTGATCTTCAGGCGGGAGCGCACTTCGATGCCGGTGGCTTCGAGCTCGGCGATTTCCTTCTGCAGCGCGGCCGGATGCAATACGACGCCGTTGACGATCAGACACAGCGCGTCGGCGCGCAGGATGCCGGACGGGATCAGGTGCAGGACGGTCTTCTTGCCGTTGATCACCAGCGTGTGGCCGGCGTTGTGGCCGCCCTGGAAGCGGACGACGGCGCCGATGTCCTGCGTCAGCAGGTCGACGATCTTGCCCTTGCCTTCATCGCCCCACTGGGCTCCCAGAACGACGACTGATTGACCCATGGTGGTGCACTCCGGTTGCGAACACGAAAAAAGCCGGGAGGTCGCCCTCCGGCTTTTGTGCATTATCCGGGTTTTAATGCAGTCAGACCAGTGTCGGCCGTAGGGCGGGTTTCAACTCGCCATTCGAATTGCCAGGATGTGGCGGACGGCGGGTTAAAACCCGCCCTACGCTGCGACCCATCCTACCGAAGCGGTAGTTATCCGCCCCGCACGAAATACAGAGCCAGCAATCCCACGATCACGACAATTCCGCCCACCGCACGCAAGTTGCGATCGGGCATCGCATGCAGTTTCTCGGCGGCACGTTTCCAGCCGCCGGGTGCGGCGAACAGGAACAAGCCTTCCAGCACCCCGACCAGGCACAGCGCCGACCACAGATCGCGCATGGTTATTTGTCGCTGTGCAGGTATTGCAGGAACGGATCGGTGCGATCCAGCACGATCACCGCGTTGCCGTCGGCGAAGGCCTTGCGGTACGCCTCGAGGCTCCGGTGGAATGCGAAGAACGCGGGATCGCGGTTGTAGGCCGCTGCATAGATTCCCGCCGCCGAGGCATCGCCCTGGCCGCGCAACTCCTGTGCATCACGCTCCGCTTCGGCGACCAGCACCTGTTGCTGGCGATCGGCTTCGGCGCGGATCGTCTGCGCCTTTTCCACGCCTTCGGCCCGCAACTGGCTGGCGACCTGCTGGCGCTGCGAACGCATCTGGTCGTACACCGACTTGAGCACGTTGCTGTCTTCCGGCAGGTCGACGCGTTTGATGCGGATATCGATGATGTGGACGCCCAATGTGCTGGCACCCTTGTTGATGCTGCTGAGTTGCCGTGCGACGACCTTTTCGCGATCGCCCGACACGACTTCCTGCAAGGTGCGCGAATTGATTTCTCCGGTGAGCGCGTTCTTGATGATCGGAGCCAGGCGTTGCACTGCGACTTCCTCGTCGCCACCGGTGGCGCGATAGAACGCGCGCACGTCGGCGATGCGGCCGATGGCGAAGAAATCCAAGCTGATGTCCTGCTTGTCGGAGGTCAGGTATCGCTCGGGATTGGCGTCCAGCACCTGCAGGCGCTGGTCGAAGATGCGGTCGGTTTCGACGAACGGGATCTTGAAATGCAGTCCAGGCCCGACGCCGCTGCGCACGACCTTGCCGAGGTTGAGCACGATCGCACTCTCACCTTCGGACACGACGTACACAGAACCAAGCAACGCCAACAGCACGGCAATCACCAGGGGAACCCATGCGGAAAATTTCATCGCGACGGCTCCTCTCGGCCCGTGGGGCGCTTGCTGCGCTCCGGGCGAGCTTCGCTGGTGGTGGCATTGACCGTTGGCGCGGCGAGATCGGCCGGCAGCACGGGCGGTGTCGTGGACGTTGTCTGCGTGCCGGCAGGCATCGGCACGTAGATCAGCTGGCGGCCATCGCCGCCGATCACCTTGCGGTTTTCGCTGAGGACTTCCTGCACGGTTTCCAGCCACAACCGCTTGCGGGTGACGTCCGGCGCCAGCTTGTATTGGTCAAGCAGCAACGAGAAGCGCTCCGCATCGCCGGTGGCTTTCGCGATTGCCGCCGTCTTGTAGCCTTGCGCTGAGGTGCGTCGCTGCGCCGCCTCGCCACGGGCTTCGGGAACGATCTTCGCCGCATAAGCCTTCGCCTGGTTGATCGCGGTCGTCTTGTCGGCGTTGGCGCGCTGCGCTTCGTCGAAGGCGTCCTTGACCTCGTCGGGGAAGCGCGCGTTCTGCAAGTTCAATTCCGACACGATCAGGCCGGTGTGGTATTCGTCGAGAGACGCCTGCAGCTGGCGGTTGACGGTGCCGATCAAGCCGCCGCGCGCTCCCAGCACCGTGTCCAGGTCGGAGCGCCCGACGGTTTCACGCACCGTGCTCAACGCCGCCTGCTCCAGCACTTTCTTGGCGTCGCGTGTGCCGAATAAATAGAGCTTGGGATCGCTGATCCGGTACTGGACATTCAACTCGACGCTGACCATGTTGCCGTCGCGGGTCAGTACCGGCACGGTGTCGTTGAAGGCCTGGCTCTGCGTTGCATTAACCTTGATCGCAAGTTCCACCGGCCACGGCCACTTGAGATGCGGGCCGGGCTGCAGGACGCGGTCGAAGCGGCCGAACTGCAACACCACGGCTCGTTGCTGCTCGGTCACCAGCACGAAGCAGTTGAAGGCAAGCCACAAGACGACTGCGACGCCAACCCAGGAAGCGATGCCGCCGCCACCGGGACCTTGCGCCAGCACGCCGCGCACGGGATCCAGCAGCCGGTCGACGATGCCGCCCGCGCCGCTGCGCGGCTGTTTCTTGCGGCCGTCATTGTCGGAACCGCCGGGAATATTCCAGGCCATGCCTGCTCCAGAAAAAACATCGACGCGTGAATGGGTCGCGCCAGTGGAATGCGTGTCGAAGCCAGCCTGCCGGGGCCGGCCGGGGAATTCTACCTGCCCGCGCCCTCGGCGATCACCCCGGCGGGGTGCTCCGCAGCCTCAGGCAGGAGCGCCTGCAGCGGTGCGCCATACGCGAGCGAGGCAATGCGCCTGGCATCGGCTTCGGCAAGATCCAGTTGCAGTGTCCAGCCATGTTCGTCGTGATGCTCCTCGCGCACGGCGCCCAGTTCGTGGAGTTGCGCACGCAGGCGGCCGGCGGCGACGGGCAGCAGGAGTTCGGCGTGGATGCGTTGTGATCCGAGCCTGGCGCCGAGGGCCTCACGCAACAACATGATCCCGTCACCGTCGCGTGCCGACAACCAGACCCGCTCGCGCGCGCCGCCGTCGGCACCACCATTCTCGACGCCATTGTCGGGAAGGTCATGACGTGGGAGTGCGCCTTCGACCCGATCAATCTTGTTGAAGACCATCAGCTGCGGAATGTCGCCCGCGCCGATTTCCTGCAGCACTGCGTCCACCTGCGCGATGCGTTCATCACGCAACGGATCGGCGGCATCGATGACATGCAACAAAAGCTCCGCGTCGCGCGCTTCGGACAAGGTCGATCGGAATGCTGCTACGAGGTCATGCGGAAGATCGCGCACGAAACCGACGGTGTCGGCCAGCATCGCGGCGCTTCCCGTCGGCAGCAGCAGGCGACGCACGGTGGGATCCAGCGTCGCGAACAATCGGTCATCGGCGTAGGCATCGGCGCCAGTTAAAGCATTGAACAGCGTCGACTTGCCGGCATTGGTGTAACCGACCAGCGCGACACGCGGCAACTCGCTGCGTACGCGCGCACGACGCATCTGCGTGTGTTGCACTTCGACCTTGTCCAGCCGTTTCTGCAATTGTTCGACGCGCTTCTGCAGCAGGCGGCGATCGGTTTCCAACTGGGTTTCACCTGGTCCACGCAGGCCGATCGAACCGCCGCGCTGGCGCTCAAGGTGGGTCCAGCCACGGATCAAACGCGTGGCCATGTGCTTGAGCTGGGCCAGTTCGACCTGCAGCTTGCCTTCGTGGCTGCGGGCGCGCTGGGCGAAGATATCCAGGATCAGCCCGGTGCGGTCGACGACGCGGCGTTCGAGCGCCTTTTCCAGGTTGCGTTCCTGTCCCGGCGACAACGGATGGTTGACCAGTACCAGGTCCGCACCGGTGGCCTCGCAGGCTGCCTTCACTTCCTCGAGCTTGCCGCTGCCGATCAGGGTCGCCGGGTTGGGCTTGTCGATGCGCGCATTGAGCGTGGCGGCGACGGTGGCACCGGCAGACCGGGCGAGATCGGCGAATTCCTCAAGAGCGCCATCCTCCGGCGGACCGCCGGCATGGGGCTGGATCAACAGGGCGATCTCACCCTTGCGGGAACGTTCGAACAAGGGCGCGGGACTCCGGTACGGCGACAGGGGTGCCGGCGAGGCAGACAATCGCCGCCGGCTCCCCACAAGATGCGGTTGGATCGACCGATATCAAGCAGCCGATCAAACCACCGCCCGGATCACTCGACCTCGTCCTCGCCTTCGTCGGATACGTCGGATCCATCGTCGTCACCCGATTGCACATAGCCGCCGCCTGGCCCCACGCGGACGTTGCGGGCGGGTACGACCGTGGAGATCGCGTGCTTGTAGACCATCTGGCTGACGGTATTACGCAGCAGCACAACGAACTGGTCGAAGGATTCGACCGTCCCCTGCAACTTGATGCCGTTGACAAGGTAGATCGAGACGGGCACACGCTCGCGGCGCAGTGCATTCAGGAACGGGTCCTGCAAGGATTGGCCTTTGGACATGGGTGTTTCCCCAAGTTGGTGGTCATGTTGTTGGTGCGACCGGTCTGGCGCCGGTTTCGCATCGCCCGACCCACTCCCCATGGCGGCGACCAGCCGATGGTTGCACAACATCGACCGGTCGGATAGCGACCCGCGTCGCCCTTCAGGCCTCCACACTGCTTGGGTAGGATGGATTGGCAGCCGCGAACCCCATCAATTCAACGACCGGCTCAGCCCGGATATCACCTTTAACTCAAGTCATCCTATGCTTGGGAGAAACATCGCGGCCGCTGATTCCAGCTTGGCTTGGTCCACTGAAGGATCAAACCATTGCGCATCCATCTGCCCACGCAGCCACGTCAACTGCCGCTTGGCCAGCTGCCGGGTGGCGAAGATGGCGCGGTCGCGGAATTCAGGCATATCAGTCACGCCTTCAAGGTGTTCCCAGGCCTGCCGATACCCGACGGCGCGTATCGCGGGTAATTCTAGTGGCGAAGGATGCAACTGCAACGCCGGCAATGCCCGCAGCACGCGGACCTCGTCGAGAAATCCTTCCTCGAGCATGGCATCGAAGCGTCGCGCGATGCGCGCATGCAACTCGGAGCGATCCTTAGGCGCCAACACAAGCTTCAGCACACGCAGAGGAAGTGCGGACTCACCGCGTTCGCTTTGCCAATCGCTGATCGACCTGCCAGTGAGCCGCCAGACTTCCAACGCACGCTGGATACGTTGCGCGTCGGTGGCATGGATGCGCGCAGCAGCTTGCGGGTCAATGGATGCGAGCTCAGCATGCAAGTTCGCCCAGCCGCGCTCGGCCGCTTCGTTTGCGATCTGCGTGCGCAGCGCCGGATCGGCACTCGGCATCGGGGACAGGCCCTGCAGCAGTGCACGAAAGTACAAGCCGGTACCGCCGGCGAGGATCGGCAATTTGCCGCGCGAGAGGATGTCAGCGATTGCGATACGCGCATCGGTGGCGAAGTCCGCGGCGGAGTACGGCTGCCATGGATCGCGCAGGTCGATCAGGTGATGCGCGACTAGTGTCTGCTCATGCGCTGTTGGTTTTGCCGCGCCGATATCCAGCCCGTGGTACACCAGCGCCGAATCGACGCTCACGATTTCACCATCGAAGCGCTGCGCCCATTCCAGCGCCAGCGAAGACTTGCCCGAGGTGGTCGGGCCCATCAGCGCGATGGCGGGTGGTCGATGGTCAGCTGACACGAATGGCGGCGGCGTCAGTAACCGGTCACGTGCAACTCATCGCGCACTGAATCGTGGCGTACCTGCACGGCGTCGGGCGGTGCGCGGCCAAGAAGGCTCACGACGATGATCGCCAGCGATGCCGCGATCACCCCGGGCACCATTTCGTACAGGGTATTGCCGGTCTGCTTCCACAGGATCACTGTCATGGCGCCCGCGATCATGCCCGCCAGCGCGCCGTTGCGCGTCATCCGCTTCCAGGCCAGCGAGAACAACACGACCGGACCAAAAGCGGCACCAAAGCCTGCCCAGGCGTAACTCACCAAGCCGAGCACGCGGCTATCCGGGTCGCGGGCGATCCAGATCGCGATCAACGCGACAGACAACACCATGGTACGACCAAACCAGACCAGTTCACGCTGGGAGGCGCGGGGCCGCAAAAAGCCGCGGTAGAAATCTTCGGTCAGAGCGCTCGAGCAGACGAGCAGCTGGCACGACAATGTGCTCATGATCGCAGCCAGGATCGCCGATAACAGCACACCGGCGACCCACGGGTTGAACAGCAACGTTGCGAGCGCGATGAAGATGCGCTCGGGATTCTCATGCACCATGGTGCCCTGCTGCGGGTGCGCGGCGAGGTACGCAATGCCGAACAGTCCAACCGCCATTGCGCCGGCCAGGCACAGCACCATCCACGTCATGCCGATGCGGCGCGCCTTGGGTATCGTTTGCAGGGAGTCGGCGGCCATGAAGCGCGCCAGGATGTGCGGTTGCCCGAAGTAACCCAGACCCCAGGCGATCGCAGAAATCACGGCAATCACACCGCCTTTGCCGATCCATTGCAGCCGCGCAGGATCGACCTGCTGGATCAACGCCAGGCTGGCCGAAACGCCGCCCAAGCCCATCAACATGATGACTGGCGTCAGCAGCAAAGCGAAGATCATCAGCGTCGCCTGCACGGTGTCGGTCCAGCTGACGGCGAGGAATCCGCCGACAAGCGTGTACAGGATCGTGGCCGCTGCACCCCACCACACCGCTTGCGCGTACGGCAGGCCAAACACGCTTTCGAACAAACGCGCGCCGGCCACGATACCGCTGGCGCAATACACCGCGAAGAACACCAGGATGACCAGCGCCGACAGCATCCGCAGCAGCCTGCTGTTGTCGGCGAATCGATGGGTGAAGTAATCGGGCAACGTCAGCGCGTTGCTGCAACGCTCGGTATAGACGCGCAGTGGTCCTGCAACGTATTTCCAGTTGCACCATGCTCCGATGACCAGACCGATCGCGATCCAGGCTTCCGACAAACCGCTCAGGAACAGCGCGCCTGGAAGACCCAGCAGCAACCAGCCGCTCATATCCGATGCGCCCGCCGAAAGTGCGGTGACGTAGCTGCCGAGCGAGCGGCCGCCGAGGATGTAATCATCGAAGCTGCGCGTCGAGCGCCACGCAATGAATCCGATCACGACCATGGCCATCAGGTAGATGGCGAACGTGACGAGTAATGGCGTGTTGGCGGTCATGCTGTGGACTCCCGGTTCCATGGAAGGCTAGCAGACGGCGCCGCCATGGTTTGCTCTGTCCAGATCAAGAGACGTGCCGGGAATGGAATGAATGTGATTGCCACAGTCAGGAAACCGTCCCCATCAAGCTCTTTGAAAGCATCAATCTTCGTCTGGCCAGCGAATGTTCGATCCTGTGGGCTTGGGTTTCGGCATCGGCTCTGCGGCCACCGCATTCCACACCTTCAGCGCGTCGACGGTCGCGGCAACATCGTGCACGCGCAGCAATTTCGCGCCCCGTTGCGCGGCGATCAACGCGGCGGCAACCGAGCCGTGGACACGTTCGCGCGGATCGCTACGCCCGGTGAGTTCGCCGATGGTCTTCTTGCGCGACAACCCTGCCAACACCGGCACGCCGAGTTCGGTGAACCGCTCCAACTGCGCCAGCAACATCAGGTTGTGGGCGATGGTCTTGCCAAAGCCGAAGCCTGGGTCGACCACGATGTTCTTCTTGCTGATGCCCGCCATCTCCGCAGCAAAGATGCGTTCGGCAAGGAATCGATGCACCTCGGCGACAACGTCGTCGTAATCCGGCGCCTGCTGCATGGACCTCGGCTCGCCCTGCATGTGCATCAGGATGACCGGGACACCTAACGCGGCGGCGGCATCGAGCGATCCTTCGCGACGCAGCGCAAACACGTCGTTGATCATGCCAGCGCCGGCGCCGACCGCGGCGCGCATCACTTCTGACCTGGACGTGTCGACGCTGATCGGCAGCGACGATCGCTTCGCCAGTTGTTCGATGACAGGAATCACGCGTCGCAACTCTTCCTGGACGGAGATCTCGTCGGCACCCGGACGCGTGGACTGCCCGCCAACATCCAGCATGTCGGCGCCTTCTTCGGCCAGCCGCAGGCCATGTGAAACGGCTGCGTCCAGGGTCGCGTTGTCACCGCCATCGGAAAACGAATCCGGGGTGACGTTGATAATGCCGAGCACGCGCGGACGATCAAGCTTGAGCAATCGGCCGGCGCAGTCCAGTTGTGGGGAGAGGTCGAACATGGTCATCGATTCCATCAGGCAGGCCGCGTCTGTTGGCGAAGATAACCGCTGACTCCAGCTTTTCACCGGATGGCGCGCCAAAAATAAAAAAGGACGGCCGAAGCCGTCCCGTGTATTCGCCGAAGATTACCCAGATCAGGTCTGCGGTGCAGGTCCACCAATGGTGAACGGCTTGGGCTGCTCGCGCGCCGGGCCGCCCTTGGTCCAGTTGCCGGGCGGCGGCGGGTCGCGATCGGTCATCACGGCCTCGATCTGCGGCGCATCGATGGTCTCGTACTGCAGCAGCAGCTTGGCCATCGTGTGCAGCTTGTCGAGATTCTCGGTCAGCATCGTGCGGGTGCGTTCGTAGGCGCGATCCAGGATGCCGCGCACGACTTCGTCGATCCTGCGCGCGGTTTCGTCGGACACATTCTTGTGCTGGGTGACCGAGCGTCCGAGGAATACTTCATCCTCTTCCTCGCCATAGGTGATCGGACCCAGTTCGGACAGGCCCCACTTGGTCACCATGTTGCGCGCCATCTTGGTGGCGCGTTCGATGTCGTTGGACGCCCCGGTGGTGACCTTGTCTTCACCGAAGATCAATTCCTCCGCAACACGGCCGCCGTACAGCGAGCACAACTGCGACTCGATCGCGGTGCGGTTGTAGCTGTATTTGTCGCCCTCGGGCAGGTACATGGTCACGCCGAGCGCGCGGCCACGCGGAATGATCGTGACCTTGTAGACGGGATCGTGCTCAGGCATCAGCCGGCCGACGATGGCGTGGCCGGCCTCGTGATAGGCGGTCAACGTTTTTTCCTGCTCGCTCATGGCCATCGAACGGTTCTCGGTGCCCATCATGATCTTGTCGCGGGCCTTGTCGAAATGCTCCATGCGCACGTCCTTGCCGTTCTCGCGCGCGGCGAACAGCGCGGCCTCGTTGACGAGGTTCGCAAGATCGGCGCCGGAGAAACCCGGCGTGCCGCGCGCGATCACCATCGGCACGACGTCGTCGGCCAGTGGCACCTTGCGCATGTGCACCTTCAGGATCTGTTCGCGGCCGCGCACGTCCGGCAGGCCGACCACGACCTGCCGGTCGAAACGACCCGGGCGCAGCAGCGCGGGATCGAGCACGTCAGGGCGGTTGGTCGCGGCGACCACGATCACGCCCTCACCGCCCTCGAAGCCGTCCATCTCGACCAGCAACTGGTTGAGGGTCTGCTCGCGCTCGTCATGGCCGCCGCCGAGTCCGGCGCCGCGATGGCGACCGACTGCATCGATTTCATCAATGAAGATGATGCACGGCGCCTGCTTCTTGGCCTGCTCGAACATGTCGCGCACGCGGCTGGCGCCGACGCCGACGAACATCTCGACGAAGTCCGAACCCGAGATCGAGAAGAACGGCACCTTGGCCTCGCCGGCGATCGCCTTGGCGAGCAGCGTCTTGCCGGTGCCCGGCGGACCCACCATCAATACGCCGCGCGGGATCTTGCCGCCAAGTTTCTGGAAGCGGCCGGGATCGCGCAGGAATTCGACGAGTTCCGAGACTTCTTCCTTGGCTTCGTCGCAACCGGCGACGTCGCCAAACGTGATCTTGGTCTGGTCTTCGTTGAGCAGCTTCGCGCGCGAGCGGCCGAAGCTCATCGCGCCCTTGCCGCCACCCTGCTGCATCTGCCGCATGAAATACACCCAGATGCCGATGAACAGCAGCCAGGGCAGCACGTTCAAGAGGATCGCGACCAGCGACAGGCCGCTCGAGGGCGGCGTCTGCACGGTGGTGACGTCATGGTTGATCAGGTCGTTGACCAGATCCTTGTCGCCGGGGTTGTAGGTGGTGAACTTGGTCCCGTCCTTGCGCTCGCCGGCGATGGTGGTGCGATCCTCGGCGATGTTGACCTTGGCGACGTGGTTGCCCTGCACCTCCTGCACGAACTGGTCGTAGGTCAGCGCGTCGGCGCCGGCCGTCTTCGGGCTGAAGCTCTGGAAGACCACCATCAGTACGACGGCGACCACCACCCACAGCATCAGATTCTTGGCCAGGTCATTCATGGATTTCAGGGTCCTGCAGATGGTTTCGTGTGCGCGAGCTTGTGGGTTTCCAGCCGGCCCAACGCCAGGGCGTAGACCTCCGGGGAGCGCTTGCGCGACGCATCCGGCTTGCGGATCGCCACTTTGGCATACCGCCGCCGCAGCTCCCGCACGTAATCATCGAACCCGACACCCTGGAACAACTTGATCAACAACGTGCCGTCCGGGCGCAGGTGGCGATCGGCGAACTCCATCGCCAATTCAGCCAAGTGCATGATCCGCGGCTGGTCGACCGCATCCATTCCACTCTTATTGGGGGCCATGTCGGACAGAACAAGGTCGACTGGCTGCGCCCCCAGCGCCGACTCCAGCGCCGATAAGACGCCATCGTCCCTGAAATCGCCATGAAGGAACTCCACGCCCGCCAGCGAGGGCATCTCGAGGATGTCCAGGGCGACGATCCGACCCGGGTTGGCCGGATACAGGGCATTCAAGGCCTGTCGCAACCACTGCGACCATCCACCGGGCGCGGCGCCGAGGTCCACCACCACCATGCCCGGCTTCAACAACCGGTCACGTTCCACCAGCTCCTCGAGCTTGTAAGCCGCGCGCGACCGCATGCCCTCGGCCTGCGCCTTTTTGACGTAGGGGTCGGCGAAATGTTCCTTGAGCCAGCGCTGGCTGGACTTGCTGCGGGTAGCCATGCTGCAGGGGGCGATACGGGTCGA
>JBBSUF010000059.1:0-14260 GCA_038235185.1 Lysobacterales bacterium
ACAACCTGATGCGCATCTTCGCCGCCGACTGGGTGCAGCGCGTCATGGAGCGCATGGGGTTGAAGGAAGACGACATCATCGAGTCGCCGCTGGTCACAAAGCAGATCGCGAACGCGCAGCGCAAGGTCGAAGCGCACAACTTCGACATCCGCAAGAACCTGCTCGACTTCGACGACGTCAACAACGACCAGCGCAAGGTGATCTACGAGCAACGCGACGAACTGCTCGAAGCAGACTCGGTGCAGGATAACGTCGAAGGCATCCGTGACGACGTGGTCGCCGACATGGTCGCGCGTTTCGTGCCATTGAATTCGATCGACGAACAATGGGATCTTGCGGGCCTGGAAGCGGAATTATCGACGGAATTCGGTTTGCAGTCGGCGCTGGCCGAAACCATCAAGTCGCGCACCGAGATCGACGCCGAGCAGATCGCCACCGAGGTGCAGCAGGACATCGCGCGTCTGTTCACTGACAAGGAAGCGCAGATCGGCAGCGAGACGATGCGCATGCTCGAAAAGCACATCATGCTCAACGTGCTCGACCAGAACTGGAAGGATCACCTAGCGCGCATGGACTACCTGCGCCAAGGCATCCATCTGCGCGGCTATGCGCAGAAGCAACCGAAGCAGGAATACAAGAAAGAAGCCTTTGAACTGTTCGGCGAGATGCTGGACAAGGTCAAGCGCGAGGTCGTCACGCTGCTTGCGCGAGTACGCGTGCGCGACGAAGCCGAAGTCGCCGCGATGGAAGCAGAAGAACGTCGCCAGGCCGAAGCCGTCGCCCGCCAGATGCAATTCCAGCATGCCGACATTGGCGGCATGGGTGCCGACGAGGGGGCCGCTCAGGTTCAAAACACGGTGCTGGCGAGCGCACTGCCATCGGGGATGCCCAAAGTGGGTCGCAACGATCCTTGCCCCTGCGGCAGCGGCAAAAAGTTCAAGCATTGCCATGGGCAGCTGGCCTGATAGACCCCATCCTTCCCCTCGCGCTCTCGATGGCGAGGGTCAACGCGCGGCAGTGATGGTTCATGGCTGAACCGCCCATCGTCGAAGTCGTCGCCGGCGTTCTGCAGGATGCGCGCGGCCGCATCCTGCTGGCGCGACGGACCGAAGGCCGGGATCTGGCGGGTTTATGGGAATTCCCCGGCGGAAAGCGGGAGCGGGATGAAGCTCCCGAAGCCGCGTTGATTCGGGAGTTGCACGAGGAACTCGGCATCCAGGTCGAACTTGGCGCGCCACTGATCTGCGTCCCCCACCGCTATCCACACAAGCACCTGCGCTTGGACGTGCGTCGGATCGTGTCTTGGCGCGGTATCCCGAAAGGGCAGGAAGGCCAGGCGCTGGCATGGATTCCACCAGGTAAACTCGCTAGCTACGCAATGCCGGCCGCCGATCGCCCGGTCGTCGCCGCGCTGCTGCAGCCCGACCGTTACCTGGTCACCGCTGCACCTGCAGATGACGATTCGACTTGGCTGCGGTCGTTACAGCAGGCTCTGGATGCCGGGATTTCACGCGTGCAGTTGCGTGCCTCGCCTGCAATGGATCCGACGCGCTGGCGCGCGTTGATCATTGATGCCGTCCAGCGATGTCGCGATGCCGGAGTGGGTGTGCTGATCAATGCCGACGCCGCGCTGGCAGGCGAGCTTGGTGTCGGCGTACACCTGCGTGCGACCCAGCTGCACGAGTTGCACCAACGACCGCTGGCTGATGGCGCGCTGGTGGCTGCATCCTGTCATACGCCAGCGGATTTGATGCGCGCAGAGCAACTCGCCTGCGATTTTGCCGTGCTCGGCCCGGTCAGCGCGACGTCATCCCATCCCGGAACCACGGGCATCGGATGGTTGAAATTCGCGGAAATACGGGAAACGACATCGCTGCCGATCTATGCGATTGGAGGAATGATCCCCGCGGATATCGAAATCGCACGCCGGCATGGCGCGCAGGGAATCGCCGCGATCACAGCACTTTGGCCGCGATGAATTCCCTGTGGGTGCGTGCTGTCGGGTGCAGTCTGATCCGCATCCAATGCCATGGTGGCGCGTGCTGCCGCAGACCGTTTATGGATTCGTGAGCGATGCCAAAGCGCGATACTGCCGATCCAGCGCGACGACATGCGACATCAACGCGTCCAGTTCACCATCGTTCACCACGACGTCGTCGGCAATCGCAAGACGCTCAAGGCGTCGGGCCTGTGCAGAGATCATGCGCACCGCCAGTACGTCGTCGACGGCATCGCGCTGCAACAGCCGCGCCATTTGCAGTTCTAGCGCAACGTCGACGACCAGGATCCGGTTCAACCAGGGATACCCTTCGCGTCCACCGCCTTCTGCAAGCAACGGGATGATGACGATGACATACGGCCCGGGTGCAGTTCCGCTAGCAGCCAGCAATGCGCTGCGCACGCGCGGATGCACGATTGCTTCAAGCCGATGGCGTGCGGAGTCGTCTTCGAACACGCGTCGGCGCATCGCATTGCGATCCAGCTCCCCATACGCATTGAGCGCGCCGTCGCCGAACATCGCCACGATTTCCGCCAGGCTGTCGCTGCCCACTGCCACCACGTCGCGCGCCGCGATATCGGCATCAACGATTGGAATGCCCAATAACTCGAAACACCGTGCAACCGCGCTCTTGCCCGATGCGACGCCACCAGTAAGACCAACGCGGTAAACCGCCATCGCGGCGCTTAGCGCAATCCCGTCAGGCGCATGTATGCGTCGAGCAGGTCGCCGCCCCAGAAAAAGACAATCCAGCCGGCGGCCGCGAGATACGGGCCAAATGGAATCGGCGTCGCGCGATGTCGACCCTTCATCGCCAGCCAGATGGAACCGACGATGGCACCAACCAGCGAGGACAGCAGGATCGTCGGCAGGATGCCACGCAGGCCGACCCAGGCGCCGAGCGCGGCCAAAAGCTTGAAATCCCCATGCCCCATGCCTTCCTTGCCGGTCAACTGCTTGAACAGCCACCACACCGACCACAACGACAGATATCCGACGATGGCGCCGACGACCGCAGGCTTGCTGGGCATGTAGAGCCCGTCGATCGTCGCGATCAGTCCCAGCCACAGTAGCGGCAAGGTGAGTTGATCCGGCAGCAACTGGGTGCGCAGGTCGATGCCTGACAAGGCCACCAGGAAGCAACTCAGCACGATCGCTCCAAACCCCTGCCAGCCGAACCCAAAGCGCCACATCGACGCCAACACCAGCAGCATCGTCAGCAGTTCCACCAACGGATACTGCATGGAAATTGGCGCTTGGCAATTTCGACAATGACCACGCAAGGCCACCCAGCTGACGACGGGAATGTTTTCCCACCACGCGAGTTGATGTTTGCAATGCGGGCAATGCGAGCGCTCGACCACGATGCCCGGTGGCGGAGGATCGTATAGCTCCGGTTGACCAAGGACGTCGCGGCTATCGCGCTTCCATTCCCATTCCAGCCGCGGCGGCAGGCGCAGGATCACCACGTTGAGGAAG
Source organism: Lysobacterales bacterium (assembly GCA_038235185.1). Taxonomy (GTDB): domain Bacteria; phylum Pseudomonadota; class Gammaproteobacteria; order Xanthomonadales; family Xanthomonadaceae; genus Cognatiluteimonas. The sequence goes on from JBBSUF010000059.1 coordinate 3,479, forward strand.
CTGCCGACCAGCAGGCCGAACCCGGCCGCGACGGGATAGCCGAGGCCGGGGTGTTGATCGAGGAAGGACATGCAGAAAAGTAGTCAGATTGCGGCGGCGAGCTTGAAGATCGGCAGGTACATGCCGATGACCATGCTGCCAACAACCATGCCGATGATGATCATGATCATGGGTTCCAGCAGGCTCGACAGCGCATCGACGGCGTTGTTGACTTCCTCTTCGTAGAATTCGGCGACCTTGAACAGCATCGCATCCAGGGCGCCTGCTTCCTCGCCGATCGCGACCATCTGCACGACCATGTGGGGAAACAGGTTGACCTGTTTCATCGCCATGTTCATCTGATAGCCGACCGAGACGTCGTCGCGGATGCGCTTGACGGCTTGTTCGTAAACGGTACTGCCGGTGGCCCCTGAAACGATGTCCAGAGCCTCGACCAGCGGCACGCCGGCTTTGAACGTCACCGCCAACGTCCGGGCAAACCGGGCGATCGCGGCGTTGTGCAGGATCTGGCCAACAACGGGTATCTTCAGCATCATCCTGTCGAGGAAATGAGCGAAGGCAAGGGATCTCTTCTTGAAGAAGATAAAGGCAAAAATTGTGCCCACCACTACGATCAATACCAGCCACCAGTAGGCAATCATGAAGTCACTGGCGCCGATGATCATCAAGGTAAAGGCCGGAAGATCGGCCCCGAAGCTTTGAAACACCTGCTGGAATTGCGGAACCACGAACACCAGGAGGATCGCACTGACCAGGATTGCCACCGCGATCACTGTCGCCGGATAGAACAGCGCCTTCTTGATCTTCCCTTTCAGGCTTTCGATGTTTTCCTTATAGCTGGCAATCGTGTCCAGCACCGTTTCCAGCACGCCCGCGGACTCGCCGGCCTTGACCAGGTTGCGGTAGAGCTCGTCAAACTGAACAGGATGCTTGCCCAGCGCTTCATAGACCGACGAGCCGCTTTCGATATCCGAACGCAACGCATTGAATAGTTGCTTTGCCTTTGGATTTTTCTGGCCGCCAGCAATGATTTCCAGCGACGTCACGATCGGAACGCCTGATTTCATCATTGTCGCAAGCTGGCGACTGAATACCGCGATTTCCTTGGCGGAGACCTTCTTGCCCGCTCCGCCGAACAGCGGCTTGGGCTTGGGCTTGACGACGGTTGGGGTGATGCCCATCCGGCGCAATTCGGCGCGCACCAGGTTGGCATTCTTCGACGGCTGCTCGCCCTTCATCTTCGTGCCGCGCTTGTCCTTGCCCTCCCACACGAAAATCTGCAAAGGATCGACGCGGCGAACGGTTTGCTTGGCGACGGTGCGTGTAACGGCCATGGTTAATCCTTGGTAACGCGGTTGATTTCGGCAAGGCTGGTCAAGCCATTACGGACTTTCAGTAGTGCAGACTGACGCAAATCCCGGACACCCGAGCGCTGGGCCGCCTCCGAAATCTGTTGAACGTTGCCGCCGGCCAGCACGATGGCCTGGATTTCCTCGGTCATCGGCATCACCTGATACAAGCCGGTACGGCCTTTGTAGCCTTCGGTGCATTCACTGCAACCGACTGCTTCGTACAGGGTGATGCCGGCATGGATCTCATCTGCGGTAAATCCCTCGGCCAACAGTGCGTGGTCGGGGAGTTGCTGTACACGCTTGCAGTCGTGCAGCCGTCGGGCCAGGCGTTGTGCAATCACCAGCGTCACAGACGAGGTGATGTTGAATGGCGCCACGCCCATGTTCATCAGGCGCGAAATCGTTTGCGGCGCGTCGTTGGTGTGCAGCGTCGACAGCACCATATGGCCTGTCTGTGCGGCCTTGATCGCGATTTCCGCCGTTTCCAGGTCGCGGATTTCGCCGACCATGATCACGTCCGGATCCTGGCGCAGGAAACTGCGCAGCGCGGCGGCGAAGGTCATGCCGCGTTTGATGTTCATCTGCACCTGGTTGATGCCAGGCACGCGGATTTCGACCGGATCCTCGACCGTGGAGATGTTCCTGCTCTCGTCGTTGAGGATGTTCAGGGCGGTGTATAGCGACACCGTCTTGCCTGAGCCGGTCGGTCCTGTCACCAGCACCATGCCATAGGGCTTCTCGACCGCATCAAGGAACAACTTCTTCTGGTCTTCTTCGTAACCAAGCTTGTCGATGCCCAGCTTGGCGGCACCCGCATCGAGGATACGAAGGACGATTTTCTCGCCAAACAGTGTTGGCAGGGTGCTTACGCGGAAATCGATTTGCTTGGTTTTGCTCAGGTTGAGCTTGATGCGCCCATCCTGCGGGATGCGCTTCTCGGCGATATCCAGCTGCGCCATGACCTTCAGGCGGGCGGCGATTCGAGGGCTCAGTTTGACTGGCACCTTCGCCATCTGCTTGAGCAGGCCGTCAATGCGCAAGCGAACGCGGTAATCGGTTTCGTAAGGTTCAAAGTGCACATCCGATGCGCCGCGACGGATGCCGTCGACCAGCACTTTGTTGATGAACTTCACCACCGGGGTGTCGTCGCCCTTGGCATTGATACCGGTGTCGCCGGCGAGCTCCTCGTCCCCGCCGCTGACCTCAAGCCCCTCCATGCCTTCATCATCGCCGCCAACATCTGTAAGTGCGTCGGCCGACTCCAGCCAGAGGTCTATCGTGCGCTTGATGCGGTCCTCGTCGACCAGGATTGCCTCGACGGCCAGGTTGGTGTGGAACTTGATCTCGTCCAGCGTTCGCGTATTCGTGGGATCCGCGACACCCACGAACAACCGGCCACCGCGTTTGAACAGTGGCAACACCAAATGCTTGCGCACCAGTTCTTCGCTGACCAGCTTGATCCCCGATTGCGCCGGGTCCAGGGACGTGACATCGAACAGCGGCATGCCAAACTCGATCGAGTTGGCGGCCGCTAGGTCGGCTGGAGCGATCAGCTTTTTCTCGAGCAGGTAACCGGCAAGCGGGCGGCGTTCTTTCGTGGCTTCAGCCATCGCCTCGCGCGCCGCCCCTTCTTCCAATGCTCCGTCCAGCACCAGCCGCCGGGCAATGCCGGTGATGCCCACCAGGTTGGCGGTTGCCACGGTTGCCATGCAGGATCCTCTTGAATACTCCCCAGCCGGACTCTACCGCAAACACGCTTGCCGCGAATGAGCAATCCTCGGCTTTTTTGAAGGGAACGCCCGCTCGAATGCGCTCCAAGCCGCTGTGTTCGGGCTACTCTAGCCCGGAGAGGAACATACATGCACGTCTCGGTGATCCTGCCGGCCAAGAACGAAGCTGACGGCCTGCGGCAAACGCTGCCGGCTCTGCGCGCCTGTTTCCCCGAAGCCGAAGTCATCGTCGTTGATGATGGTTCGACGGACGACACCGCGGCCGTGGCGGCCAGCCATGGCGCCCGGGTCTTGGGCTCTCCCTACTCGATGGGCAACGGAGCGGCAATCAAGCGCGGCACGCGGGCAGCCAGCGGGGAAATCCTGGTTTTCATGGATGCGGACGGCCAGCATGACCCGCGACTGATCCAGTTGCTGCTGGACAAGCTTGACGCTGGGTTCGACATGGCGGTCGGCGCTCGCGATTCCACAGGTCAAGCCAATGTGGGGCGTGGAGCCGCCAATGCCTTCTACAACGCCCTGGCAAGCTGGATGACTGGCCATCACGTTGCCGACCTGACCTCAGGATTCCGTGCCGTGCGCGCCGACAGGTTCCGCGAGTTCCTGCACCTGCTGCCCAACGGGTTCAGCTATCCCACCACCAGCACCATGGCGTTCTTCCGCAGCGCCTACCCGGTGGCATACGTGCCGATTCCTGTTGCGCGGCGCGTCGGTTCCAGCAGTCATATCCGCCCACTGCGCGATGGCCTGCGCTTCCTGCTGATCATCTTCAAGATCGCGACGTTGTATTCGCCGCTGAAATTGTTCGCGCCGACGTCGTTTGCATTTTTCCTGCTGGGGCTGGGTTACTACGGATATACCTATGTCGCCGAGCATCGATTCACCAACATGAGCGCACTGCTGTTGAGTGCCTCCGTGATCGTATTCCTGATTGGGTTGATCTCGGAACAGATCACGGCTCTCACCTATCAACGGACCTACGACACTTGACGCTGCCCCGGTATTCTTTGGTAGCGCCGCGTGTCCCGGAAAGCTTCCGGCCCACGCGCTGGCCTGGCAGTTGCGGGCCGGGCACCATCGTCAGCAGCCAGCGGAGACAGCCAGCTTGAAGCGCGCACTGATCACAGGTGTCACCGGGCAGGATGGGGCCTATCTGGCGGAACTGCTTTTGGCGAAGGGGTACGAAGTGCACGGCATCAAGCGCCGCGCCTCGTCCTTCAATACCAAGCGAATCGACCATCTATACCGCGATCCGCACGAGAAGGGCGTCAGGTTCTTCCTGCACCACGGCGACGTGACCGACAGTTCCAGCTTGATCCGGATCATGCAACAGACCCAGCCGGACGAGGTGTACAACCTTGCCGCGCAGAGCCACGTGGCAGTGTCGTTCGAGCAGCCCGAATACACCGCCGATACCGACGCATTGGGAACGTTGCGGCTGCTGGAGGCGATTCGCATCCTCGGGATGCAGGCCCGCACGCGCTTCTACCAGGCGTCCAGTTCGGAAATGTACGGGATGGTGCGGGAAACCCCACAGACCGAGAGCACGCCTTTCTATCCGCGTTCGCCGTACGCGGTGGCGAAGTTGTACGCCTATTGGATCACCGTCAATTACCGCGAGGCGCACGGCATCCATGCAAGCAATGGCATCCTGTTCAACCATGAATCACCGGTGCGCGGCGAGAATTTCGTCACCCGCAAGATCACGCGCGGCCTCGCGCGCATCAAGCTCGGCCTGCAGTCGTGCCTGTACCTGGGCAACCTGGATGCGCGTCGCGACTGGGGCCATGCGCGCGACTATGTGATCGCACAATGGCTGATCCTGCAGCAGGACCAGCCCAGCGACTATGTCATTGCATCCGGCGTCCAGCACAGCGTGCGTGACTTCGCGGTCGCGGTCGCGCGCGAAATGGGCATCCCGATCACCTGGCGCGGCACGGGACTGGATGAGCAGGGCGTCGATGCCGATGGTCGCGTGATCATCGCAGTGGACCCGCGCTATTTCCGACCCTCGGAAGTCGACACGCTGCTCGGCGACGCAAGCAAGGCCAAGCGCGAACTCGGCTGGGAGGCCACCATCGGCTTCGATGAGCTCGTGCGCGAAATGGCCGAAGCCGACCTGCGCGCCGCGCAGCGAGACACACTGATCACCCAGCACGGCTACCGCGCCGACGAATTCAACGAGTAGCGCATGCGCCTGGCGCGGAACATGGCGGCGGCGATGGCCAATTCGGTCGTCCTCGTGCTGATCAACCTGGTGGCACTGCCGTTCTACCTGCGGTATCTGGGCATGGAGGCCTATGGGCTGATCGGCTTCTACGCAACGCTGCAGACGGTGCTGCAGGTGCTTGACCTCGGCCTTGCGCCAACCGTCAACCGCGAAATCGCGCACAACGCCGAGACCGGCCAGCAACGGCGTTCGGCGTCGCTGTTGCGCACCTTGAACCTCGTCTACGTCGCCGTCGCCGTAATGATCGCCGCGCTGGTCGCGATCGCGTCGCCGTGGATCGGCGCTCACTGGCTGCAGGCCAGGCAAATCCCCGAGACCGCCGTCGCGCAGGCGGTTGCACTGATGGGCCTGAACCTCGCCTGCCGCTGGCCGATCAGCCTGTACCAGGGAGCGCTGCTGGGTTCGCATCGCCTCGCGCTGTCCAGCGCCGTCAGCATGTCGATCAACCTCGCCGCCGCGGCGACCGCGATCGGCGTGATTGCGTTCGGCCCGCGCAGCATCCAGGCGTTTTTTATCGTGCAGGCCGCGTTCGGACTTCTGCACGCTACGGTGCTGCGGACCGTCGCTCGCCGGGTGGTGGGGGAGCGGGATGCGCCGTACGATTTCGGCGCGCTGCGGCGGGTATGGAGGTTTTCGGCCTGGATGGGCGGCATCGCGATCACGTCACTCGTCTTCACCCAGCTCGACAAGGCGCTGCTCAGCAAGTTCATCGATCTCGAATCCTTCGGGCACTACATGCTCGCCGTGCTGCTCGTCAGCGGGTTGCAGGTGGTGACTGTCCCGGCGTTCAACGTGATCTATCCAAAGTTCACCACGCTGCGCGCGCGCGGGGACGAGGCAACCCTTGCCCGCTTCTATTCCGATACCAGCCGCATGTTCGCGGGCGCGGTGTTTTCGCTGGCGTTGGCGCTCGCCTTACACACCACTGCAATCGTCACCCTGTGGACGGGTCGCCACGATGTCGCGTTACGCGTTGCACCGCTGGTCGCCTTGCTTGCGGTCGGGTCCGCGCTCAACGGCATCATGTATTTCCCGTATGCGTTGCAGATCGCGAGCGGACGGCCGCGCATCCCGTTCTTCATCAACGTGGCGTTGCTCTCGCTGGCGGCGCCCACTATCGTATTTCTTGCGATGCGACAGGGCTCGATGGGTGGGGCGTTGTCGTGGGCGTTGCTCGGCGTGGTGTATGTCATCGTTGGGACGCTGGTGACGGGAAGGAAGGTCGCGCGTTTCGCCGGGGCCCGCTGGCTGTTACGCGACATCGCCGTTCCGTTCGTGCTGGCGCTGGCACCGGCGCTCGCGGGTGCCAGACTGGCCGGCGCGATGGATGCCTCGCCGTGGGTCGAAACGTTCGTCGCTTCTCTCGCAGCCTGCATTGGCATTGCGGCCGGCGCGTTTTACAGTCCGTTTGCGCGCCACTGGGTGCAGGCGTTTTTTGGAAGTCGTTACCGCATTGCCTGACGCCTCGATATGCCGCACCCTCGGGGCGGGGCACAGGCTGTTTGGGGATCGTGGATTGGAGCGCTTCATGCTGCACAGGATCATCGACTATTTGATCGACTACAAAGACAGGCAGCGCATCGCGATCGCCTTGGCGAAGGGCTCTGCGTCGATGTTGTCCCGCTCCATCGATCTCCGCGATCCGTGCACCTGGGAGTTCTCCGGCTTCAGCCAGAACGGCGAGGACGGCATTATTGATGTGCTGCGGCGTAATCTCTCGAATGCCAATCGCTATGTGCTCGAAATTGGTGCGGCCGAGGGCACCGAGAACAACAGCAGTTGGCTGCTGCTCGCTGAACGTTACGAAGGGCTGATGATCGAAGGAGACCCTCGCCAGTCTGCGCGCGCACGAAGAAACGTCGCGCGCTACAGCATCGGTAGTGAGTGCCTGTCCATGTTCGTAAAGCTCGGCACCGTCGAGGCGATCATGAGTAAGCTCTCGTACCGCGACCCGGATGTCTTTTCGCTGGACATTGATGGCAATGATTATTACATCGCGAACAAGCTCTTCGAACTCGGATTACGACCGAAGATCGTTGCGGTCGAATACAACTCCGCCTTCGGTTCTGAGCGCAGGGTCGCCTCGGAATATCGGGACGACTTTAGCCGGACGACCGCGCATCCTTCGCTATTGCTCTATGGCGTCTCCGTCGCTGCATGGAAAGTGTTCTTCGCTGCGCACGGATATCGTTTCGTCACGGTCGACGCGAACGGCGTGAATGCATTCTTTGTAAATCCAACGCATTTCGATACCGGGTTCATCGACGGGATTCGCGGGCTCGACTTCGCCGAGAACCGATACCAGCTACGTCACCATGGCATGGATCATGCAGGGCAGTTTGCGTTGATTGCCGATCAGAAATTCGGGCAGGTATGAGGTTCATGGCTTGAGCGTTGATGAACTACCGAGGCTTTCCATCTGCATCGCGACATTGAACCGCGCGCGATTCATTGGAGAGACGCTTGATTCGATCGTGGGTCAACTGCAACCGAACACCGAATTGCTAATCATCGATGGCGCATCGACGGACGATACTGAGATAGTTGTTGCGCCCTATGTGGCTGCAAACGCTCGTGTCTTCTATGTCCCGCTCGCGAAGAATTCTGGCATCGACCAGGACTACGACATCGCCGTTTCGCATGCGCGCGGAGAGTATTGTTGGCTGATGACCGACGATGACCTGCTTAAGCCGGGTGCCGTCGCACGCGTCCTTGCCGCGCTCGACGGTCGACGGGAGCTGGTCATCGTGAACACCGAAGTACGGACGGCCGACTTCACCGGAGCGATCAGCGATGTGCTCGTCAAGGTTGATGGTGACATCGAATACTCAGCACGGGACAGCAACCGGCTGCTAGAGGAGACTGCCAATGCCCTGAGCTTCATTGGTTGCGTGGTGATTAAGAGGGACTTCTGGATGTCGCGCGATCGCGCAGCGTATTACGGCTCTCTGTTTGTCCATGTCGGAGTTATTTTCCAGTCGGCCACCCCGATAACGCTTGTGATCGCTGAACCCTTGATTTCAATTCGATACGGCAATGCGATGTGGACGTCACGCGGGTTCGAGATCTGGATGTTCAAGTGGCCGTCGCTTATTTGGTCGTTTCCCGGAATCGGCGAGGCGAGCAAGGCGCGTATCTGCGCAACCGAGCCGTGGCGGCAACTGCGCAAACTCTGGCTGTATCGCAGCATCGGTGGCTACGGGATGGTGGAATATCGACGCTTCCTCGCCACCGAGCATGTCGCGGGTTTGCAGCGCATCTTTTCCCGCACGATCGCAGGCGTGCCGTCCATCCTCGCCAACGCAGTCTCGAGTCTGTATTGCCTGTTGGTCGCGCGCGATGCACGCATGAACATCTACGATCTCTCCCGCAGCAAGCATGCTTCGTTCGTATCGCGTGCAGTAGCCAAGACGGTAGGCTTCTGATGGCGACAGTATTCGTCACTGGCGTGTCGGGCCAAGATGGCTCGTACCTCGCCGAACAACTGCACACGGATGGATACCATGTCGTCGCCCTTCTGATGCACGGCAGGATTCCGACGCTCGCGCTGCCGCCCGACGTTGAGGTTGCTCACTGGGACTTTGTCGATGGCGATGCCTTGTGCGCATTGTTGCGTGCGCATCGCCCTGCTCAATTCCACAACCTTGCAGCCTATTCGACTGGCGCGGGAATGTACGATGACCCTGCGGCAATCGGCGAGTTCAACGGAATAGCCGTGGCGCGCATGCTGCAGGCCATCGTCGACACGGACCCGACCATTCGGTTCTGCCAAGCGTCGAGCAGTGAGATGTATGGAGACCCCACGCAAGTGCCGCAAACCGAAGACACTGCGTTCCGCCCGCTGAGCCCCTACGGTGCGGCCAAGCTCTTCGCCCACACAGTGATCGGCGCATATCGCGTGCGGCATAACGTGTTCGCCTGCTCCCTCATTCTGTACAACCATGAAAGCCCTCGGCGCGGAAGTGCATTCGTCACGCGGAAGATTGCTGCGGCGGTCGCCCGGATCAAGCTTGGTACGCAGTACGAGCTAGTTCTTGGCAGCCTGGAATCGCGCCGCGACTGGGGTTACGCCCCTGACTACGTCCGTGCCATGCGATTGGCTATGGGTCATCGCATACCAGACGATTATGTCGTGGCGACCGGCGAAACTCATTCGGTTCGAGAGTTTTGCGAGATCGCCTTCGCACACGCAGGACTCGAATATCGCGATTTCGTCAAGGTAAGTCAGGCACTCGTCAGGCAGGACGCACCGCGTCTCTTGATGGGGGATGCAACCAAAGCACACACCGCTCTCGGCTGGACCCCCGAAGTTGATTTCCACACACTTGTGCGGATCATGGTCGATGCGGAACTCGCAGCATTGACCAAACCTCTGGGCCTGATTTCATGACTCGAGCCATCACCCACTGTCGCATCTGTGCCAGTTCCGATCTTGTGCCCATCCTCGACCTGGGCGAGCAGATGCTCACCGGTGCGTTTCCTCGTTCGCGCGACGCGCACGTGACCACCGGCCCGTTGCGCCTGCTGAAGTGCATGTCCGATGAAGGCTGCGGGCTGGTGCAGCTCGCGCATTCGTATGATCTCGGTGAGATGTATGGCGAGAACTACGGATACCGGTCCGGCTTGAATGCCAGCATGGTGGCGCACCTAAATGCCAAGGTCGCGCGGATTCTCGGCCTGGTCGACCTGCAGTCAGGCGATCTGGTTTTGGACATCGGCAGCAACGATGGCACCACGCTGAGCGCCTATCCAGTGACCGGCTTGGACTTGCTGGGAATCGATCCCACCGCCGGCAAATTCCGCGAATATTATCCGCCACACGTTGACCTGATCGCGGATTTCTTCTCCGCTGCCGCGCTGCGGGTGCAGCGCCCGGGCAAGCGCGCACGGGTGGTGACGTCGTTCTCGATGTTCTATGACCTGGAGTCGCCACTGCAGTTCATGCGTGACGTGCACGAGGTGCTGGCCGACGACGGTATCTGGGTGTTCGAGCAGAGTTACATGCCGACGATGCTGCAGATGAATGCCTACGACACCGTTTGCCATGAGCACCTGGAGTACTACGCGCTGCGGCAAGTGAAGTGGATGGCGGACCGGACGGGCTTTCGTATCGTCGATCTGGAGTTCAATGACGTCAACGGCGGCAGTTTTTCGGTGACCGTGGCCAAGGTGGATTCTGCGATGCCGGAGAGCATCGAGGTCGTGCGCGTACTTGAACGGGAGCGCGAGACCGGCCTGGACACGCTGGCGCCTTACCAGGCGTTCGCGGCACGCGTGGAGGCGTTGCGGAGCGACCTGTTGGCGTTTGTCGCCAAGGCTCGCGGCGATGGCAAGACGATCGCGGCGCTTGGCGCATCGACCAAGGGCAACGTGCTGTTGCAGTACTGCGGGCTGACCAACCACGACATTTCGGCGGTCGGTGAAGTGAACCCGGAAAAGTTTGGCTGTTACACCCCGGCAACCTGGATCC
>JBBSUF010000060.1:0-14050 GCA_038235185.1 Lysobacterales bacterium
AGGTGTGTTGATTGCCGTGGACGACGACGGCCCGGGCATCGCGCCCGAAAAAATCACGCACGTTCTGCAACGCGGCGTGCGCGGTGATGAGCGGGTGCAGGGACATGGCATCGGTCTGGCGATCGTGCAGGACATGGTCCGGAGCTATCGCGGCGAGCTGGACGTCGGTGTCTCGAAGGAGTTGGGTGGTGCGCGGTTCGAAGTCACGCTGCCGCCGGGACTCTGACGCTAGCGGAACATGCCCGGCAGGAAGCTGTGCCAGCGCGGCATGTGCGTCGCGCCGTCTTCGTCGCTGCCGCGAAATGACGGCGGCGCCTTCGCCTTGCCATGGTTCATCGCCGGCGCATGTCGCGTCGCAGGCATCGCCGGGATGATCGACGGCGCTGCCGACGCTTCGGGAGTCGCACCGCCGTCGCCATTGGGCCCATGCATGCGGACGTCGCGCGCATTCACCGCGAAACAGGCCAGCAGCAGCAACACGCAGCAGGCAAATCGAGTCATGGCGGCGGCAATCCTTCAGGCCTGCCCGGATGGCAAGGCGGGTAAGGGGACGACGCACTATAGCGTGGATGCCCTGGTGCGGAAGCCAGAGCCATGCTGCGGCGCAGCAGACAGCCCCAGCCCGATCCGGCAGACTTTGCCAAATGAACGAGCGTGACCTGCTGCTGCACTTGATGGCGAGCCCGGCGACCGGGCAGGCGCTGTCCCACGCCAGCGGACAGACGCGCGCCGCGGTGTGGAAGCGCATCGCGGCGTTGCGGGCCGCAGGCGTGGACATCATCGCGCAGGCTGGCCGCGGCTATGCGCTGACCCGGCCGATGGAGCTGCTCGATGCCGACATGATCCGCGCTGGCCTGCCGCCTTCGCTGCAACCATCCATCAGCACGCTGGACATTGCCTGGTCACTGGACTCGACCAATTCCGAACTGCTGCGACGCATGACACCTACCGAAGGCGTCGCGGTGCTGCTGGCCGAACGCCAGACCGGCGGCCGGGGACGTCGGGGACGCACGTGGGCTTCGCCGCTGGCCGCGAATATCTATCTGTCGCTGGCCCGCATGTTTTCGGGAGGGCTGGCACGACTGCCGGGGTTGAGCCTGGTTGCGGGCGTGGCGACGGCCGAAGCGCTGCATTCGCTGGGATATCCCGATGTGCGCCTGAAGTGGCCGAACGACGTGGTGGTCGTCGATGCAGATGGACTGAGAAAGCTCGGTGGTTTGCTCATCGAAGGCGGCGGCGAACATGCAGGACCTGTTCGCGCGGTGCTGGGGCTGGGTCTGAACGTGGCGATGCCGCCGGCGTTTGCGGCGACGATCACGCAGCCGTGGACGGATCTGGCCTGCCTTGCGAATGTCGCTGGCCGCACTCCTTCGCGCAATGAAATCGTAGCGACGCTCCTTGCGCACTGGATCCCCGCACTGACGCAATTCGATGCCGAGGGGCTGTCGCCGTTCCTAGCGCGATATGCCGCCCTGGACGTGCTCGCCGGATGCGACGTGACGTTGCATGCGGGTGCCGATGGACCAGCACGAACGGCGCATGCGTTGGGACTGGCCGAGGACGGGGCACTGCGGGTGCGCATCGATGGCAGGGAAGTGCGCGTGCATTCGGCTGAAGTCAGTGCTCGTGCGGTCGCCCCCGCATGACCACATGGCTGTTTGACCTCGGCAACAGCCGCTTGAAATGCGCGCCACTGCACGATGGCCTACCGGGTGAGGTGATCGAGGCCACGCACAATGGCGAAGGTTTCATCGATGGCTGGGCCGCGCGGCTACCGATCCGGATCGATACCGCCTTTGTCTCCAGCGTCGCCAGCACAGCCTTGACTGCGACGCTGCTCGACACACTCACGCAACACTGCACCCGCATTTCGCTGGCCCGCACGCAACACGAGTGCGGTGGCGTGCGCATCGCATACGGCATCCCCGCGCACCTGGGTGTCGACCGCTTCCTTGCATTGCTTGCGGCACATGCGCGTGCACGCGATCCCTGGCTGGTGGTGGGTGTCGGTACGGCGTTGACGATCGATCTCCTTGGGGGAGATGGACACCATCATGGTGGCCGTATCGCACCATCGCCGACGCTGATGCGCGAGGCGCTGAATCTGCGCGCACCGCATTTGCCTTCCAGCGGCGGGATGTACGTCGACTTCGCCAACGACACGGCAGCCGGATTGGCGTCGGGTTGCGAGGGCGCGGCCATTGCATTGATTGCAAGCAGTCGGAACGCCGCAGTGGGTCATGTTGGCTGCGCGCCACGACTGCTGCTGCACGGCGGCGGCGCAGCAGCATTGCTGCCGTATCTCGATGGCGCCGTGCATGCACCGACACTGATGCTGGAAGGCCTGGCGCGCTGGGCGCGCACGATCGGCGACACCGACATCACTCTTCGCAAGTCGCATGACTAGAATGCAGACATGTTCGCGCGCGCACTGATCGTCCTGCTGCTGGTGCTCAATGTCGGTGTTGCGGCCTGGTGGATATTGCGCCCTTCCGCACCACCTGGCGCACCTGAGACATCGCTTGCGGGCGTGCCGCGATTGCAGTTGCTGCAAGAAGCCGGTGCCCCCGCGCACAATCCTCGCGTTGTCGCGGCAACGACGGGCACAGCAGCCACGGTCGCTACGTCGGACGGTGCCACGATGGCTCCGGTGGCGGCGTCTCGCTGCCATACATTCGGCCCGTTCAAGGACTTGGCGGCATTGTCCGGCGCGCAGGCGGCATTGCAATCACGTGTCTTCCGCCTGAAGGTGCGACCGGTGGCCACGTCTGCGCACGGCTGGCGTGTCTGGCTACCGCCGTTACCGGATCATGACGCCGCCCAGGCGATGGCAACACGCATCGCGGGCGCGGGCTTCAAGGACTACTACATCGTCGCAAAGGGTGATGAGGCCAACAGCATTGCGCTGGGTCGCTTTGGCAACGAGGAGGGTGCGCGTCGCCAGCAATCCGCGCTCGTGAACGCCGGTATTCCTGCAAAGGTGGATAACGTGGGCGCGAACGTGAACTGGATCGACGTGAGCGCGACACCCGCCTTCGATGCTGACGCCATCGCTCACGACCTGCACGTGTTGCAGACCAATGCCATCGACTGCACAACGCTGGCATCACCGGCCGCGGCAACACCGCGCTAGAATGCGCGGCGTGCGCCTGCCCTGCGCACCAGGTTCCGCGACCGCGGAGCAGCAAGTCCCATGCCGGCATAGCTCAGTTGGTAGAGCAACCGCCTTGTAAGCGGTAGGTCCCCAGTTCGAATCCGGGTGCCGGCACCAAATGAGGGTTTCGGGCCATCCCAAGGTGCCCCCAAGTGAACCGAAAGCCCGCCTCGTAGCGGGTTTTTTTGTGCCAATATGGTTCCGGGCGTCCCGCTGCATCCCGCCAATCGTGGGGGCACATCTGGGGGCACAATTGAGTCAATGGGGTATTTGGGGGCATCTTGGACACGCTGACTGTCACCGCCATTCGCAATGCAAAACCTGCCGACAAAGTGCAACGCCTGTTCGATGGACGCGGGTTGTATTTGGAAATAATGCCGAGCGGCGCGCGCTACTGGCGCCTGAAATATCGGCATGCCGGCAAGGAAAAACGGCTGGCGCTTGGCGTCTATCCCGTGGTCTCACTCGCTGACGCCCGCAAGCTGCGCGACGCCGCGCGTAAAGGACTGAGCGAAGGCCGCGACCCGTCCGCCGAACGCAAGGCCGGTAAGGCGCGCTCCGTGTTGTCCGCTGCAACGACATTCGAGGGCGTGGCCCGCGATTGGCTGGCATCGCAACAGAGGAAGTTGACGGCCGCGACCTATGCCAAAGCCGAACGCACTCTGGAGGCCAACGTTTTCCCATGGATAGGCGCACGTCCAATGACGGAAATCGAAGCGCCGGAATTGCTAGCCGTCTTGAAACGGATCGAGGCGCGCGGCGCCAACGAAACAGCGCACAGGGTGAAGGCGCGCGTCGGGCAAGTGTTCCGTTATGCCATCGCGCATGGCACCGCGACCCGTGACCCGTCCGCCGACTTGCGCGGGGCGTTGGCGCCGGTTGTTTCAAGGTCGCATGCAGCCATCACTGACCCGGCGAAGGTGGGCGACTTGCTACGCGCGTTGAATGACTACGCCGGGCAGTTGCCGACCCGCTGTGCGCTACGACTGGCGCCGCTACTGTTCGTGCGGCCCGGCGAGCTTAGGCATGCTGAGTGGGTCGAGTTCGATCTGGACGCGGCAGAGTGGCGGATTCCTGCGCACAAGATGAAGATGCGCGAGGCGCACATTGTCCCGCTGCCTACGCAGGCCGTGGCGATCCTGCGCGAATTGCAGCCGTTGACCGGACGCGGGCGCTACCTGTTTCCTGGACTGCGCACCATTGGCGAACCTATGAGCGAGAACACCGTCAACGCGGCGCTGCGCAGGTTGGGCTATGACAAGGACACGATGACCGGCCACGGTTTCCGCGCGATGGCATCCACGCGCTTGAATGAGTTGGGCTGGGCGCCGGACGTGATTGAACGCCAGCTAGCCCATGCCGAGCGGAACAAGGTGCGCGCTGCCTACAACCGCGCGCAATACATGGCCGAGCGGCGAAAGATGATGCAGGCATGGGCCGACTATCTGGACGGCCTGCGGACGGGTGCGAAAGTGATAGCGTTCAAGCGCAAGGCGAAATGATCGAATAGCCGCGCCTAGCTCGACGGGGCGAAAACGCCGTGACCCTGCGGCGCTGGCGCGGTTCCTTTCAGGGGCGCAAAAGGGGTGCGAAGTGACGGATAAACTGGAGCACGCCCGCTTCGACGAGACCTATGCGCCCTCCTTTGCACCAATTCGCGAAGGATATTTACATGCGGTATCGGTGTTTCGACTACCTTCGATTCCCATACAAGCGGGCAGTCTATCCTCTCGATTTCAAAGGATGGCTTGCAAAGATACCGTCGCACTTCCGGATGTACTTGAGGCCTTGGCAAAGATTCGCGACGTTGTTGAGTCGCACACGCCGCCTACATGGATGATCAATGCGGAATGGACGAGTTGTTTAATTCCCGAGCTGAACTGGGGCAGTCGTTTGTGCAAAGTATTAAACGACCGTGGTTGGGATGAATTGCCCAGCTTGGAAATTGAGTTAGCTTCAGGGAAGGTAATTTGCGAGCGTGGGATGCTTTCAGCCGTCGCAATTCTGCAGTGCGACCGATGTATAGATGCGGCTAACAAATCTGAAATCGAGCGAGTCGCATATCTGATCACCGACATTCAAGCATTGTTAGCAGAAATAAACGAGCGCGATATCTACGAGGATCTGGAAGTCACGCGCCGTCAATCAATGCGTCAGAAATCCCAAGCTATGAATCGCAATAGGCACGCCACAAGAGATGACGCAAGGCAGCTTGTTCTGGAACACTGGGAAACAGACACTACCCAATTCCGCAGCGCTTCGAAAGCTGGTAGGTACTACGCTGACTGGCTAGCAAAATCAGGCCATGAGTACGAACCCAATACCGTCCGAGACTGGATTCGCGCACGGGCAAAAGAAATTGGCATTCGCTTCCGGTAACGAAATCATGTGGTGTCCACGGGAAACAGTACGTTGTCCATTGGAGGGGCGATGACCGCCGCCTGAGTTGGCGCCAATCTTAGTCCGACCCCGCGCAAGACCGTGCGGCATGAGTCGGTCAATGACAGCATTCTCGCCACCCGCGCCGGGGCCGGTGCGGCCAAAGCAGTAGCAGGAAAAATAACAGGCTATACAAAGCACGGTCTTAACCAAGCCATCTCTCGAGATGGAGGGCGAGGAGTGTCAGCAAAATCAATTTTGGCTGCCGTTAAAGACCCTGCCAAAGTTGTAGAGCAGGCCGGAGGAAAGATGGCTCACACAGGAGCAGACGGCACAAAGGTGGTTCTTAACAGTGATGGAAAAGTCATAACAGCTATTCCTAAAACTGTCGAAGCAGTTAGAGATCCAAAGGTAAGGTAGGAATGAGAAAGCAACTTTCCTCTCAGATGTTGTCACTTCTCGATGAGGTTATCGAGAAGTACGGTATCGACTCGCAATTGCAATGTGCAATTGTTGAAAATAGGCCTGTTTCTGAAAGCGACCGCGAAAAACTAGTTGATTCTGTGGTCTTGGAATTTTCAAAAACTGGGCTGCTTCATGGGGATGAGCCGAATATTAGAGGAATGCAACTCGAACAATTGATCGATTGGATCAATGATTTTTCGTAAGAGCAGGATTCCACTGGACCGGACGAATAAGCCCACCATTCGGCGGGCTTATTGATTGCGCACTGGCTAGAACAAGCCGCCTTGCTTGTCGAGTTCCGCCGGATCAAGCGATGTTCGCAGCGCGCCGACTACGATGAATTGCCACGGGCGCTTGTGCTGGTTGCCAAAAATAAGGTGCAGATTTTGCGTTGGAATGTGCTCCCCCTATTCTTTTCTCATCATCTCTAAGGCGCGATTGCCATACAGGCGTTGGTAATTGAACCAAGCTGCTTGCACTTCCCAGTCGAGCAGGGCGCAACGGTGCTTGTGACCGTCCGAGGTGAACTGGTATCCGAAGCTGTAAGCGGGTTTTTTGAGTGGCTTGAGAGGGTCTTCGAGCAATGACTGTTGCTCGAAAAGCTGCGATGTGAGTTCACGTTCTTCGGCGTCTGCCTTGTCAATAGGCTGTGCGTAGAACTTCAAGCTATTGGGATCAGGGCGCACTACGCCGAAGCTGCGTCGATTGATTTTTTGTTCTTCGACTAGTGCAGTAAGTGAAGCCACAATGTCAACAATGTCAGGAAAAGGGGTCAGAGAACATTTCCGTTTGAATCTGGATTTATCTTGCGTGGCCGTCCGGGAGGACGACAAGTGGCGGTTCGATTGAGCGTCTTCTCAACCATCTGCTGGAATCGTGACGAGCCCCACGCCCGTTCCTGCCGCATGTGATCGCGTATTGCCGTAAGCGCATCGGCGCCGATTACCTCCGCCAACGCCAGGCGATAGTTCGCCGCGCGCTCGGACGGTGTGCTGCCAAGCGCGTTGTAGCAGGCGTGCGAATTGACGCGCAGGTTCGTGGCCAGCGCCAGGTGATGGCGGGCACTGGACCAGTGATAGTCCTCCGCGCGTTCAACCATCGCCGCGCGGACGGGATTGAGTTCGATGTAGCGCAGACACGTCAGCAAATAACGATCCGTGTCCACCAGGCAGGACTTGTAGCGTCCTTCCCACAGTGTGCCGGTGCGTCGATATTTGGCGTTGAGCGCGCGCACGTAGCGCCGCCCAACGGCCTGCATCATGCGCGACACCGCGCCTTGGGCGCCGGCACTCACCAGCAGGTGCACGTGGTTGGTCATCAGCACATACCCGTGCAGCAGGACCTCGTGGTGCTGCGCACAGGCTCCGAGGGCCTGCAGATAGGCGCTGCAGTCGTCCTCATCGATGAATGTCGCGGCGCGGTTCACCCCACGGTGGGTGATGTGCTGGGGGATGTGGGGCAGGTGCAGGCGCGGACGTCGCATATCGGAAGGTACGAATTGGCGGATCCATACGATGGTGGGCGCACAACCACCCTCCAATCAGGAAAGTCCTTTGCGCCATATGGGGAAGCGCTGATTCAAACGGAAATGTTCTCTGACCCCATTAGTCGGACCCCATTAGTCGCCCCATTAGTCGCCATTAGTCGGGGATCTGCTGGCAAGCGGTGGGCGAGGCGAAAAGAGCGCCGCCATGGCATCGATTGGCGCCATTGCCTAGGCTGATGCGGAACAAAAAAACGCCCGGCGAACCGGGCGTCTGTGACATAGCGATTGTTGCATCAACCCAGAGGTTGCAGGTTGAGTATCAACGACAGGACGGTCTGCAGAAGCGATGCTGAACCGTTGTTCTGGTCATAGCGACCGTAGCGGTAGTTCTGGTCGTAGCCGTCGCTATATCCGCGACGGAAGCCTTTGCGGAAGTAATAATTGTAGTCATCCTGACTCACGTAGTAGCCGTTGTACCCGTAGTTGGCATCCTGATATGCGAAGGAATCCCGATAATCCGGCGGGGCACCATCCTGGCGATCAGCCTGCGCGGCATGGATGCCTTCGTCGTATCCCACGTTGGCGGCCTGGCGCAACATGTCCGCACCGTACTAGTTGGTCCGGTACTGGTTGCCACCGTAGGAATAGCGGTAACTGTCAGGCGTGTAGAAGTACGGGTCGTTGGCGTAGTCGTACTGCTGTGACGCCAACTGTTCGCGCTGCTCGCGTAGGCGCTGGTAGTACTGCTGCTGGTACTGATACTGCGCCATCCGGTTTTGCTGTTGCAATTGTTGAGCGCGCTGCTCCGCCATTTGCTGGCGTTGGTCCAGGTAGCGCTGGTACGCCATCGCCTGCTCGCGCTGTTGGGCGATAAGTCGTTGCTGCTGCTGTTCCGACAGGCGTAGCTGGCGATCGCGTGCAATTGCTTCGCGCTGTTGCTCGTCGCGCAGGCGGAATTTGTCGTCGCGATCACGTCCGAGCGCCAGCCCGTGGAAGAACTGGTTTGGCAGTTGGCCGTTGACCAGCGGTTGACGCGCGGGCTGCTGGGTCGCATTACGCACGTCAATGCCCCGCTGGTTGCCTCGCAGAACGTGCGGCTCCATGCCGCGGCCTTGCCGGATCTGATTAGCCTGCTGCTGCGCGGCCCGCTGCAGTTGCGTACGTTGCAAGGCTATCTGCTGATCGCGGATCTGCGCGGCATGCGCCTGTTCGGCGTGTTGCTGTGCAGCCTGAGCTTGCACCGTTGCGCGTTGCTGGGCAACGCGTTGCTGTGCAGCCTGCGCTTGCACCGCTTCGCGCTGCTGGGCAGCACGTTGCTGCGACTGCATGTCCATTGCGCGACGCTGGCCTGCCTGTTGCTGGGCGGCACGCTGCTGTGCAGCCTGCACTTGCACCGCTTCGCGTTGCTGGGCAGCACGTTGCTGCGCCTGCATTTCTATTTCACGGCGCTGGCCTGCCTGCTGCTGGGCGGCGCGTTGCTGTGAAGCCTGCGCTTGCATCGCCTCGCGTTGCTGGGCATCGCGTTGCTGCGTCTGCTGTTCCATGGCGCGACGCTGGCCTGCCTGCTGCTCGGCCGCCCGTTGCTGTGCAGCCTGCGCTTGCACAGCTTCGCGTTGCTGGGCAGCACGCTGCTGCGCCTGCATTTCCATTTCGCGACGTTGGCCTTCCTGCTGTTCAACGGCACGTTGCTGGGCCATCGCTTGGCCTCGTAGATTGGCTTCGCGCGCCGCAGCCTGCTGCTGTCGCGCCTGCTCCGTGGCGGCTCGCTGATTCGCAGCCTTGTCGGAAGCCTCTGGCTGTTCCTGGTTTGCGTGAACGCGCGGGCTGCGGGCGTCCTGCGCATCCGCATGGGCAGTGAATCCGAGGGCAAGAATGGCGGTGACCGCAACGGAAAGCAGATTTTGATGGGCGATGGAGCGGGTCATGGCGAGCCTCTCGTCGGTTCAATGCAGGGCGATCCCTGTCTGGAGTGCAGTACGGGGCCGGGGCACTGAACTTGATCTGAGTGCGCCAACCCTATTCAGCCAGCGTCAGGCATCGAGCAAGAAGGGCATCGAGCAGGAGGCCAGCTTCCGACCTGCAGCGCATCGCCCCCACTGCGCAAAGGCGGCACAATGACCTGCTAATCAACGGAGTCGTCCATGCGCAAGTTTCCTCCCGTATCCCTTTTGGGCGCGCCCACCGATATCGGTGCCGGTCATCGCGGCGCAGTGATGGGCCCCGAGGCGTTGCGGATCGCCGGCCTAGCCGAAGCGTTGATCGAACGCGGGGTCGATGTCGTTGATCGCGGGAACATCGACGGGCCACGCAATCCCTGGCTGGGGCCGGTGGAAGGGTATCGGCACCTGGATGAAGTCGTGGCGTGGAACCGCGCCGTCATGGATGCCGTCCACGCAGAATTGCACGCAGGCCGCCTGCCGATCCTGCTGGGTGGCGACCATTGCCTGGGCATTGGTTCGATCACCGCGGTGGCGCACTACTGCCGCGAAACCGGGAAGACTCTGCGCGTGCTGTGGCTCGATGCGCACGCCGATTTCAATACCCATGACGTGACGCCATCGGGCAACATCCACGGGATGCCGGTTGCGTGCCTGTGCGGGATCGGACCGGAAGCCCTGACGCATCTAGGCGGCGATGCGCCTGCGGTCAAGCCTTCGCAGATCCGGCAGATCGGTATCCGCTCGGTTGATGCGGGTGAGAAACGACTGATCAAGGAACACGCGCTGGACGTGTACGACATGCGTTACATCGACGAAGTCGGCATGCGTCGCGCGATGGAGCAGGCGCTGGCGGGGATGGACGAGAACACCCATCTGCACGTGAGTTTCGATGTGGATTTCCTTGATCCCAGCATTGCGCCGGGCGTTGGCACCGTCGTGCCAGGCGGCCCGAATTACCGCGAGGCGCAGCTGGTAATGGAGATGATCGCCGACAGCGGTCGCATGGGTTCGCTGGACATCATGGAGCTCAACCCGGTGCTGGATACTCGCAATGCAACGGCTCTGCTGGCGGTCGACCTGGTAGAAAGTCTGTTTGGAAAATCGACTTTGATGCGTGATTGACGGGTTCCACGACAACACCCTGAGTGAACGATTGACGTCGGAACCGGTTTGTCGCGGCATGATAAAAAAACGAGAGGCCGGTCGATGACCGGTCTCTCGTTGCCATGGCATGGCGACACAGCGCCATGTGCATAACGCGATGACTTCCCATCACCAGCCAGGCGGATCGGCGACGAATCCCGCCGGGAACGGTGTGGGTGTCGTGCCCGCTCCGTAGTAGCGGCGTGGTTGCGGAAGAATGCCTAGCGCGGCAAGCGCTTCAGGCGCGTCGTAGCGCAACTGCGCGATTTGCGACGGACGCGTGCTGGCACGTTCGAAGTCGGTATTGCTGACGGGCGACCATTCGCGTGCGCCATGGCCGGTGCCGATGCTCTGGCGCGCGATCCCGGAGTACGCTGAGTCGGCGGCCGATTCAGCCATTCGCCCCGAAGCCTGGGCGGCTGGCGCCGCAGCCTTTGCTGCGGCCATGCCGTTGTCGCGCATGTCGCCACGCGCAAGCGGTGCGGGTTCGTCATACACCGGCGGTTGATAGACGATCGGATGGGTTTCGCGAAACACCGCGATGCCGATCACGCCGACGTTGTCCGGTCGTCCGGTGCGCGCCGCATACGAATCGGGAAGATCGGTGAATACGAACTGCGCCACATCATCGAGCGACTTGCGCCAGCCGTTGATCTGCGTGCTCTGCCACGGCGCCAGCACGTAGCCGCCCTGCGATGGATCGGCGGTCTGGCCGCTGACGGCATTCACGCCATCCACCGACAGGATGACCAGTACGCGCTCGCTGCTGGTGTTGGTCAGCCGGACGGAATAGCGATGGCCGGGCGTGCCGGGAATCCAGTGTTGGCCATGGTGCCGGTATTCCGGCAGCTGCTGGCCGCTATCGCGATCGATGACGTCAAGATCGACCAGGGGTCGCGCGGACAGCGGTCCGCATGCGGTGGCAGCGAGGAGCGCTGCGGTCATTACCAGCATATTGCGCATCATGGTGCGTTCTCCTGTTCGGGGCGGTGTGTTGGAAGGACGAACCGGTTAACGTGCGGCACCAGCAAACGGGGTTGAACCTGCGGGGTAAACTGCGGGTCGACTTCCGATCAAGTGCCCACGCAGTGTCTGCAACGACCCCAACCCGCGTCCTGACGGGCATCACCACCTCCGGCACGCCGCACCTGGGCAACTACGTCGGCGCCATCCGCCCGGCGATCGCGGCAAGTCGCACGCCTGGGGTGGAAAGCTTCTATTTCCTGGCCGATTACCACGCGTTGGTGAAGGTGCAGGAGCCGGCGCGCATCCAGCGCTCCACGTTGGAGATTGCCGCCGCGTGGCTGGCATGTGGTCTGAATCCCGACAAGGTCTGGTTTTATCGCCAGTCCGATATCCCCGAGATCCCGGAACTCACCTGGCTGTTGACCTGCATCGCGGGCAAGGGTTTGCTCAACCGCGCACATGCCTACAAGGCAGCCGTCGACCGCAATCGCAGCGAAGGTGAAGACGACGACGCGGGTATCAACGCGGGACTCTTCATGTACCCGGTGCTGATGGCTGCCGACATCCTGCTGTTCAACGCCAACAAGGTGCCGGTTGGTCGCGACCAGGTGCAGCATATCGAGATGGCTCGCGATTTCGCGCAGCGTTTCAATCATCTGTACGGCGAACAACATTTTATTTTGCCCGAAGCCGCAATCGAGGAGCAGGTAGCGACGCTTCCGGGTCTTGACGGCCGCAAGATGAGCAAGAGCTACGACAACACAATTCCGCTGTTCGATTCGCGCGGGCAATTAAAGAAGGCGATCTTCTCGATCGTCACCGATTCGCGCGCGCCTGGCGAAGCCAAGGACACCGAGGGCTCCGCACTGTTCCAGTTGTACCAGGCTTTCGCGGACACGGAAGAAACCGCAGAAATGCGTCAGGCGTTCATCGACGGCATAGGCTGGGGTGATGCCAAGCAGAAATTGTTTGCACGCATCGATGCCGAGGTTGCGCCCCTGCGCGAGCGGTACGAAGCGCTGATCGCGTACCCGGAGAAGATCGAGCATCAGTTGCGTAATGGTGCGCATAGGTTGCGGGAGACGTACGCGACTTCGCGGATGCGGGTGTTGCGCGAGTCGGTCGGTTTGCGGGATCTTTCGCTGTCAGAAAATCGACCCGAGCTATCGGACTCTGATCAGAAAAAGAAAGCTATAGCCGGCAAGAGAATTAAGCAGTTTAGGGGTGGCGATGGCTTATTTCGATTCAAAGTTTTGGACATTTCGAAAGAGACGCTTCTTGAGAGCATAGGCTTCAGTGATGCAAATCAATGTGGTCAAGCGCTTAAGTATCTTTTGACTCATGGGAATCAAGAGGATTCTTGGCGCTCAAGTACTGAGAACGACGGGCACACGCTTGAATTAGTACGCGAAAACGAAATCCTTGCTGCGTCCAAGAAAGCTAGCTCAAAGAGCTATCTCGAGGGGCTTAGAGTTGTAATTAGCCAGCTAGCAGAGTCGTTTAACAAGTGAATTAACGTAACAATGTTGCCGTAAATCTTCGCCCTACCAGCTGACTTTGGCGTGTTTGTCGCGATATTGTTGCTCAGGCCCTTGACGCGCTGACGCTCAGACTCAATCCCACACATTCGGCTCAGCGCCGCGTTCCGGTGTTTTCATCCTGACAATGCAGAAACGATGTCCGGTCGGGGCTTCCATCACCCACCAACGTTTCACGAACCCGATCTTCTTAGCGCCGAGCGCCTCGAGGCGCGCAGCTTCCGCATCAAGATCGTCGGTTTCAATGTCCAGGTGCACGCGTGATGGATGCTGCACTTTCTGCACTTCGACCTGCAGGTCCGCCGGCGTGCCGCTGAACTCGGCATAGGCAGCGTTGTCTTCTATGTAGGATTCTCCGGCCACAAACCCGAGCGCGCCGCTCCAGAACGTCGCGGCAGCATCGATGTCGCCGGTCTGGCAGTCGATGATAAAGCCGGCGAGACGGCTGCGGTGTGCCATGGCGATTCCTCGTAGGGCGGGCCCTGGCCCACCGCTTTTTATCGCAACACGCTGGCGGGCCTGAGCCCGCCCTATGTCAATTCGGTTTTGCGAGATCGTCCAGCAATGATTTCAGGAACCGGGCCGCCTCACCACCCGTCGCGGCGCGGTGGTCGAACGTGAGTGAGATCGGCATGCGACGGTGTACTTCGATGCCACCCATCACCGCGACGACGTCGAAGCTCAATTTGCCGGCGCCGATGATCGCGACCGTTGGCGGCACCACTACCGGCGTTGCGTAGCGACCGGCGAACATGCCGAAGTTCGAAAGTGAAATCGTGTACCCGGCCAATTCGGATGCAGGAATGCTGCGGTCCTCGACCTGCGCGCGAAGGCGCTGGATCGCGCCGCGTATGCCGTTGGCGTCGAGCATGTCGGCATTGCGCAGCGCTGGTACGAACAAACCATCCTCGGTATCCACCGCGATGCCGATGTCCACATGCGGGTGCATCGTGCGCACCAGCTTGTCGCCGTCGAACCA
>JBBSUF010000061.1:0-13934 GCA_038235185.1 Lysobacterales bacterium
ATGACGCCTTGCGGGGCTGCGATGCTAGCGTGCGGCAGTGATGCACCGATGGATGGCTTGTCCTGCAGCACAACCGGCTGCACGTCCACAGCATTCCAACCCGGACCTTGCAATGTCGACACTCCTCCCCTCTGAACCTGTTGTCTCGAATCAACAGGCTGTCTTCGATGCCACCGCCGAGAGCTTCGAAACCGAAGTCCTGCAGAAGTCCTTGCAGGTGCCAGTCCTGGTCGACTTCTGGGCACCATGGTGCGGCCCTTGCAAGACGCTCGGACCG
This sequence comes from Lysobacterales bacterium, assembly GCA_038235185.1. GTDB lineage: Bacteria > Pseudomonadota > Gammaproteobacteria > Xanthomonadales > Xanthomonadaceae > Cognatiluteimonas. Next base: position 278 of record JBBSUF010000061.1, read on the forward strand.
ATCCTGGAAAAACTCGCCGCCGATTACAACGGTGCGTTCCTGCTGGCCAAGGTCGATGTCGACAAGGAGCAGCAACTGGCCGCGGCATTCCAGGTCCGCTCGATCCCGACCGTCATGCTGGTCAAGGGCGGCCAGCTGGTCGACGGCTTTCCCGGCGCGTTGCCGGAAGGCCAGTTGCGTGAATTCCTCACCCATCACGGCATCGAACCACTCGCGGTGGTCGAGGAGGCGGTCGCGCCGGACGCGGCTCCAACCCCCGCCGATCCGCACACCGAACTGCTGCGCCTGCGCAAGGCAGTGGAGCTGGAGCCCGAACAATCCAGCTTGAAGCTGGACTTGGCACTCGCATTGCTAGCGCTGGGGCACGCGCATGAAGCCGAGCAACTGCTCGATGCCTTGCCTGCCAATCTGTCCACTGACGATCGCGCTGTGAAGGCACGCGCCAGGCTGGGTTTTGCCGCGCTGCTGCAGGACGCACCGCCTCCGCAGGTGCTTGAGGCGGCAATCGCTGCAAATCCCGACGACCTGCGTGCGCGGCATCTCCTGGGGGCGCATGCCATCGTCACCGGCAATTCCGAAGCCGGCCTGGAGCAGTTCCTCGAAATGCTTCGCCGCAACCGGTCATATGAAAACGGCCTGCCTCGCCTGGCGCTGATTGACGCCTTCCGCGTGATCGAAGACGAGGACCTGGTGGGCCGTTACCGCCGCAGGATGGCGTCACTGCTGCTCGTGTAGGTGAACACGACGGGTGCCGGCGTATGCTCGTCGTTGCACCGGGGGCCGCATGTCCAACCCATCGACTGATCAGGAATCCAGCAATCCAGCGCCCGGGTATGAGATGCCGGAGATTGCCGGCTACCGGCTGTCGCGCGTGGTCGGCAACGGCGGCATGTCGACGGTCTACTTGGGAGAGCAAGTCTCCCTGGAGCGCGAAGTCGCCATCAAGGTGATGCTGCCAGAGGCGCTGGCCGACGAGGTCAGCCGTCGCCGCTTCGAAAACGAAGCGCGCACGATTGCCAGGCTCGAACACCCGCACATCGTCGGCATCTTCGAGATCGGCCGCACGAGGGATGGGTTGCCGTATTACGCGATGCCGTTCCTCTCGCACGGACATCTTGGGCAGCGCACGTTCGATGACGACATCGGCCCGGCGCGCGTGCGACATGTCCTGGACGCACTGCTGGCCGCACTCGATTACGCGCACGCGCGCGGCGTCATACATCGGGACGTCAAGGCCGAAAACGTGCTGTTCGACGAGGCCGAGCGTCCACTGCTGGCCGACTTCGGCATTGCCTTGCGCCGCTTCGGACCGCGCGTCACCACCGCCGGCATGGCCGTCGGCAGCACGGCCTACATGGCACCCGAGCAGGCACGTGGCGAAGAAGTCGACGCACGCGCCGATCTCTATAGCGTCGGTGTCCTCGCCTGGGAAATGCTGACCGGGAACCTGCCCTACATGGCCGGTGATGCCCTGTCGATGGCGGTGATGCACGCGCAGGACCCGATCCCGAAATTACCCCGGCATCTGCGCCACTGGCAGCGTTTTTTCCACAAGGCGCTGGCGAAATCGCCGTCGATGCGTTTTCGCAATGCGCAGCAGATGCGTGAAGCACTGGATCGTGTGCCGCGGCGTAGCGGACAGCCGATCACTCTGGCGATGACGCGCGCGCGCCGCGTGGTTGACAACATCCGCCGCTGGCCGAAAACCGCCTGGGTGGCCGTGGTGCTGGTTGCCGCCGCCACGACGGGCCTGGCTCTAAGGCAGGGAGAGTCGGGTCCGGCCAGTTTTTTCCGCTCTCCCGCCGTGGCAGGTACCAGTGGCTTGCCGGTGCCTGGCGCCACACCGGGCGTCGCCGTGATCGGCGACCAGGGCAATGGGATGCTGCGTCCGTTGCCCGGTTTGTCCGCCGAAGGGCTGGTGTCCGCAGCAGAGAATCAATTGCACGCGCACAACCTCACTGCACCAGCGGGCGGCAATGCGTATGAAAGCGTGCTGGCCGCATGGAAAGCCGATCCCACGCACCCACGGCTTGCCGCAGTGACCACTGCCTTGCTCGATGCGCTCGGCGACGAAGCCGAGCATCGCCTGCGCACAGGTGACGACCGCCGGGCAGTCGACTACCTGCAACACGCCTCACAGCTCGCTGCACAGACACAGCAACAGGACAGCGTCGCGATGACGCGTGTGCATGCACGGGTCGCAAGGGCCCTTACTGCCCGCATAGATCAAGCCTCCGCGAAGCTCGATCGTCCGGCCGCCATGCGCGCCATCGACAGTGCGCGCGCTCTGGGTCTGGACGCCACCACGATCGCCACGCTGACCGCACAGGCAGAGCGTATTCCGCAGGCCGGCGCTATATTGGCCGGCGATGGCATGCAGCTGATGCGCGTGGGCGACAGGATGATCGCCGCGTCGCCGCACGAGGTCAGTCGAGGCGATTACGCGAAATTCGCCAGCGCCACCCGTCGCCCTCCATCGCTCTGCCGCGAACGCGTGTCGCTGCTACGGATCCTGGCGCCACGATCCTGGATATCGCCAGGCTATCCACAGTCCGCACAGCAAGCGGTTGTCTGCGTGTCGTCCAGCGACGCCGACGCCTACGCGCGTTGGCTGGGCCAACGCACCGGCCATCGTTATCGCCTGCCCAATGCCAGCGAAGCCCGCGCATTGCCCGGTGGTGGCGGAGCGAAACCGGTGTCCGAATGGCTCAGCGAATGTGGCGCCGACTGCCGCCAGCGCCTGAGCACCGGCCAAAGCTGGCGTGGCACGTCCGGCACAAAACCGCTGGATGCAGTTCGCGGGTATGACGACGTCGGTTTCCGGCTGGTACGCGATCGCTGACATGTCGTCACTCCCGTGCAGGTGGATGTTCGATCATCGGCGCTTAAGCCAGCCAATGATTCCTCAGCCGGACGATGGGGTTGCCTCCGCCCTACAATCCCCGCATGCAAACATCCGTTCCGCTCCAGCCTCGTCCACGCCATAGCCTGCAGAAAACGTTCCTGACAGGCCTGCTGACCCTGCTGCCGATCTGGCTGACCTGGGTCATGGTGAAGTTTGTGTTCGTGTTGCTATCCGACGCCAGCCGCCCGTTGATCGGGACGCTGCTGCACAACCTCGCCATGGGGAACCCGCCTCTGCAGTGGCTGGACGAAGCATGGGTACAGACCGCGCTTGCATTGCTGGCGACGATCGCTGTCATCCTGACGTCCGGCTTGATGGCACGGCGCGTGATCGGGCAGCGCGTGCTGCGCTGGTTCGAAGTGCTGATCGCGCGCATTCCGTTGGCCAGCACGATCTACGGCAGTGCTCGCAAACTACTCGACATCCTGCAGACACAGCCTGATGGCACCCAGCGCGTGGTGCTGATCGACTTCCCCCACGGCGGCATGAAGTCCGTCGGCTTCGTCACCCGCATCCTGCTTGAACAGGGCACCGGCCGCGAACTGGCAGCCGTCTACGTGCCGACCACGCCGAACCCGACTAGCGGCTATCTGGAGATCGTCCCGGTCGACCAACTCACGCCCACCAACTGGAGCGTCGACCAGGCGATGAGTTTCATCATTTCCGGTGGCGCTGTCGCCCCGGACAGCATTCCGTTTTCACGGCGCAGCCCACTGGAAGATACGCAGGGGTGAGTTCACAGCCCCGCGGATAGGACCTGATCCCCCGGGACTTTCGGCCCATGCCCCGCGCGACAAAGCACGGCACGCTGGGGCGGATGTCTTTCCCGAAGCCGGAGCCCACGATGATCGTTCGCCCCCATCTTGCCCTCGTCGCTGCCATCGCCGTTGCGATCGGCGGCTGTGCCACCACCAGCAACATGTCCGTGCTTGCCGCCCCACAAGTGGCTAGCAGCAAGGCGCAACAGCTCGACCAGCTCTACAAACAGTACTGGGAAGAAAACCTCAAGCTCAATCCAGTGCAGGCGACATTCCAGGGCGACGCCCGCTACAACGACCAGATGCCGGATTTCTATTCGGCGGCATTCCGCGCGCAAACACACGACTTCACCAGCCGCTGGCTCGACCGCGTGCAGAAGATCGGCCCAGAGGGACTCACAGGACAGGACCTGCTGAGCTACGAGATCTTCGTGCGCAGCGCCAAGGACTCGCTGGAAGGCGAGCAGTATCCGGACTGGATGTTGCCTGTGAACCAGATGGGCAGCATCGCCACCTTTGCCGCGCAATTGGGCAGCGGCACCGGTGCGCAGCCGTTCAAGACGGTCCATGACTACGACAACTGGCTGGCACGCGGCGACCGCATGCCTGTGCTGGTGGACAGCATCATCGAAGACATGCGCCAGGGCATGAAGGCCGGTGTGGTACAGCCGCGCGCACTGATGGTCAAGGTGGTGCCGCAGTACGACGCAATCATCAAGGACAAGCCTGAGGACAGCCTGTTCTGGGGGCCGATCAGCAGCATGCCCAAGGACTTCAGCGAAGCCGACAAGGCACGCCTGACCGCCGCCTATCGCGACATGATCGGCCAGAAGGTCATGCCCTCGGTCCGCAAGCTGCGCGACTTCATCGCCAACGACTACCTGCCCGCCACCCGCAGCACCGTGGGCATGGACAAGCTTCCCAATGGCAGTGCCTGGTACGCCTACAACGTTCGTACCACCACCACCACCGACATGAGCCCGGCGCAGATCCACGCATTGGGCCTGAGCGAGGTCGCGCGAATCCATGCCGAGATCCGCGACGTCATGAAGCAGGCCGGCTTCAAGGGATCCTTGCAGGACTTCTTCAAGTTCATGCGCAGCGACAAGCAGTTCGAGTTCAAGAGCGAGGACGAGCTGCTCAGCTATTACCGCGGCCTGGAAGCGAAAATCAACCTCCGCATCCCCGAGCAATTCTCCCTTGTGCCCAAGGCTGGCTTCGAGATCCGCCCGGTGGAATCATTCCGCGCAAAATCCGCCGCGGGTGGTGAATACCAAGGTCCCAGTGAGGACGGTAGCCGACCGGGTATCTTTTACGTCAACACGTTCGACCTACCCACCCGAAAGACCTGGTCGGCCGAAGACCTCTTCCTTCATGAAGCGATTCCAGGCCACCATTTCCAGATCTCGTTGCAGCAGGAACTCAAGGACGTGCCAGCCTTCCGCCGCTTCGGAGGAAACACCGCCTATGTCGAAGGCTGGGCGTTGTACAGCGAATCGCTGGGCAAGGCATTAGGCGTATATGAAACTCCGTACGACTATTTCGGCCGCCTGCAGGACGAGCTGTGGCGCGCCATCCGCCTGGTCACCGACACCGGCCTGCATAGCCAGGGCTGGACCCGCGAACGGGTGATCAAGTACATGCTCGACAACTCCGCGGCATCGGAAACCGACGCGACTGCCGAGGCCGAACGCTATATCGCCTGGCCGTCGCAAGCGGTCGCTTACAAGATCGGCGAACTCAAGATCCAGGAGCTCAAGAAGAGGGCGCAGGCGGCACTGGGCGACAGTTTCGATGTGCGCGAATTCCACGCAGAAGTATTGAAGGACGGCGCGGTGCCCCTCGGCGTTCTGGAAGGCAAAATTGATCGCTGGATCGCGGCCAAGAAAGCGGGTTGAGGAATACCGACCCAACATTGCGCAGGTACTCCGGTTCTTCCGCGGGCTCGGCATGATTCTGCGGTCGCGTTGTAGACCCAAAAAAAAAGACCAGCGAAAGCCGGTCTTTTTTTATCGCCACAATGCAGGATCAGGCGCGCGTATCACGCCGTCCGGCATAGGCGCCCTGCCCGCCCGAGCGCTGTTTCGGCCCGGCGTGCGCGGTGCGTGGTGCACCCGCCCTTGCGTGCGGGCGATGACCCGGGCGACCCGGCGGGCGTTGGCCGTCGCGCTGGCCACCACCGTTCTTGGGGATTGGCGTGTCTAGGCGGATCGGCTTGCTTGGCGCGAAACCTTCGACCACGTCCATCACCAGGTCGACCTTCAACATGCGCTGGATCTGGCGCAACAGACCGCCTTCTTCCGGCGAGACCAGCGACAGGGCTTCACCCGCCGCGCCGGCACGACCAGTCCGGCCAATGCGATGGATGTAATCCTCCGCGACCATCGGCAAGTCATGGTTGATCACCAGCGGCAGGTTGGGGATGTCCAGGCCGCGCGCCGCGACGTCGGTCGCAACCAGCACCCGCGCCTTGCCCATCTTGAAATCGCGCAGGGCTTTCTGACGCTGCGCCTGGCTTTTGTTGCCATGAATCGCGACAGCCTTGAGACCTGCGTCTTCGAGTTGCTCAGCCAGGCGATTGCAGCCGTGCTTGGTCTTGCCGAAGATCAGCACCTGGTCGGTGTGGCGCTTGGTGAGGATGTCGATCAGCAGGTCGCGCTTGCGCGAACCGTCGACCGGATGCGCACGATGCACGATGGTTTCGGCGATGGTGTTCTTCGCCGTGACCTGCACCTGCTTGGGATTGCGCATGAACTCCAGCGCGAGCGACTTGATCTGCTCCTCGAACGTCGCCGAGAACAACAACGTCTGACGCTCTTTCGGCACGCGGTTGAGGATGCGCTTGATCGCGGGCAGGAAGCCCATGTCGAGCATGCGATCAGCTTCGTCCAGGACCAGCACCTCGATCGCGTCGAGCTTGGCACTGCCACGCTCCATGTGATCGATCAGCCGGCCCGGCGTGGCGACCAGGATGTCGGTGCCGCGACGCAGGCTGTCGACCTGCGGACCCATCCCGGCGCCGCCATAGATCGTGGTGACATTCAGGCGCAGGTGGCGGCCGTAGGTCTTGATGCTCTCGGCGACCTGCACCGCGAGCTCGCGGGTCGGCGTCAGGATCAACGCACGCGGCTTGCGTGAGCCATTCGGCGGGGTCTCCTTGGACAGGCGCTGCAGTAGCGGCAACGCAAAAGCAGCCGTCTTGCCGGTGCCGGTCTGTGCGCCGCCAAGCAGGTCGTGACCGGCCATCGCGAGCGGAATTGCCTCGATCTGGATCGGGGTGGGAGTGGTGTAGTTGTTTTCGGCAAGCGCGCGCAGTAGCGCGGGCGAAAGCCCCAGGCTTTCGAAAGCCGAGTTTTCGATCGTCAGGCCGTCGACAATCTGTGTTTCAAGCGTCATGTAAAGCTCCGTACTTGGCCCGCACGAATCCGGCCACGGCTGATTGATCATCAGCCGACAACAGGTCGGAGCGAGCGTTACCCGAAGCGTTCCTTGAACCGCGCTGCGAGTGGTCTTTTTGACGACGCCGGATATTCCGGCCCCGTGTCTGCGCGACGAAAGGCGTGCGGGGAGAAGGCCGCGAATAGTCGATGTGGAGCTTCGACCGGCGGCAGGCTTACCTAGGAAAACGGATCAGCCGTGCGCGAACCGGGCGGACTGTACGTGAATCCGGCTGAATGCGCTACCCACGACACCCTCTGTTCAGTTTGAAGCAGCGCCAACGGCAGTCGCCGGCGAACGCTCGAAACTGCCCGCGAAGCCGGGAAACACGATCGGACTCTCCCAGCCGCCCGCACTGACGGCGGAAACCCCGAAGTAAAGGTCGTCGATATTGATGCCGGCGAGCTTGAGCGACGTGGCGGTGCCGGCGTCGCGCGAATGCTGCCATTGCGGCGCAGTGGTATCACGCCACCAGACGTTGTATCCGGCCGCGCCGTGGACGGCTTGCCAGGACACCATGGTGTCGTACGCGAGTTCGCCCTTGATGTCGACGCCGGTCGGCGGCGCGGGAGCGTGGGCGAGCGCGGCCATGGTGATGGCGTTGAGCCGGGTGACATTGGCCAGGTAATCGAAATCTACGTGGGCGATCGTGTCGCCATATGCCACGCCGTTCTCGGTACGGATGTCCTGGTGCTGGTGGGTGTAATCCTCGTGCGACTCGGTCACGCGTACGGCAGGGAAACCCTGGGCCAGGAACTCCGTCTGGTCACCGCCACGGCCATAGCGATCTGTGCGGTAGACCATTCGCACATGGAAGCCATGGAGATAGCGATCGGCAAGCGACTGCATGTACCGCGCGACATTGCGCGACGGCGAATCGACTTCGCCGCCGTGGTAGCGGCGGTACGTCGCCTGCTCCAGCGTTTCGTTGCTCTTGGTGCCTTCCGCGAACACCCGAACACTGTGCGGGTCGCTCTGGCCATCACCGCCACGCGGGCTGCCGATGATGTCGTTGTTGAGGTCGGCCTCGACCTTCCAGCCGTGGTCAACGGCGTATTTCGCGATGACCTTGCCGCCGTACAGCCCCTGCTCCTCTCCCGAGTCGGCCGAGTAGACTAGCGTCGCGGCAAATTTGTACTGGCTCAGTACGCGCGCCGTTTCGATCAGCGCCGACACACCCGAAGCATCGTCGTTGGCGCCGGGTGCATCGCCGGTCGCGTCCATCACGTCGCTTCGGCGCGAATCCAGGTGGCCGGTGATCACGATCACGCGATCCGGGTCACTGGTGCCGCGCTGGATCGCGACGACATCCATGACTTCGACGCCTTGCGCCGGCATGCGTTTGCCGGTGAAGACCTGCGACGGCGTGACAATGTCCAGGCAGCCATTGCAGTCTTTGGAGATCGCCTCGAATCGCGACTTCACCCATCGCCGCGCCGCGCCGATGCCACGGGTGTCGGATTTGCTGTCAGACAACGTGCTGCGGGTGCCGAAGCCAACCAGCGCCGCGTCGATGTCGTGCAGTGATCGCGGCGAGACCGCGCTGGCGATCGCGGACAACTCGGGGTGACTGGGCGATGTCGCTGTGTCGATGTTCCCGCGTGCCGCGGCCGTGCTGGTGACCGGAAATCCGCACACAAGCAGCGTGGCCAGTACTACAAACGGTCGTTTAAACATCGAGCACCATCCCCGGGCGTGCAAGCTGCACCGTGATGCCGTCGCGCTTGCCGATCTCACCCGCCAGCGCCTCGCGCGCCTTGTCCTCGCCATGGACCAGCACCAGCGGTGGATGGCCTTCGAAGCCGCCGTACCACTCCATCAGGCCACTCTGGTCGGCATGTGCCGACAGGCCGCCGACCGTATGGACCTTGGCTTTGACGGGGAAATCGCGGCCGTGGATCCGCGCCCATGGCGCGCCGTTGACCAGGCGCCGGCCCAGCGTGCCTTCGGCCTGGTAACCGACGAAGACGATGTGGGATTGCGGCTTACTGATGTTCTGCATGAAGTGGTGCAGGATGCGCCCGCCGTTGGCCATGCCGCTCCCGGCGAGGATGATCGCGCCCGATTCGATCTTGTTGATCGCCATCGATTCGTCGCGCGTCTGCGTCATCTTCAGGTTCGGCATGTGGAAGGGGTCGGGCCGCTGCTTCCAGACCTTCTGCGCGTCGGCATCGAACAGTTCCTGGTGTCGCGCGTAGACACCCGAGACCTTGGCCGCCATCGGGCTGTCGAGAAAGATCTGCCAGCGCGACAGGTTCCAGTCGTCGAAGTGCATCGCAAACAGATACAACAGCTCCTGGCTGCGACCGACCGCGAACGCGGGAATGCACACGTTGCCGTGGTCGCGCCAAGCGGCTTCAAAAATGTCTCCCAGTTCGCTGACGGTCGCCGCCCGATCCTTGTGGTTTCGGTCGCCGTAGGTAGATTCCATCAGCACCAGATTGGCGTGGGCGACTGTCTCCGGGTCGCGCAGGATCGGCGTGCCTTTCGGGCCAAGATCGCCGGAAAACACCAGCGTGCGGTCGTCGGCGTGCAGTTCGACGATGGCCGAACCGAGGATGTGACCGGCATCGTGGAAGACCACGTCCACGCCAGGAAACAGCGTGCTGCGGGTGTCGTAGGGCAGTGGCTTGAGCAGCCGCAGCGCCGCATCGACATCGTCGCGCGTATAGAGCGGCTGGATGTCCGCTTCGCCCGGTTGCCGATGCTCGTTGGCATGCTTGGCGTCCTGCTCGGACAACGAGGCGGCATCGAGCAGCATGATCGGCATCAGGTCGGCAGTCGCTTCCTGCGCATAGATGGGGCCTGTGAATCCGCGCTTGACCAGCAACGGCACGCGGCCGATATGGTCGATATGCGCGTGGCTGATCACCAGCGCGTCGAGCGCGGTCACGTCGAACGGGAAATCGGCGACGTTGCGTGTTTCCGCATGGCGGTCGCCCTGGATCATCCCGCAATCCAGCAACAGGCGTTTGCCGGCCGCTTCAACTTCGTGCATCGACCCGGTGACTTCACCGGCCGCGCCATGGAAGGTCACGCGCATGCTCGACTCCACATATGCAGCTCCGGCTGCCAAGCCACCACCGTAGCACGCATGTTTTGGGCCACTTAAGTAAAAATTTCATTACGCCAACAGCATGACCTTCTACACCCGCCGCGAACGCCTGCGGGAGCTACAGTCGCGTGGGGTCGAGCGGGCAACCGCTTCGCTTTCTATATACCCATCACCGGCGCCAGCTGCCGGATTCTTTCCACTTGCCGCCGCCGGGCCGGAGTTCAACGTGATCGTACGTAAGCCATTGTTGTTGTCCATTGCCATAACCGCTGCATTGACTGGCTGCCCGCAACAGCAGGCCGCAGCTCCCGCGACGCCGGCCGCGCCCGTGGCGACCGCGCCGGCGGTCACGCCTCCTACGGCTACAGAATTGCCGCCCACAGCCGCGTTTTCCGTGGCCGACCTGGACACCAGCAAGAAGGTCTGCGACAACCTCGCGGACTTCGTGAACAGCAAATGGCTGGCGGCCAATCCAATCCCCAGCGACCGCACCACGTGGGGCAGCTTCGAGATGCTCACCGAGCGCTCGCTGGCAGCCAGCAAGCAACTGGCCGAAGCTGCTGCGGCCAAGACCGATGGCACCGGACTTGAGAAACTTGTAGGCGATGTCTACGCCACCGGCATGGATGAAGCGAAGATCAACGCGGCCGGCGCGACACCGATCCAGCCCATGTTGGACAAGATCGCCGCGCTGAAGACGCCGGCTGACATCACCCAGTACCTGCGCGACGAATTCGCCGCCGGTCGCGGCGACCTGTTCAATTTCTACTCCAACGCCGACTTCAAGGATTCGCAGATGGTGATCGCCTACGCCGACCAGGGCGGCTTGGCGTTGCCGGAAAAGGCGTACTACCTCAGCGACGGTCCCAAGCCTGGCGATGACAGCTACAAGAAGATTCGTGACGCGTATGTCGCCCACGTCAGCAAGCAATTGCAGAACACCGGCGTAGCTGCGGCCGACGCCGATAAGCAAGCCGCGGACGTGCTGGCATTCGAGACTCAACTGGCGAAAGCATCGCTGTCGCCGATCGAGCAGCGCGATCCGCTCAACCAGTATCACTTCGTGAAAGTCGCCGACGCCGACAAGATGTCGCCGAATTTCTCCTGGTCGGAATTCCTCAAGGCACAGGGCCTGGCAGTCGATGGGTTTTCGTTGTCGCAGCCGAAGTTCTTCGCCGGGTTGAACGCGATGATCAAGGGCGTGCCGGTTGAGCAATGGCAGGCGTACCTGCGTGCGCATACGGTCGACAACATGGCGCCGTACCTGTCGGACAAGTTCGCCGACGAGCGCTTCGATTTCTTCGGCAAGACGCTGCACGGGCAGACAGAGCAGAAGCCACGCTGGAAGCGCGTACTCGACACCACCGAGGGTGGCGTCGGCGAGGCGCTCGGCCAGATGTACGTCAAGCAATACTTCCCGCCCGAATCCAAGGCGGCGATGACGAAACTTGTCGACAACCTGCGTGCCTCGCTCAAGATGCGATTGGAGAAACTGGACTGGATGAGCGCCGACACCAAGGCCAAGGCGATCGAGAAGTGGGACAGCTTCATGCCCAAGATCGGCTATCCGGACAAGTGGCGCAGCTGGGACGGACTGGCGACATCCCGCGATGGCTATGTGCAGAACGTGCTGTCCACGACCAAATATAACTACCAGTGGCTGATGGGCAAGGTTGGCAAGCCGGTCGACCGCACCGAGTGGGGCATGACCCCGCAGACGGTCAACGCCTACTACAACCCACAGCAGAATGAAGTCGTGTTCCCGGCTGCGATCCTGCAACCGCCGTTCTTCGACCCGAAGGCGGATCCGGCGCTCAACTACGGCGGTATCGGTTCGGTCATTGGCCACGAAATGCTGCACGGTTACGACGACCAAGGCGCTCAGTTCGACGCCAAGGGCAACTTTGCCAACTGGTGGCAGGCGGCCGACAAAAAAGGCTTCGAGTCGCGCACGGCGAAGCTGGTCCAGCAATTTGATGACTACGTTTCGATCGACGGCTTGCACGTCAAGGGCAAGTTGACACTTGGCGAGAACATCGCTGACCTCGGCGGCACGACAGTGTCATTCGATGCCCTGCAGAAGGCGCTGGCCGATGCTGGCAAGTCGCCGGACGAGAAGATCGACGGTTACACCGAGAACCAGCGCTTCTGGTTGAATTGGGCCACGGTGTGGCGCCGCAATTTCAAGCCTGAAGAATTGAAAGTGCGCCTGAACACCGATCCACACGCACCGGCGAACTTCCGCGCAATCGGCGCCCCCTCGAACGAGCCGTCGTTCGCCACCGCGTTCCAGTGCAAGGCGGGGGATGCGATGGTGCGACCCGACGACAAGCGTGTCGTGATCTGGTGATGCAAAAAACAGATCGCAGGCGATGATCCGGCGCGCTGAGGCGCGTTGGATCCTTGTCACCTGCTGTTCTTGACAATGCTCGGCGGCAGCACCGCGCGCGGCATCACGTCGCGCGCTTTTTTCACTCGTGCAACGCACGCTCCAACGGACAACCCATGAATCCAATGAAACCCACCCCGCTCGCCGTTGCAATTTTCTCCCTGCTCGCGCTCAGCGGATGCCCCAGGCAGGAAAAGCCTGATCAGCCTGTCGCCGCAGCCATCGCGCCGGCGCCAGCCGACGCCGCCGCCGCCGACGCCGCCGGAACGCTGACCCTGGACGAAAGCAAATTGCCTGCCGTCATCCGTTTCGCTCCCAGCGACCTTGATGTCACGAAGAACGCATGCAGCGACTTCGGCGGCTATGTCAACGGCAAGTGGCTGGCCGCCAACCCGATCCCGGGTGATCGCTCCTCGTGGGGCGCATTTGATGCGCTTGCCGAACGTTCGCTGGGGGTGCAGCACCAGCTCGCCGAACAGGCGGCGGCCACCCCGTCGGCCACGGGCATCGAAAAGATCGTCGGTGACTTCTGGGCCACCGGCATGGACGAAGCCAAGGTCAACGCCCAGGGCATCGCGCCAATGAAGGGCGAGCTGGCGCAGATCGACGCGCTCACGGATGGCCCCTCGATCGCGCAATACCTGCGCACCAGCGCGGCGAAGGGCGAGAACACGCTGTTCGACTTCGGACCCGAGGCCGATTTCAAGAATTCATCGATGAACATCGCATACGCCACTCAGGGCGGCCTCGGCCTGCCAGATCGTGGCTACTACGTCGACAAGGACAAGAAGGACAAGCTCGCCGCCTATCAGGCGCATGTCGCCAAGGTGCTGGAACTGTCAGGCGTGCCCGCAGCGGATGCGCCAAGCCAGGCCAAGGGCGTCGTCGCATTCGAGACGCGACTTGCCAAGGCATCGCTATCCAGGGAAACACTGCGTGACGTGTCGCTTTACTACAAGCCGATCACGCCAGCCGATGCCGACAAGCTGACGCCAAACTTCCCGTGGACGAAATTCTTTGCTGCGCAGGGTGTCGACGCGCCGAAGATGTTCTCGCTGGCGATGCCGGGGTTCCACAAGGAAGTGGACAAAATGATCGCCGACGAGCCCACC
>JBBSUF010000062.1:0-13512 GCA_038235185.1 Lysobacterales bacterium
CTTGGTCTGGTTTTGGTTCGGGCGTGAGCAGCTCAAGGGCATCGGCGCACCAGAGGCTCAGCAGACCGTCGGACGCGTCGGCATCGTTGCACTGGTCGGAGCGCTGGTGGGTATCCCGCTGTTCTATGCGCTGCTGACCATCGATGCCAAGCTGCTGCAGGGCATCCTGATGGCGTTGTTCGTCGTGCCGGCGATCATGTTGCTGGTCGAGGGCATCCGCAATGGCCAGGTCGCGCGCGACAAGGTGATCGCGATGCTGATCATCTTCGCCTTCAACGTGCTGTTCTGGATGTTCTTCGAGCAGGCCGGCAGCTCGTTCAACTTCCTCGCCGACCGCATCGTCGACCGCAACATCAGTGGCTGGGAGTTCCCGACGGCCTGGTTCCAGTCGGTCAACTCGGTCGCGATCATCGTGCTCGCGCCGATCCTGGCCTGGCTGTGGGTGCGCATGGGGCGCTACAACCCCACGATCTCGCGCAAGTTCGGATTGGGCCTGATCTTTAACGGCCTGGCCTTCCTGTTGCTGATGTACGCGCTGACCCGTCTGGTCGACGGCAACGGGCAGATCCCGTTCTGGACGCTGTTCATGGTTTACGTGATCCAGTCTGTGGGCGAGCTGTGCCTGTCGCCGATCGGGTTGTCGATGACCACCAAGCTGGCACCGCTGCGCCTGGGCGGACTGGCGATGGGGTGCTGGTTCTTGTCGATCGCCATCGGCAACAACCTGGCCGGCATCTTCGCCGGCGAGGTCAGCGGAAAGACCGGCATGACCACGACCTCGGCGTTGAGCGGCTACACCTTCGGCTTCTGGGCCTTGCTTGGCGCCGGTGTGGTGCTGTTTTTGATCGCGCCGCTGATCAACCGGCTCATGCATGGGGTGAAGTGATCACCCGCCCGAGGTGACCTGTCGGTAAGCGCAGGAGCCGCATTGCATTAACGTGATGCGGCTCTAGTTTACGCGGAAGGAATTTTCCGCCGACGTATCATGCGCGTTCCACTTGCGCGGTCATGTCGCGCCTCCAGGGAACTCACTCACTTGATCGCCCGACGCGCCGCCGCGCGCGTTGTGACCACGATTACGGGGATTGGTTTTTTGCCCTGCGAATGAGGCGCGTTGCGCTCGCACGGTCGTGCCACGTCAAGCGATCACGATCGAACAACGCCCACCAGAATCCCGCGCCCGCAAACAAAAACGAAAGCGTGCCGATCACGTACCGTCGTATCAGCGCCGCCACACTTGCCCGCCCGCCATCGGCGGCGGTCACGTGCAATCGCCACGGGCGCATGCCGAGCGTCTGCCCGCCGCCACGCCAACTGGCGATGGCATAGGCGCCAGTCACGGCCCACAACGCGATCAGTTCCAGCCAGCCGGCAGGCGTGTCGCTGCGGATGGCCGCGCCGCCATGCACCACCACGGCCAGCAACCCGACCAGGAACCACACCCCGATCACCGGGAACAGGTCATACAGCAGCGCCAGGAAGCGCCAGCGCAGCAGCGCGGAAACAGGTTGCAGTATGTCCATCGCGTCAGCATAGCCGCGCGCTGTCGGCATCGCTAAGCTCGACGCATGACATCGACCACTCCTGCCGAACGTCGCATGCGTGCATTGGCGTTACCTGAACTGCGTGAGCCTGATCGGGTCGCCATCGAAAGTTTCCTTGATGCGCTGTGGGCGGAATCCGGCATCGCCATGCAGACGCAGGCCAGCTATCGCCGCGACCTGCAGGGCATCGCACGCTGGCGCAACGGTGCTGGCGGCGGGCTGACCGACGTGGATCGGGCGGGGTTGTTCGCCTACCTCGCCTGGCGCACGCGCGATGGATATTCGCCGCGCAGCAATGCGCGCCTGCTGTCGGCGTTGCGTGCCTTTTTTGCCCATCGCCTGCGACGTGGCGAACGCAACGATGACCCGACCGCATTGCTGGAACCGCCCAGGCTGCCGCGCTCGTTGCCCAAGGCCTTGCCTGAGCGGGAGATCGAAGCCTTGCTGGCGGCGCCGGACGTCGACACGCCGCTGGGTTTGCGCGATCGCGCGATGCTGGAATTGATGTACGCAGCAGGCCTGCGCGTCAGCGAGCTGGTGGAACTGGTCGCGACCGCTGTCAACCTGCGCCAGGGCGTGATCCGGGTTGCCGGCAAGGGCGGAAGGGAGCGGCTGGTGCCGCTGGGCGAGGAGGCGCAGCACTGGCTGGAACGCTATCTCCAACAATCCAGGGCATCAATTGCCAAGTTGAAGTCGTCCAAGCCGAAGTCGACCGGCGCAGGCAACATGCATCCCCTGTTTCTCGACAAAGGTTCGGCCGGGCTGACCCGGCAGCAGTTCTGGTGCCTGGTGAAGCGTTATGCCGCCATCGCGGGCATCGATCCCGCGCGCATCAGCCCACACGGATTGCGGCATAGTTTCGCCACGCACCTGCTCAACCATGGTGCCGACCTGCGAGCACTGCAGATGCTGCTGGGCCACAGTTCACTGTCGACCACCCAGATCTACACGCTGGTCGCGCGTGAACAACTCAAACGCTTGCACCAGCGGCATCATCCAAGGGGCTGACGGGGCCTGGGTCGCGACACACGCATGCGATAATTGCTGGAACCTGTGGCCCTGCCGAAGGGTCAACACCCCACCGTGCCAACCGCCTGGAATCTTCATGAAACGCCTGTTGCTTGCCCTGCTTGGCGCCGTCAGCCTGTCCGCCTGCGCCCAACCCAGTCCCGTCGCGATCGCCGCCAAGCCCGGCGCCCAAGCCAGCAACGCGATGCCGGCTGGCATCAGCGCGCCGGGTTCGCCCGAAGCCCGCGCCCGTGCCGCGATCCACGCGATCAATCCCAAGGTGGAAGTCGACCGTGTCAGCCCCGCGCCGTTGCCCGGTTTCCAGGAGGTCATCGTCGGTGGGCAGGTTGTCTATGTCAGCAATGACGGGAAATATCTGATGCAGGGTACGCTGTACGACATTCCAACGAAGACCAACTTGGGCGAGATAGCCATGGCCAAGGTCCGCGAGAAGCTGCTGCGCACCATGTCGCTCAGCGACCGCATCGTCTTTGCGCCTCAGGATCCCAAATACACCGTCAGCGTGTTCACCGACGTCGAATGCGGTTATTGCCGCAAATTGCATAGCCAGATTGCCGAGTACAACCGCCAGGGGATTTCAGTGCAGTACCTGGCATTTCCGCGGATGGGTCTGGGTAGCGCGGACTTCAAGAAAATGGTGGCGGTGTGGTGCTCGTCGGACCCGAAAAAGGCCCTGACCGATGCCAAAAACGATCGCCCGATCCCCTACCGCAATTGCACCAATCCGGTGACGGCGCAATACAACATGGGTCAGCGCATCGGCTTGAACGGCACACCGATGATCATCGCGGCCGACGGCACCCAGCTCGGTGGCTATCTGCCGCCGGCCGAACTGCGCGCTGCGCTTGACAAGAAGGCCGCCGGCGGCAAGCCCGTCGTGAGCACGGCGACGGGGGAGATGTAACTCTTTCAGCGGTCATCCCTGTAAAAGCCGGGATCCGGCTATCCACGCCTGTGCAAATGCTGGCAGGGCAAGGGCTCCGCTACAATATCGGGCCGTTCCCACGGTTCTACTGGACATGATCGTCCTCGAGGGCCTCCCGGCCCTGTCGCAGTTCCGTCTCGCCCGGCTTCAGTCGCGCCTGCAGGCCATCCAGCCCGACGCACGCATCTCCAGAGCCTGGTTCAATTACTGGGTCCAGCCGGGCGTTGGCGGCGACCCCATCGGCGCGCCCGAGATGGCAGCATTGCGCCGCATCCTGCAGGCGGACATCGTCCCCACGATTGCCGTAGGCGGGCCGGCGACGGACGTGGAAGCGCCCGCGACCACTCAACGCTACGTGACGCCTCGACTCGGCACGATCTCGCCGTGGTCGAGCAAGGCGACCGAGCTGCTGCACGGTGCTCGCCTGCCGATCCGGCGGGTCGAGCGCGGCATCCGCATGGAATTCACCGGCTGGCCGGTCGACGCGACTACGCAGGCTGTGCTCGCGGGACTGCTGCACGATCCGATGACCCAATCGCTGCTCGCCGATCGCGACGCCGCAGGGGTGATGTTTTCGACTCCGTCGCGAACCGCGCTACAACGCATCGCACTGTCGCAACTTGAGGCGGCCAATACCCAGCTCGGCATGGCCTTGGCCGACGACGAAATCGACTACCTGCGCACGCGCTTCGGCGAACTCGGACGCGATCCGGCTGACGTCGAACTGATGATGTTCGCGCAGGCCAACTCCGAGCATTGCCGGCACAAGATCTTCAACGCCACGTGGACGATCGACGGTCGTGAGCAGGCCACCACGCTGTTCAAGATGATCAAGTACACGCATGCGCAGACGCCGCAGCACACGCTATCGGCGTACAGCGACAACGCCGCGGTGATCGAAGGATATGAGACGCAGCGCTTCCGTCCCGATCCGGTCACGCATGAATACCGCGCAGAACCTGCAGCGCCCAGCGCGATATGCATCAAGGTCGAAACCCACAACCATCCCACCGCGATCGCTCCGTTTCCCGGTGCATCGACCGGCGCGGGCGGCGAAATCCGCGACGAAGGCGCGACCGGGCGCGGCGGGCGCCCGAAAGCAGGTCTCGCTGGATTCAGCGTGTCGCACCTGCGTATTCCCACGTTGCCGCAACCTTGGGAACGCAGCGAGGGATTGCCAGCCCGTGCGTTGAATCCGCGCATGGCGACGGCGCTGGAAATCATGCTCGACGGCCCGCTGGGTGCGGCGGCGTTCAACAACGAGTTCGGACGTCCCAACCTGACCGGGTATTTCCGCAGTTTCGAGCTGGCTGAAGGTCCGGGACTGACGCGCGCCTACGACAAGCCGATCATGCTCGCTGGCGGGCTCGGCGCGGTCGACCGGCCGATGGTGGCCAAGCGGCTGCTGCAGCCCGGCGATGCGGTGATCGTGCTTGGTGGGCCGGCAATGCTGATCGGGCTGGGTGGCGGCGCGGCGAGTTCGGTGGCGTCGGGCGACAGTGCCGAGGCGCTGGATTTTGCTTCCGTGCAACGCGACAACCCGGAAATGGAGCGGCGCTGCCAGGAAGTGATCGATCGTTGCGTCGCGCTTGCCGACCGCAATCCGATCGCCTCGCTGCATGACGTCGGCGCCGGCGGATTGTCGAATGCGATTCCCGAATTGCTGCACGATTCCGGCGTCGGTGGAGTGATCGATCTTGATGCGATTCCCAGTGACGATCCATCGCTGTCGCCGCTGCAACTGTGGTGCAACGAGTCGCAGGAGCGCTACGTGCTCGGCCTGCCGCAGGAGCGCGTCGGCGAATTCGCCGCGCTATGCCTGCGCGAGCGCTGCCCGTTCGCCGTGGTGGGTTCGGCAACACAAGAGCAGCAGTTGATCGTTGGGCATGGCGCAACGGTAGACGCCGTCTCCCGCCTCCCAGCTCCTGAATCACGCGATTTCGCCATCGATCTTCCAATGGACGTCCTCTTCGGCAAGCCGCCGAAGATGCATCGCGACACCGCGCATTCCGCACGGCCACGCTGGCCGGCACTGGCGACGACGGCCATCGACCTGCATGACGCCGCACTGCGGGTACTCGCGCATCCGACGGTTGCGTCGAAATCCTTCCTGGTGACGATTGGCGATCGCACAGTGGGCGGCCTGACCGCTCGCGACCAGATGATCGGTCCGTGGCAATTACCAGTCGCCGATTGCGCGATCACGTTGTCTGGATTCGATGGCATCGCTGGCGAGGCGATGGCGATCGGTGAGCGTGCACCGCTGGCATTACTCGACCCCGCCGCCGCTGCGCGCATGGCGGTTGGCGAAGCGATCACCAACCTGTGTGCGGCGCCGGTGGAATCGCTTGACCGCATCAAGCTGTCCGCAAACTGGATGGCGGCCGCCGGTCATGCCGGCGAGGACGCGCGGCTGTTCGATGCTGTGAAAGCCGTCGGCATGGAGCTGTGTCCGCAGATCGACCTGAGCATTCCAGTCGGCAAGGATTCGTTGTCGATGCAGGCGCAGTGGACGGCAGATGGGGTGGCGCAGAAATCGGTGTCGCCGGTCTCGCTGATTGTCACCGCCTTCGCGCCGGTTACGGACACGCGCGCGCAATTGACGCCGCTGTTGTCGCGCCAAGGCGAATCGGAGTTGTGGCTGATCGGCCTGGGTGGTGGCAAGCAGCGGCTCGGCGGATCGATCCTGGCGCAGTGCCATCCGCTTGCGGGGCAGGTCGGCGCAATGCCCGCGTTCGCAGGCGACGGCTCTAACTTTGGTGCGACCGACTTTGGAGTGCCTGACCTCGACGATCCACAACGCCTGCGCGCCTTCTTTGAATTGATCCGTGATGCGCGCGACGCGGGCCTGCTGCTCGCCTATCACGACCGCTCCGACGGCGGCGCATTTGCGGCATTGTGCGAGATGGCCTTTTGCTCGCACCTGGGACTGGACATCACCCTGGATGGCTGGGGCGACGATCCCTTCCGCGCGCTGTTCAACGAGGAGCTCGGCGCGATCGTGCAGGTCGACAGCGAGAATCGTGCCGAATTCGCGGACATGGTCGCGCGCCACGGCCTGATCGATTGCGCGCAGCGGGTGGCGCGCCCAACCACGTCATCGACCATCCGCGTGCGCAGCAACGGCGACGTGCTGGCGGAGTGGCGCTGGGATGCATTGTTCGACGCCTGGTGGGCGGTCACGCACGCGATGCAGCGGTTGCGCGACAACCCCGATTGCGCCGACGAGGAGCGCGCAGCAGTGCGACGTTTCGATGCGCCTGGCCTGCAGCCGGTGTTGACGTTCGATCCGGCCGATGACATCGCGGCGCCATGCATCGCTGCGTCTCTTAACATTGGCAGCGCACGACCGCGCGTCGCAATCCTGCGCGAGCAGGGAGTCAACAGCCAGATCGAGACGGCGGTGGCGTTCGACCGCGCAGGTTTTTCCGCGATCGACGTGCATATGAGCGACCTGATCGCCGGACGTGCGCGGCTGCAGGACTTCGCCGGTTTTGTTGCCTGCGGTGGTTTCAGCTATGGCGACGTGCTCGGCGCTGGACGAGGTTGGGCGACATCGATCCTGGAACGCCCCGAATTGCGGGATTCCTTCGCCCAATTCTTCGCGCGCGGGGATAGCTTCGCCCTGGGGATCTGCAATGGTTGCCAGATGCTGTCGCAACTGAAGCAGATCATTCCCGGTGCCAGCCACTGGCCGCAATTCCTGGGCAATCGAAGTGAGCAGTACGAATCGCGATTGGCACTCCTGGAGGTTGTCGAATCGCCGTCGCTGTTCCTGCAGGGCATGGCCGGATCGCGACTTCCGGTGGCGGTCGCGCATGGCGAAGGTCGCGCCTGTTTCGACACGGTTGATGCGGCATCGGCTGCACGGGTGTCGTTGCGTTTCGTCGATGGCGACGGCAGCATCGCCACGGCCTATCCGGCCAACCCGAACGGTTCTCACGACGCCATCGCCGGACTCACCACCGACGATGGGCGGGTCACCATCCTCATGCCACACCCCGAACGCACGCTGCGCGTTGCCAATTACAGTTGGGCGCCCGGCGCATGGTCGGGACGCGCGGGGTCTGGGCAGGACTCGATGACCGATTCACCGTGGATGCGGATGTTCCGCAACGCGCGTGTCGCGCTGGGGTAATTGGGATGACACCAGCCAACGGGCGGACAGCGGTCTCCTGTTAAAGTCGGATATTCATTGGAAGAGTGGCAATGAACGCCATCCTGAACGAAATTCCCGACAACGAGGGCATTGACGCCACTGCCGATGAGCGCGTGGTGGCGGCATTGCTGGCCAAAGGCCGCCTGAAGGATGCCGACCTGGTGCGTGCGCGGCGGTTGCAGGAAGAGACCGGCGGCAGCCTGTTGACCTTGCTGGCGCGCCTTGGGCTGGTGTCCGAACGCGACCATGCCGAGACCGCGGCCGCGGTGCTGGACCTGCCACTGGTCAGCGCCAAGGATGCGCCGGAATTACCGCCTGAATCGGTCCTGCTGTCGCCGAAATTCATGAAGCAGTTCCACATCGTGCCGATCGCCGAAAACGACACCTATCTCGACGTCCTTGTCGCAGATCCGCAGGATGTGTACGCGCTGGATGCAGTCCGCCTGGCAACGCAGCGCGACGTGCGCGCGCAGGTCGCGCTGCGTTCGGAAATCGATGACCTGATCGAGCGCTGGCACGGCCAGGGTCGCAGCGCGATGGGCGCGATCGTCGAAACCGCCGAAGGCGAATCCGGCGACATGGACGACGTCGAGCACCTGCGCGACCTCGCGTCCGAAGCGCCAGTGATCCGGCTGGTCAACCTTGTCATCCAGCGTGCGGTGGAATTGCGTGCTTCGGATATCCATATCGAGCCGTTCGAGAACCGGCTGAAGGTGCGGTACCGCATCGACGGCGTGCTGGAAGAGGGCGAAAGCCCACCGCAGAACCTTACCGCCGCCGTGATCAGCCGCATCAAGATCATGGCCAAGCTCAACATCGCCGAGCGCCGATTGCCGCAGGACGGACGCATCATGCTGCGCGTGCAGGGCAAGGAACTGGACCTGCGCGTATCCAGCGTACCGACTGCGCATGGCGAATCGGTCGTGATGCGCCTTCTCGATCGCGAGACCGTGGTGCTGGATTTCGAGCGGCTGGGTTTCACCAATCATTTCCTGCCGCAGTTCCAGAAAGTGCTGGAGCAGCCGCACGGAATCCTGTTGGTGACGGGGCCGACCGGCTCGGGCAAGACCACCACGCTATACACCGCCCTGAGCAAGCTCAATACGCCCGACGTCAAGATCATCACCGTCGAGGATCCGGTTGAATACCAGATCGAAGGCATCAACCAGATCCAGGCGAAACCGCAAATCGGCCTCGACTTCGCGCACGCATTGCGCAGCATCGTGCGCCAGGATCCGGACATCATCATGATTGGCGAAATGCGCGACCAGGAAACCGCGAAGATCGCGATCCAGTCGGCGCTCACCGGCCACCTGGTGTTGTCGACGCTGCACACCAACAACGCCGCCGGCGGCATCACCCGCATGCTCGACATGGGCGTGGAGGATTACCTGCTGACGTCGACCATCAACGGCATCCTCGCGCAACGCCTGGTGCGCCGCCTGGAGCCGACGCACGCGGAAAAATATCCGGCGTCGCCGGAGGAAATCGAAAAATTCTCGCTGCGCCGCCATCAGCCCGAGGGCGAGATCTTCCTGTATCGCCCGCGCGGATCGGCCATCGCGCCTACCGGTTACCAGGGCCGCACCACGATCATGGAGTTCATGGTCATGAATGATGAGTTGCGACGCGCGGTGATGCGCCACGCCGGCATGGGCGAACTCGAACAGCTCGCCCGCAACTCCGGCATGCGCACCATGTACGAGGACGGCATCATCAAGGCGATGGCGGGGATGACGACGATCGAGGAAGTGTTGCGCGTGACGGAAGACGCCTGAGCGCATGCCTCTCTTCAACTACAAAGCCCTCAACTCGCGCGGTGAAATGCTCGATGGCCAGATGGAGGCCGCGAACGATTCGGAAGTGGTCCTGCGCCTTCAGGAGCAGGGACACCTGCCGGTCGAGGCGCGGCTGGCCAGCGAAGGCGGCGGCGAATCGACATGGCGCGCGCTGCTCAAACCCAAGCCCTTCGCAGGTGAGCGGCTGGTGCAGTTCACGCAACAGTTGGCAACGTTGCTTGGCGCAGGGCAGCCACTGGATCGAGCATTGACCATCCTCTTGGAGTTGCCCGAGGACGAGGTCGCCAAACGCACCATCACCGACATCCGCGACGCCGTGCGCGGCGGCACGGCGTTGTCGACCGCGCTGGAACGCCAGCACGGCACGTTTTCGAGGCTGTACATCAACATGGTTCGCGCCGGGGAAGCCGGCGGCAGCATGCACGAGACCCTGTTGCGGCTGGCCGACTACCTGGAACGCAGCAGCGCGATGCGCGGTCGGGTCATCAATGCAATGATCTATCCGACGATCCTGCTGGTGATGGTGGGTCTGTCGCTGATGTTCCTGCTCGGTTTCGTGGTGCCACAGTTCGCGGCGATGTACGACAGCCTCGACGCACCGTTGCCGTGGTTCACCAAGATCGTGCTGGGCATCGGCATGCTGGTGCGTACCTGGTGGATCGTGATGCTGGCGATCCCGGTGCTGCTGGGCTGGTGGGTGGATCGCAAGCGACGCGATCCGGTGTTCCGTGCGCGTTTCGATGCATGGATCCTTGGCAAGAAGTTTGCCGGCCCCCTGATCGCCAAGCTCGAAACCGCGCGGCTGGCGCGTACGTTGGGCACCCTGCTGAAAAATGGCGTGCCGCTGCTGGCAGCGCTGGGTATCGGTCGCAATGTGTTGGGGAACCGAGCGCTTGCTGACACTGTCGAAGCCGCGGCGGAAGACGTCAAGAACGGACTTGGCCTGTCGGCCGCGCTGGCCAAGGGCAAGTTGTTTCCGCGGCTCGCGCTGCAGATGATCCAAGTCGGCGAAGAGTCAGGCGCACTGGATATCATGCTGCTCAAGACGGCCGACACGTTCGAGCAGGAAACCTCGCTGGCGATGGATCGCATGCTGGCGGCGCTGGTACCGGCGGTGACGCTGCTGCTGGCAGGCATCGTCGGCATCGTCATCATGTCCGTGCTGGTCCCGATCTACGGTCTCACCAATGTGATTGGATAGGCGGCACGCCCAACCGTTGGAACATGCAAGAACAAGGAGAGAACAAGCTGATGTGCAATCGACGATTCCAGATTCGGCATGGTGCCGGTCGTGATGTGTCCAAATACGAACGCTCCGAGCGACTGCGTTGTATCGGCCGTGTCGACGGCATCATTTCTCCGGCAGGCCGAATCCGATCGCAGCGAGGCTTCACCCTGATCGAAATCATCGTCGTGCTGGTGCTGATCGGCGGAATCGTCGCCTTCGCCGCCAGCCGCATCCTCGGCGGCAGCGATCGCGCCAAAGTCAACTTGGCCAAAGCCCAGGTGCAGACGATGGCGGAAAAGATCCAGCAGTTCGAAAACGACACCGGAAGCCTGCCGGCCTCACTGGACGAACTGGTCACCGCGCCCGGCAGCAGCACGGGCTGGCTCGGCCCCTATTCAAAGGCCGCCGAATTGAATGACCCGTGGAAGCATCCGTTCCAGTACACCGTTCCCGGCGACGGGCAGCCGTTCGACTTGATCAGCCTGGGTGCGGATGGCAAGCCTGGCGGCACCAGCGTCGACGCCGACATCAAGTATCAATAGCAACGCGATCACACGAGCCGGGACGTGGTCGATGACGAGCATTCGGCTGGCGAGTGACGCAGGCCGTGGCGACGGCGCGGACCCTGTCGTGACGCCGGCGTCAGCGCAGCGCGGATTCACGCTGCTCGAAATCATCGTGGTGATGGCGATCATCGGGCTGGCCAGCGTGCTGGCGGCATCGGCGATGGGCGGTGGATTCAAGGGCATGCAACTCAAGGCCGCGGCCAAGCAGATCGCATCGAACCTGCGCTATACCCGTGCCGAGGCGATCCAGACCGGCACCACGCAGCGGTTCGTCATCGACCCGCACGCGCACACCTGGCAGGCGCCCAAGCGTCACCACGGCGAGATTCCCGCGAAGCTGGGCATCGCCTTTTTCGGCGCACGCGAAGTACAACCCGCGAATGGCATCGGCGCGATCCAGTTCTTCCCCGACGGCGCCGCGACCGGCGGCCGGATCCAGCTGACCTCGGGCACTGCGGTGTGGAATGTCGATGTCACCTGGCTGACCGGGCAGGTCGAAATCACCCATGGAGCGGCGACGCCATGACGCCGCGACCCGGGAGTCTGGAGTTGGGAGTCGGGGGACCTGGTCGTGTTGCCGGCAGGTTGAAAGCCGAAACCCGGCTGCCGACGTCCAAGGCCCGTGCCGACGGCTTGCACATCGTCGCGGGCCGACCGTCCTCCATGCGGGGGTACACCCTGATCGAAGTCATCGTCGCCTTTGCGCTGCTCGCGCTGGCACTGACCTTGCTGCTCGGCAGCCTGTCCAGCGCGGCGCGTCAGGTGCACTGGGCCGACGGCGCCGGGCGCGCGTCGTTGTACGCGCAATCGCTCCTCGACCAGGCTGGCGTCGGGACGCCGCTGTCGGCGGGATCGCGCAGCGGCGATTTCGAGGACGGCCGCTACCACTGGACGCTTGATGTTCATCCATATGTCGAAGCCGGTGCCATCAAGCCCGCCACGACCGCCGATGGCGCACAGCTGTTCGAGATCGGTTTGCAGATGGAGTGGGGCCCGCAGGCCGCGCAACGTCTGCAGATGAAGACCCTGCGGCTCAGCCGCTCCGATACCGTGCCGACGGCGCCGTGATCGCGATGCCGACGCCGACGTCAACAAGCCTCCTCATGCACGGCTTCAATCCAGCCACGCGGCACAGCCGTGCGGCCTCCAACCGATTTGGCAGCAATGGCACCAGCGCGGCCGGCTTCACGTTGATCGAAGTCCTGCTTGCCACCGCGTTGTTGGCAGCAGCGCTGGCGCTGGGGTTCGCGACGCTGAGTGCGGCCACCAACACCGTCAACCGCAGTGAAGTCCTGGCCCAGCGCAACCAGCGCATGCGCGCGGTGGCCAGCTTCCTGCGCGGGCGCATCTCTTCGGCACGTGCGATTAGTTTTTCCCAGGATCCAGAGACAGGAGTCCCGATCCGATTCATCGGTGAAATGGACCGCATGCGCTTCGTCGCCGACCTGCCCGATTACCTGGGGCGTGGCGGTCCGTACCTGCACGACATTTCGGTGGTGGGCAGGGAGCGCAACAACGTGCGGCTGGAGGTCGCCTTCGGCATGGTGCAGAACGCCGTCGAAGTCACCGAAGACTCACCGCGCAAGCCCGAATCGCTGGCCGATGGCCTGGCTGATGTGCAGTTCCACTACCGTGCCATCGATGCAGACGGTGGACTCGGCCCATGGGAAGAGCGCTGGACGCAATCGGACCGGCTGCCGCTGCAGGTCTCGGTCAAGGTCGTGCCGGCCGTGGGCAAGGCATGGCCGGAGCTGATCATCGCCTTGCCGGTCGCCAGTGGTGGGACGACATCGCCGTTAGGCGTGCTACTGAAATGAAGGCATGTGCACAGTTGCGAATCGAGCATCCAGCTTTCCAGGGGAACGCCTCTCCATGGTCTGCATCTGGACGTCATCTGCGGGGCGCCGCCCTGCTGCTTGTCATGTGGCTGATCGCATTGCTGGCTTCGCTGATCGGGGCGTTTGCGTTGAGCGCGCGCATCGAGCGGCTGCAGGAGCGCGTGCTCAGCCGTGGCGAGGTGGCCGGGGAGGCCGCACGCGCCGGGATCGAGATGGCGCTGGTGCGGATCGATGATACCGATCCCCGGCGTCGCTGGCTGGCCGACGGGCGCACGTATCATTGGCAATACGCCGGCAGTGCGGTCGACGTCCGGGTGCAGGACGAGCAGGGCAAGATCGACATCAACGCCGCCGATCCCACGCTGCTGGCCGGCTTGTTCCGCGCGGTCGGAGTGCCGCCGGACAAAGCCACCAGGCTGGCGTC
>JBBSUF010000063.1:0-12827 GCA_038235185.1 Lysobacterales bacterium
CCATTGTCCAATATTCCCCACTGCTGCCTCCCGTAGGAGTCTGGACCGTGTCTCAGTTCCAGTGTGGCTGATCATCCTCTCAGACCAGCTACGGATCGTCGCCTTGGTGGGCCTTTACCCCGCCAACTAGCTAATCCGACGTCGGCTCATCTATCTGCGCGAAGCCCGAAGGTCCTCCGCTTTCACCCGTAGGTCGTATGCGGTATTAGCGTAAGTTTCCCTACGTTATCCCCCACAAATAGGCAGATTCCGACGTTTTCCTCACCCGTCCGCCACTCGCCACCCAAGGAGCAAGCTCCTCTGTGCTGCCGTTCGACTTGCATGTGTTAGGCCTGCCGCCAGCGTTCACTCTGAGCCAGGATCAAACTCTTCACTTAAGTTTTGCGGCTTCACCGATAAAGGTGTTGCCAATTGCTTGAGTGCAGTGTTCGTCCAAAGCCCCATCACTACTCGATTACTTGCATTTTCATGCTTTCTTGAATTGATTTGGAGACTCTGTTACGAACGTCTGCAAATGGACAGTCATCCACCCGCCAGACGCCCGCACAAGTCACCTGCGCACACTGTCAAAGATCATCGGGAACGGCCTCAGCGCCTGATCCCTTGGCCTGCACCGTAGTGCCTGACCGAGCCGCACATCATACATGCCTTTTGGGGAACGTCAACACCTTGTGAGGGCTTTTTTCGTTCCCGACGGAGGTGCGTTTAGCGCCACCAGGCAGGGCGCGCATTGTGCACGGCAGGCCGCAATTTGGGAAGGGGCCATGTTCTTGACTGGCGTTGATGCGTGTTCGAAGGTTCAGCTACCTGCATCTTCCTGGAATTTCGATGAACGCCATTGGAAAACTGATTTTTTACAGCCTGCTGACTCTTACCGGCTGCGCGAGCGGCGGCTCATGGGTAGAGCTCGGCGGCAAGCGCTACAACGTCGAAATCGCCAATACCGACGCCCAGCGCGAAAAGGGCCTTATGTTCCGCGACGAACTCGCCGCGGATCACGGAATGTTGTTCGTGCATGAACGCCAGGAGCCGCTCGCCTACTGGATGAAGAACACCCACATCCCGCTGGACATCCTCTATTTCGATAATGCGCGCTTGCTGGTGTCGCAACAACGCGATGTGCCGCCCTGCTCGCTTGGGGACGCATGCCCACCTTATCCAAGCGATGCGCCTGCGCGATACGTGCTTGAGCTCAACGCAGGCCAAGCAGCGAAACTTGCATTGCACAATGGCATGCAACTGCGGATTGATCCGCACATTACGATCGCGCATTGAACAGCTGATGGAGAAATGCTTGCGCCGTGTTGCCAGGCGGCGCAGTCTTCAAACATGCATGCAGATACAACCCTTCCTGATTGGAATTCGCTCGCCGGGCTAGACGACGACAACGTGCCATTACTGGCCACGGCCTTGCTGATTGCAAGCGATGAATACCCTTCGCTGGATGCAGCGCTGTACGACGACATGGTGCAGGGTCATGTCCAGCAGTTGCGCGGCGAAATCGATTCGGTCACTACAAGCACCCTGAAAATTCAGGCGATCAACCGCCATCTATTCGACGACGCGGGCTTCGCAGGCAACCACGACGCCTATTACGATCCTCGCAACAGCTATCTCAATGAAGTGCTCGAACGCCGGCTCGGTAATCCGATTTCACTGGCAATGGTGCAGATGGAAGTCGCCCGACGGCTAGGCGTGCCGCTTGACGGCGTGTCGTTCCCCGGGCACTTCCTGGTGCGATTGCCGATCGACGACGGCGTGCTGGTGATGGATCCGTTCAACCGCGGACGCCCATTGGACGAAGATGAATTGCGCCAGCGCGCCCGACCGCATCTGGGTGGGGAAATGCCCAATGACGAAGCCTTGTTCCGGATTCTCGATCCAGCATCGAACCGCTCGATGCTGATGCGCATGCTGCGCAACCTGCATGGTGTCTACGTTGAACAGGACGACTGGGCGCGTGCAGTGCGCTGCGCGGATCGGCTGCTCAAGCTGGCGCCGGACAATGCCGAAGCGTTGCGCGATCGCGGTCTCGGCTATTTCAAACTCGGGCATCACCATGGCGCGCGGCAAGACCTGGGTCGTTACCTGCAGCTGCATCCGCAAGCGCCCGACTCGGGCTCGTTGCGCGAACGCGTCATCGAAATGATCCAGGGTGCGAAACCCAACTAACAGGCGACAGGCCAGTCAGAGCAGCATCATCTCGAAATCATCCTTGGTGACTCCGCAATCCGGGCACGTCCAGGTGTCGGGGATGTCGTCCCAACGGGTGCCCGCGGCGATGCCTTCTTCCGGCAGCCCCGCCGCTTCGTCATAGATGAAACCGCAGACGACACACATCCAGGTGCGAAAGGCGGTGGCGGTGGCGGTAACAGACTCGTTCATCGGCTTCAGGATCATCGCGGGCCGCCATTGTCCCATCACTGGCGCGCTGCCGGAAGTCACCGGAAGCACGATAATGAAGCGTGGCATCCAGCAAACATGGCATGAATCCGACGCCTTCCCACCGACTACCGCGTGGCGTGTACCTGATCACGCCCGAAGAGCCTGACGACGCGCGCTTGCTGGCGCGGGTCGTGCCGCTGTTGCCGCATGTCGCGTGTCTTCAATATCGCAACACACTTGGTGTCACCGTGCAACGCCAACGGCAGGCACATGCCTTGCGGCTTGCTTGCCGCGATGCCCACGTGCCATTCATCGTCAACGACGATGCAGTGCTGGCCGCCGAAGTTGGCGCCGACGGCGTGCACCTGGGTGAACACGACGCCGCGATCACGGCCGCACGGATCCTGCTGGGCCCTAACGCCCTCATCGGGGTGTCTTGCTATGACGATGCGGCGCTCGCGCAGTATTCGACGGCGGCAGGTGCGGATTACCTGGCCTTCGGCGCGTTTTTCTTGTCGACGACCAAGCCGCAGGCTCGCCGTGCACCGATCGAGTTGTTGCGCGAAACGCAGGCCCTGGGGCTGCCGCAAGTGGCGATCGGCGGCATAACGCCTGACAATGCGCATATCGTGATTGCTGCAGGAGCCGACTTGATCGCAGTGATCAGCGGGATCTTCGACGCGCCCGATCCTCTAGCCACGACACGCGCATATGCCGCGTTGTTTGATTGACCACCCACCTTCGATCCTCCGGAAGATCATGGACACACATCGCTCGCATGCCTTGTTCACCCGCGCCCAGGCGTTGATGCCGGGTGGCGTCAATTCGCCGGTGCGCGCATTCAAGTCGGTGGGCGGTGAGCCGTTCTTCGTGCAACGCGCCGAAGGTGCGCACCTGATTGACGTCGACGGTAATCGCTACATTGACTACGTCGGCTCGTGGGGGCCGATGATCGTCGGCCACAATCATCCGGCAGTGCTCGATGCGGTGGTTCGTACCGCGCGCGACGGCTTGAGTTTCGGCACGCCCAATCCGCTGGAAGTCACGATGGCCGAGACCATCGCGCGACTGGTTCCGGGTTGCGAGATGGTGCGCATGGTCAATTCGGGCACCGAGGCGACGTTGTCGGCGATCCGGCTGGCACGTGGTGCGACGGGGCGCGTGCGCATCGTCAAATTCGAGGGCTGCTACCACGGCCACGGGGATTCGTTCCTCGTCAAGGCGGGCAGCGGTGCCTTGACGTTCGGCGTGCCGACATCGCCAGGCGTGCCGAAGGCATTGGCCGACTTGACGTTGACACTTCCCTACAACGACTTCGATGCCGCCACGGCGATGTTCGACACCTGTGGCGACGATATCGCCGGCATGATCATCGAACCCGTGGTTGGAAACGCCAACTGCCTGCCGCCCCGCGATGGTTTCCTCGAGCACCTGCGCAACCTGTGCACGCAACACGGCACGCTGTTGATCTTCGACGAAGTCATGACCGGATTCCGTGTTGCACTGGGCGGCGCGCAGGCGCGCTACGGCTTGACGCCGGACCTCAGCGCCTTTGGCAAGATCATCGGTGGTGGCATGCCGGTGGGCGCATACGGCGGTCGCCGCGAACTGATGGAGCAGATCGCGCCGAGTGGTCCGGTTTACCAGGCAGGCACCCTCAGTGGTAACCCCGTGGCGATGGCGGCAGGACTGGCGATGCTGGAACTGGTCCAGGCGCCGGGATTTCATGACGCCCTCGAGCGCAAGACAAACATGCTGTGTGATGGGCTGGAGCAGGCTGCACGCGACGCTGGAGTGGCCTTCTCGACCAATCGCATCGGTGGCATGTTCGGCATCTTCTTCAGTGCCGGTCGCGTCGACACCTATGCACAGGCAATCGCCTGCGACACAGCTGCGTTCAACCGGTTTTTCCACGCGATGCTGGAGCGCGGGGTGTATTTCGCTCCATCCGCATTCGAGGCCGGATTCATGTCCAGCGCGCATGGCGATTCCGACATCGCCGCGACCCTACAAGCTGCGCGCGAAGCTTTCCAGATCGCCAAAGGATGATGTCATGAGCGTGTCAAGCGGATGGCATCTTGCAACCCTGGCCGTGCAGGCCGGCGCCGAACCGGATCTGGAAACGGGCGCCGTCGCGCCGCCCATCCACCTGGCGACCACCTTCAAGCACGGGGCCGATGGCACGCGCATCGCCGGCTACGAATACCAGCGCGAAGGCAACCCCACGCAGGATCGACTGGAAACCGTGCTTGCAGCGCTGGAAGATGGAACTGCCGCATTGGCGTATGCCTCGGGCATGGCGGCGATCACGGGACTGCTCGAGTCGTTGCCGAACGGCGCACGCATCCTCATCCCCGATGACTGCTATAGCGGCCTGCGTTTTCTAGCGCGGGAATTCCTGCCCGAGCGCGACATCACTGCCATCGCCATCGATTTTGCGGACCTGCAAGCGGTCGAATCCGCCTGCAGAGAATCGGTCGCGCTGCTCTGGGCGGAAACGCCGTCCAACCCGCAACTGAAGATCTGTGACATCGCGGCACTGGCGGAAATCGCGCATCGACACGGCGCCCTGCTTGCGTGTGACAACACCTTCGCCACGCCCGTGCTGCAGCGGCCGTTGACACTGGGTGCGGACGTGGCCATGCATTCAACGACAAAATATTTTGGCGGCCACAGCGACGTGCTTGGTGGCGCGCTGGTGTTCAAGCACAGAGATGCGTTGTATGAGCGCGTAGCGCATCGCCGCCATATCACGGGCGCGGTGCTGTCGCCCTTCAGTGCGTGGCTGACGCTGCGCGGCTGCCGCTCACTACCGGCTCGAATGGCGTTGCACTGCGCCAATGCACGCATGCTGGCCGAATTCCTGTCGTCCCATCCGGCAGTCGAGCAGGTGAATTATCCGGGCCTTGCGGCGCACCACGGCCACGCGATCGCCGACCGACAGATGTCGGATTTTGGCGCCATGCTGAGCATCCTTCTACGGGGCGGCCGCGAAGATGCACTTGCCGTCGCAGGCCGACTACGTCTGTTTACCAATGCAACCTCGCTCGGCGGATGCGAATCGCTCGTCGAGCATCGCGCCTCGGTCGAAGGACCCAATCCAGTGTCGCCGCAGAACCTGCTGCGGGTCTCGGTCGGGTTAGAGCATGTCGATGACCTGATCGCGGATTTCGAGCAGGCACTGTCGTAGGGTGGGCTCAAGCCCACCATTACGCACGCACAAGCTGGTGGGCCGGGGCCCACCCTACCAAACGCCGGTATTCGGCATCGATACCCACGGCTCCTGCGGCGGCAATGCATCGCCCTTCTGAAGCAACTCGACCGACACCAGGTCCGGCGAGCGCACGAATGCCATGTGCCCATCGCGCGGCGGGCGGCTGATGGTGATGCCCATTGATTGCAGGTGTTTGCACAACGCGTAGATGTCGTCGACACGGAAGGCAAGATGGCCAAAGTTGCGGGCGCTGCCGTAGTCCTCGTCGGCGTCCCAGTTATATGTCAGTTCAATCTCGGCATCGGGGCTATCTGAGGCCGTCAGGAACACCAGGGTGAATTTCCCTTGTGCGTTTTCCATCCGTCGAGTCTCGCGAAGACCAAGACCTTCGCAGAAGAAACGCAGCGAATCATCGAGATCGCGCACGCGTACCATCGTGTGCAGGTATCGCATCGTTGAGTCCTCGGCTTGGATCAATGGCGCGTCAGTCAAGGAACAGATCCGGAAGCAATTGTTGCGAAGGATCGACCGCATATTGCGAAAAATCCGTGACACCCGCATCGCGCAGGACATCCTCGTCGATCAGGAACTTGCCGGAACAATCGCGCGGCGACCGCACCAACACCGCGTGCGCGGCATCGGCGACGATTGCCGGCGTGCGGCACCATGCCGGATTGACGCCCGGGATCATGTTGATCGCATCTGTGGCAATGACGGTGCGCGGCCATAGCGCATTGACGGCGACGCCCTGTGGCCCGAACTCCGCCGCAAGCCCAAGCGTCACGAAGCTCATGCCCATCTTCGCCAGCGTGTACCCGGTATGCGCCCCCCACCACTTGGGATCGAGCGAGGGTGGCGGTGCGAGCGTCAGGATGTGCGGATTCGGCGCTTGCAACAGCCACGGCAGGCACGCCTGCGCGCACAAAAAACTTCCGCGGGAATTGACCTGCTGCATCAGGTCGAAGCGCTTCATCGGCGTGTCCAGCGTCCCGCGCAACCAGATCGCGCTGGCGTTGTTGACCAGGATGTCGATGCCGCCAAACGTGTCGACGGTGGCCGCGACCGCGGCGCGCACCTGGTCTTCTTCGCGGATGTCACATCGCAAGGCCAGTCCCTGCCCGCCCGCTGCGATGACTTCGGCCGCAACGCTGTGGATGGTGCCGGGAAGTTTGGGATTGGCGACGTCGGATTTCGAGGCTATCGCGACGTTGGCGCCATCGCGAGCGGCTCGCAACGCGATCGCACGGCCGATCCCGCGCGAGGCGCCGGTGATGAAGAGGGTCTTGCCGGACAGGGTGTTCATCGATCAGTCCTCGTAGCTCAATTCAATAGTTCCATTCCGGGCCATTGCCGATTCATGCCTTGGGCCCTTGGCCTTCATTGTCTTCCCAATGCAGCAGTTTGCGCGTCACGAAGCGGTATACAGGCTTGCCAGTGGCGAACCATGCATCGCGCAACCAGGAGTGGCGTCGCAACACGTGTCGCTCAATGGGCGTCAACGCGCCTGGGCAATAGGTGCGTTTGTGCTTGAGAAGATGACGCAGGTCTTCGCGGGCAAGCAATCGCATCCAGCGCGAACGCGGATGGCCGCGCATCGCAAGCTGGAAATCGATCAGCGCCGGGTTGCCATCGTCAAGCACCAGCCAGTTGGCTTCCTTGGCAAGATCGTTGTGGGCCATGCCACGACGATGCAGCGACTGCAGCAGGCGGCGTGCTTTGTGGAAATAGACAATGTCGCCGTGGGGCGGCCGCTGGTACATCGCATCACCAGCCATGTAGCTACGATCAAGCACACGGCCATCCCAGCGCAGCAGTTGTGGCGTTGCCTGCATCCCCGCGATGCAGCGCAACGCAAGTGCCTCACGTCGCGCCAGCCACCATGCGGGCAGGCGCAACCACAAAGGCACATGGCGCAGGTCACGTCGGACGAACATGCCGTCGTCGCCACGCATCAGCGCAATACGCCCAAAGCTGTCGGCCTTGAGCGCCTGGATTTCGATCGCTCCCGCGTGCTTCATCGAGCCTGCAGCGCGGCGAGGAACCGCCGCGGCGCGCCATCGAATCCGCCGTTGGACATGAACACGACATGGTCGCCGGCGCGCACGCTGGCGCGCAGCTCGGCGATCAGCTGATCGACCGTCGGTGCGGCGACCCCATAGCCACGCAACGCGCCGACCACGTTGCTCGCATCCCATGCCAGTTCCGTGCGCTGAAGGAAGACGACGAGATCGGCATCGGCGAGCGATGGTGCCAGCGCATCGGCATGTGCACCCATGCGCATGGAATTGCTGCGCGGCTCCATCGCGACCACGATGCGTGCGTCGCCGACTTTGGCGCGCAGGCCTGCAAGCGTGGTGGCGATCGCGGTCGGATGATGCGCGAAATCGTCATAGACGGTGATGCCGTCGCATTCGCCGATCAGTTCCATGCGGCGCTTGACGCTGCGGAAATCGGCGAGCGACGGCAGCACCGAAGCAACATCCACGCCGGCTGCGTTGGCTGCGGCGATCGACGCGAGTGCATTCATCACGTTGTGGCGGCCGAGCAGGGGCCAATGCACTTCACCGATGTCGATACCATCGTGAACCACCACGAACGCGCCGCCATCGTCGCGGATCAGACGAGCGGTCCAGTTGTAATTACTTCCATCCAGGCCAAACCGTTCAACCGGCGTCCAACACCCCATCGCCAGCACTTGCGCCAGATGCGCGTCCTCGCCGTTGACGATCAATCGACCACGGCGCGGCACCGTTCGTACGAAATG
Organism: Lysobacterales bacterium; assembly: GCA_038235185.1. GTDB lineage: Bacteria > Pseudomonadota > Gammaproteobacteria > Xanthomonadales > Xanthomonadaceae > Cognatiluteimonas. The sequence continues at coordinate 8,364 of JBBSUF010000063.1, forward strand.
ATGGAACTGGCGCTGGATCGAGGCTACATCGGGAAAGATGTCGGCGTGGTCGTATTCGAGGTTGTTGAGGATCGCCACCAGCGGACGGTAGTGCACGAACTTGCTGCGCTTGTCGAAGAACGCCGTGTCGTATTCGTCGGCTTCGACCACGAACTCGCGCCCGGATCCAACGCGCGCTGACGCACCGAAATCCTCGGCGACGCCGCCGATCAGGAAGCCGGGTTCGCGACCCGCGGCCTGCAACAGGTACGTGAGGATCGTGGTGGTGGTGGTCTTGCCGTGGGTGCCGGCGACCGCGATGGTGTCGCGGCCGGGCAGGACGTTTTCCGCCAGCCATTGCGCGCCTGAGGTGTATTTGCGGCCATCGTCCAGCACCTGCTCGACCGCGGCATTGCCCCGCGAAAGTGCGTTGCCGACGATGACCTCATCGCAGTCGCTTGAAATATTGTCCGGCGCATATCCCTGGCGCAGCGCGATGCCGAGCGTTTCCAGCTGCGTGGACATCGGTGGATAGACAGCCTGGTCGCTGCCTTCGACAACGTGTCCCAGTTCCCGCGCCAGTGCGGCGACGCCGCCCATGAAGGTGCCGGCGATGCCAAGGATGTGGAGTTTCATGCGTCGGAAGCGTCAGCCAACCTCGACCGAAGGCGCGATGGCTTCCACGATGCGGGTGAACACCTGGTCCAGTGTGCCGACCCCATCGACCATGGCCAGCATTCCGTGCTGCCGGTAGTAATCGACGACTGGCGCGGTCTGTTGCGCATAGATGTCCAACCGCTTGCGCACGGATTCGGGATTGTCGTCGGCGCGACCCTCGGCTTTCGCACGACCCGCGATGCGCTGGACCAGCAATTCACTGTCGACGTCGAGCTGGACGGCACGATCGATCGGCTGGCCGATGCGCGCCAGCAGTCCACCAAGTGCGCTAGCTTGCGCCAGGTTGCGCGGGTAGCCGTCGAGGATGAAGCCGTTATCTGTGTCAGGCCGCGAGAAACGCGCCTCCAGCATGCCGAGCAGGATCTCGTCGGAGACCAGATCCCCGCGCGCCATGATTTCCTTCGCCGCAAGCCCGAGCTTGCTGCCAGCGGCCACTTCGGCGCGCAACAGGTCGCCAGTGGAGATGTGCGGCACCTGCAGGTGGTCCTTCAGGCGTGTTGCCTGCGTGCCTTTGCCGGAACCCGGCGCGCCCAACAAAACCAATCGCATCGATGACTCCAGGAGTTGAATCGGACGGTCGAGGCAGAGCGCTCGGCCGCTCACGACGGCTCGGCATTGACCGAGCCTACACTGGCATTGCCCCGAGACATGCGGGACCGCCAAGTGGCGGGCCAGCTTACCGCATGACCACCTGAAACTTGCCGTGGAGTCGCCCCGATGACTGCTGGAAGCCTGTTGTATGCGCAATCGGGCGGCGTCACCGCCGTCATCAATGCCACTGCGAGCGCTGTGATCCAGACGGCGCGCGCGCGAGGCGTCAAGGTGCTGGCGGGCCGCAACGGCATACTGGGTGTGCTGCGCGAAGAACTGATCGACACCTCGAAGGAATCGCTGGCCGCGATTCGCGGTCTGGCGCAGACGCCAGGCGGCGCGTTCGGTTCATGTCGGTTGAAGCTCAAGTCGCTGGAGGACGATCGTGTCCGCTACGAACGCCTGCTCGCGGTGTTCAAGGCCCATGACGTACGCTGGTTCCTCTACAACGGCGGCAACGATTCGGCCGATACGGCATTGAAGGTATCGCGATTGGCGGCCGAATTTGGCTATCCGCTGACCTGCATCGGCGTGCCGAAGACGGTCGACAACGATCTTGCCGTCACCGATTGCTGCCCGGGTTTCGGTTCGGCGGCGAAATACACCGCGGTGTCGGTACGCGAGGCGGCGCTGGATGTCGCGGCGATGGCGGAAACCTCGACCAAGGTCTTCATCTACGAAGCCATGGGTCGCAATGCCGGGTGGATCGCTGCGGCCGGGGGATTGGCTGCGCAACACAAGGACGACGCGCCGCAGATCATCCTGTTCCCGGAGCGGGCCTATCACGAGGACGCCTTCATCGACCAGGTTCAAGCGGTGGTCGCGCGCGTCGGATGGTGTGTTGTCGTCGCCAGCGAAGGCATCCGCAGGGCCGACGGGACATTCGTCGCCGACGCGGGCGCGGGCAAGGACTCCTTCGGCCACGCGCAGCTTGGTGGAGTCGCCGCGCACCTTGCGGCGCGGGTCAAGGATCGGCTGGGGGTCAAGGTGCACTGGACGCTACCGGATTACCTGCAACGTTCGGCACGCCATATCGCTTCGAAAACCGATCTTGATCAGGCTCAGGCCGTGGGCGAGGCCGCGGTGCAGTGCGCCTTGAAAGGCATGAATGCCACGATGCCGGTGATCATGCGCACCGGCAACACGCCGTATCGCTGGAAGATCGAGGTTGCAAGCCTGGACCAGGTTGCCAATCGCGAAAAGAAGATGCCGGCCAACTTCATCCGCAAGGACGGCTACGGAATTACCGCGGCCGCGCGGCGATACCTGGAACCACTGATTCGCGGCGAGGCATACCCAACGTATGCGCGCGATGGACTGCCAAGGTACGTGGCACTGAAGAATGTCCAGTTGCGGAAAAAACTGCCAGCCTGGAACGCCTGAAGCGCTTGGACCGGTGGTTCTAGATCGCTTCATGCCCCACGTCGAGTTCGCGTACATGCTTGGCATCACGGCGCTGCTCGACTAACCCACGCACGCGTTCGCGCACGCTTTCGGCATCCTTGATATCCGCCACCACCACGGTGGGGGTCGTGGTGTCCGAGGTGCTCAGGACGATGTCGCCGATGCCCACCATCCGCTGCCAGAATGTTTGCTGGAAATGCGTGTCCTTGACCCGATACAACTCCAGATCGTCAGTGACACGGTTGAACACGCCGCGGGTGACCTTGAGGCGCTGGTCGGTCAGCGCATAGCGCGTCCCTCGCGTCACCAGCGCACGCCACAACGCCCATGGAATCGGGATCAGTGCGATGCACGCCACCCATGCACCGACGTTCTGCCACTGGGATGGACTGCCGCTCCAGACGTCGTGCTCGTCGATCGCCGAAGATCTTTCGCTTTCTGGCTCGCTCATCATGCGCACTCGGCTGCCGGGAAGACCGCATCATAGACGCCCTTCGGGAGCCGGCCGCTTTTCAACTCCCGCAGGCCTTGCCTTCCATCACCATCGACGCCGCATACATCGGCACGCGCGCCAAATCACCAGCCTTGGCCTTGGCAACCGAGTCCGCCAGGTAGATGCGTGCTCGGCCTTGACCATCGAGCTTGGGTGGGGCGACGTTGGCTGGTCGGCGCCACACGCGGACGGCGGCTTGCTGCGACGGACACGCGGCACTGGGCACGCGGATCAGATCGTTGAGGATCCAGCCATCGGCTGCACTGGGCTTGGCCTTGGCAGCGTCCACGAAATGAGCCCGCGACTGGCAGCTGGCACTGGTTTGCACTACGTCGAGCTTGTACGGCTGCGCCGCGTCGCCGGTGAACTGGCCTTCCAGCCGCGTGCAGGCCTCGGGAATCGTGCGCAGTGTGTGCACGACGCCAACCGCTTGTGCGGTGGCGGGATCACGTTTGATCTCCGGGGCAGGGTCTGCCGCCATGGACAGCATCGGCGCGAGCGACAGAGTGGCGATGAACAGAAGGGCAGGACGCATGTAGATCTCCATCGGACAATGAAACCAAGGGGCGCAGGCTCGCATGGGCCTCCTGAACCCAGCCCTGAACCGGGGTGACACGATTCCGCCTGCCTCGAGCCTGTGCCATAGTCGGCCGGTTGCCACTTGGCATCCACTCTGGGGAGGGTTTCATGCTGGTTGAATATGGTTTGTACCTGGCGCTGGCCTGCGCCGCACTTGCGATCCTTTACGGCATCATTTCCGCGCGCTGGATCACGGCACAGTCCGCTGGTAACGAGCGCATGCAACAGATCGCCGCGGCGATCCAGGAAGGCGCACGCGCCTACCTCAACCGCCAGTACATGACCATTGGCATCGCCGGCGTGGTGCTGTTCGTGGTGATCGGGTTTGCGCTGAACTGGCAAACCGGCATCGGGTTCCTGATCGGCGCGGTGCTGTCGGGCGCGGCCGGTTACATCGGAATGAACGTCTCCGTGCGCGCCAATGTGCGGACCGCAGAAGCCGCCCGTCGCGGCATCGGCCCGGCCATGGACGTCGCTTTCCGCGGCGGCGCGATCACCGGAATGCTGGTCGTCGGCCTGGGCCTGCTGGGCGTTGCCGGCTACTGGATGGTGCTGCAGAACATGGGCTTCACCGGCGAACCCGCGCTGCACGCCCTGATTGGACTGGCCTTCGGCGCGTCGCTGATCTCGATCTTCGCGCGCCTTGGCGGCGGCATCTTCACCAAGGGTGCGGATGTCGGCGCGGACCTCGTTGGCAAGGTCGAAGCGGGAATTCCGGAAGACGACCCGCGCAACCCGGC
>JBBSUF010000064.1:0-12755 GCA_038235185.1 Lysobacterales bacterium
CGCGGCCAGCTGCACGGCGGCTTCGTCCAGCACCGCCTGCAGGTGTCGTCGCGCATCGGCATTGCCCAGGCGCGCGAAAATATCCGCAAGCGAGAGCAGGTCCATCCGCGCCCGTTCGCACACTTCGGCAAGCACGCGGAACGACTGCATGGCCGCGCCATGCGCGCGGTGTTCGCCATGCAACATGACCAGTGCTTCGAGGGCCGCCTGGGAAACCGGCGGCTGCTGCGACGCGTCGGGGCGCAGACGCGCAGTGCGTGCCAGCTGCGACAGGACCTCGGCCAGGGCGAAGCGTTCTGGCCGGTAGCGCTGTAGCGGCCACGCCGCGACCGCGAGCAGCATCTGCAGCAGCCCACCGGCCAGGATCAACGCCGCCACGCCACCGGCATTGGCCGTTGGCAATCGCATGTCGGCCATGACCAGCAACACCAGCAGGCTGGTCAATCCGACCCGGGCGGCCATGGGCCCTAGCGCGACGACGAATCCACCGCTGAAGGCGACCACCGCGACCACCGCCACCAGCATCACGGAATGCGCTCCGATCAGGATCGCCACGAACGCCGAGGCGCCAGCGGCGCACGCCGCCAACAACATGCGCTGCATCCGCAGCCGGTACGGGCCGGGCTGGTCGGTGAACATCGTGTTGAGCGCGCCGGTTGCGACCGCGAGCCCGGCACTCGTCTGGCCCATCGCGATGCCGACGGCCAATGGCAGGACGACGCCAACCGCGTTGCGAAACGCAACGCGCAACGGCACGTCGCGCGGCTTCAGCGCCAGGAACGTCCGCAACATCCGCGCGACTCAGGTATCCGGCATCACGTAGCGCGAGGGCGCCGGGTTGACGTGCCCGCAGTGCTTGCAGGTGCGATGGTCGAGGGATGCGTAGAAGCGGTCGAACACCGGCGGGAAGTCTGTCTCGATGTCGTGCAGGTGGAAGAATTCCGAATACAGCTTGCTGTTGCAGCGCTCGCAGAACCAGAGCAGGCCGTCGTCCTCATGCGGCAGTCGGCGTCGCTCGATCACCAGCCCGATGGAATCGGACGCACGCTGCGGTGAGTGCGGGGTCCGCGGTGGCAACAGGAATGTCTCGCCGGCGCGGATGGGGATGTCGCGCACGGCGCCGTCCTCCTGGATGCGCAGCACCATCTCGCCTTCGATCTGGTGGAACCACTCCGGGCCTTCGTCCCAGTGATAGTCCGTGCGGGCATTCGGGCCGCCGACGATCATGACGATGAAGTCGCCATCATGGATGCACTTGTTGCCAACCGGCGGCTTGAGGAACTGGCGGTTGTCGTCGATCCAGGCTTGCAGGTTCAGCGGAGCGGGCAGCATGGTCAGTCCTTCAGCACGGCGATGCATTTCATCTCGATCGCGATCGGTGTCGGCAACGCGGTGATGCCGACGGTGGTGCGGCACGGCGCGGACGCCGCATCCGGGAAATGCTCGGCCCAGATGGCATTGAAGATGCGGAAGTCGGCCAGCATGTCGGTGAGATACACCGTCACGTCGACAAGCTCCTCCCAGTCCGCGCCACTGGCTTCGAGAACAGTGCGCACGTTTCGCAGCACGGCTCGCGCCTGGGCTTCGATGTCGTAGCGCCGTACGCGTCCGTCCGCGTAGGCCTCATTACCGGGAATCGCATTGGTGGCTGGATCGCGCGGGCCGATCCCCGACAGGAAGAGCAGGTTGCCAACGCGCCGCGCGTGCGGATAGACGCCGACCGCGCGCGGTGCACCTTTCGCATGCACGTTGTTCATGGTCGCGATGAAGCCCGGTCCAGGCGCGCGATTGCGTTGTCGTAGGCCGAGGGAAGGTTTTCGACGGAGTCGACGTCCATGCCCAGCTCACGTACGCGTCCGTCGGCGAGGCCATACACCCAGCCATGCACGCTCAGCGCCTGGCCACGCGCCCAAGCATCGCGTACGACGGTGGTCATGCAAACATTCTCCGCCTGCTCGATGGCGTTGAGTTCACACAGCCGGTCCGCGCGCAACGTGGACGGGGCGGCGCCGAGCAACCTGGCATGTTTCTGCGCCACGTCACCGACGTGCCGGATCCAGTTGTCCGCCAGCCCGATGCGCGTTCCGTTAAGTGCGGCGTGGACGCCACCGCAGCCGTAATGGCCGACGACCAGGATGTGTTCGACCTTCAGCACGTCCACCGCGAACTGGATCACCGACATGCAATTGAGGTCGGTGTGCACCATCACGTTGGCGATGTTGCGATGGACGAAGACCTCGCCTGGCGCCAGGCCCATGATCTGGTTAGCCGGTACCCGCGAATCGGAACAGCCGATCCACAGGAACTTCGGTGCCTGCTGCTGCGACAGCCGCGCGAAGAAGCCAGGGTCATCGCGTTGGACGGATTCCGCCCACTCGTTGTTGCTGCGCAGCAGTTCGCTCAGTTCAGTCATTGTCGGTAGTCCCCGTCGTGTCGCTGGATACAGTTCATGGCGCAATCCCCACGTTTCTCGGCATGGTGAAGAAGCGCATGGCTTCCGAACCGCCTTCGCTGCCCAATCCCGATTGCCCCATGCCGCCAAATGGGGTGCGCAGGTCTCTCAGCATCCAGCTGTTGACCCAGACGATGCCGGCATGGATGTCCGCGGCGATCCGATGTGCGCGTCGCAGGTCGTTGGTCCAGATCGATGCCGCGAGACCGTAGTCGCCGGCATTGGCGAGCGCCAGGGCGTCGTCGTCCGAGTCGAATGGTTGCAACGTGACCACCGGCCCGAAGATCTCCTCGCGGTTGGTGGCGCACTGCGGGCCCAGGCCTTCGATCACCGTCGGCGTGACGAACCATCCTGGTCGCGGCAACGCCTGCCCGCCACACAGGACATGCCCGCCTTCATCGCGCGCACGTGCGATGGCCGACATCACCTTGTTGAAATGCGTCTGGGAGACCAGCGGCCCCATTTGCGTATCGCTGTCGAACGGATCTCCGACGCGCAGCGAAAGAGCGCGGCCGACCAGCGCATCGCGGAAGTCCGCGTAGATCGAACGCTCAACCAGGATCCGCGAGCCGCACAGGCAGATCTGCCCGGAATTCTGGAACGCCGAGCGCACCAGCGTGTCCATGTGCTCGCGCCAATCGCTGTCGGCGAACACCAGCGTGGGATTCTTGCCGCCGAGTTCGAGCGACAACTTCTTCAGCGCCGGCGCGGCGATGCCTGCGATCCGCTTGCCCACCAGCGTGCTGCCCGTGAACGAGATGGCCTTGACGGTGGGATGGGAAACCAACGGCTCACCGACATCGGGTCCGAGGCCTTGCACGACGTTGAGCACCCCGTCGGGCAATCCGATCCCGGTCGCAAGCTGCGCGAGCAGGGTGGCCGTGTGCGGCGTGACCTCCGACGGCTTTGCCACGACGGTGTTGCCGGCCGCCAGCGCCGGGGCGATTTTCCAGGTGAACAGGTAGAGCGGCAGGTTCCATGGCGAGATCGTGCCGACCACGCCCAGCGGCTGCCGGAGCGTGTAGTTCAACCCCGCCTGGCCGTGGTGCGACTCGCTGGAGAACTGCGTGGCTGCGTGGGCGAAAAAGCGCAGGTTGCTGACCGCGCGGGGGATTTCGATGTCGCGCGACAGGTTCAGCGGTTTTCCGGCGTCGCGCGACTCGGCGTGTGCGAAGTCGTCGAGCCGCTCCTGCAACGCAGTCGCCAGCGCGTCGAGCCAGCGGGCACGTTCGTGGTTCGGCAGCGCCGCCCATGCAGGAAACGCACGCGCCGCGGCGGCGACCGCGTGTTCGATATCCGCGCCGTTTCCGGACGCGACCTGGGCAAACGGCTGGCCGGACGCCGGATCGAAGACATCCAGCCATTGCCCGCCCTGCGGCATGCACGGTTGTCCGTCGATCCAGTGCGTGATCTGCATCAGCGAAGCTTAACGCGGCAGCGCGCCGGACGCGTCAGATCGACTGCGACCGGCCGCCATCCACGGCCAGGCTGACGCCATTGATGTAGGCGGCCGACGGCGAGCACAGGAAGGCGATCGTGGCGGCGATTTCCCAGGGCTGCGCGAAACGGCCTGCCGGCACCGAGGCGCGCATCCCGTCGGCGATGTCGTCTTCCGATGCGCCACCTGCCGCGGCACGTTCGCGCACCAGTTGCGTGATGCGCCCGGTTTCGGTGAACCCGGGCAGCACGTTGTTGACGGTGATGCCTGACCGCGCCACTTCCCTCGACAGCGTCTTGGCCCAGCCAGCAACCGCGGCGCGAACCGTGTTGGACACCCCCAGGCCGGCGATCGGTTCCTTCACCGAGGTCGAGACCACGTTGACGATGCGGCCCCATTGCGCGGCGATCATTCCCGGCAGTACGGCCTGGGCCAGCGCCTGGTTGGCGAGCAGGTGCCGCCTGAAGGCCTCGAGGAACGCATCGGATGACGCGGTCGATGCCGGGCCTGGCGGTGGTCCGCCGGTGTTGTTGACCAGGATATGCACGGGCCGGCCTGCGACCAGTGCGTCCACCTGTGCGCGCAGGGTTTCAGTAACCGAGACATCGCAGGCGAGCCATCCATGTCGTTGATCGTCGCGCACCGGCAAGGTGGCGACGACGTCCTGCAGCACGTCGGCGCGGCGCGAGAGCACGGTGACGTCCGCGCCAAGCAGTGCGAGCTCGTGCGCGGCCGCGCGCCCGATCCCTTCCGACGCGCCGCATACCAGCGCGTGTCGTCCGCGCAGATCCAGGTCCATGTCAATCTCCGATGGTGGTGTCGTGCAGCCGTGGCTGCATCAGGTGGGCAACGTCGCGGCTGTCGTCGCGTTGTTGCGCGCGCAGATGCGTGGCGACAGCGACCCGATTGGCCTCAGGATGGTTCTGGCTGAGCTTGAACTTCAGCGTGACTTGTTCGACCGCCATGCGGAAGCCGATGATGCCGCGTAGCTGGCTGCGAATGTCGTCGCGGGCATGCTCGTAGCGCCAACGGCTGCCCAGACGCGTTTCATGCTGGCGGCTGAGGTCATCGACGATTTCAGCCAGTGATGCTTCGTCGTCGAAGGTGGACAAGTCACCTTGCAGATGCGCAATCGCGTAATTCCAGGTTGGCACGCGTGCGGCTTCGTCCTTGTCCGGATACCACGACGGAGACACATACGCATGCGGGCCATGAACGATGGCAAGCGCGCGTCCGGCGTGGCCGCTTTGTGGATTCGGTCGCGCCCAATGTCCACGAATCTCTACGTTGTCGCCATCGCGTCGATAGAGCACTGGTAGATGACTGACGGTCGGCATGCCATCGCGAATAGTCATCAGGGTGATGAAGTTGTCGCGAGTGATCAGGTCGTCCAGTGCTTTCAGGTCCGGCTCGGCGAAGGCGCACGGTAGGTACATTTATCGTCAGGCGCGCTTGTCGAGCGGCTGGAACATCTGCGGGCGCAATGCATCATCACTGTCGGCGCGTGGGGGCTGCACTTCTTCCAGGGCGAAGCCGCGTTCAAGTGCATCGCCGACGTCGAGTCCGTCGAACGAGACAAATTCCGCATCCATCAACGCAGCGCGCGCAGTGTCTTCGCTGTCGTAAGACAACGTATTGCCATCGCTGTCGAACACCTCGGCGGTGCCGGCCTCGCGCACGCGCAATCGCGCCCACACGATCGTTCGGCCCAGCGTGGCCAGCCACCATTGCTCGATGTCGGAGTTGTCCATCATTTCGCGAATACCAATGAGACCAACCACAGCAAACATGCAGACGTGAGTCCGAACAGGATGACCAGCAACGCAATCCGCGCAGGAGTGGCAAGTCCGCTCAGCGAGCGATCCGGTGTCGAGCGATAGCCACCGGCCAGCAACCAGCGCAACGCAGAAGGGTTCAGGAATGCACCCTCGCCCAGTAATGCCTTGATCGCTGGATGGCGATCACGTATGTGCACCAGCGTCAACGGCCAGAAGATCACGAACGCAGTAGCCCCGGCGATGGCGATGGCGACGAAGAGCAACGCAAAAAACAGCACGACATCAGCGCTCATTCAGAACTCCGCCTGGCCAGGCGCGCGCGGGTAGGGCAGTGCATCACGGATGTTGGACAAGCCGCACACGTAAACGACGAGTCTCTCGAAGCCCAGGCCGAACCCTGCGTGCGGGACCGTTCCGTATCGGCGGAAATCGCGATACCAGCCGTAATGGTCGCCATTCAGCCCGAACTGCGCCATGCGCGCGTCGAGGACGTCCAGGCGCTCCTCGCGCTGGCTGCCACCGATGATTTCGCCGATGCCCGGCGCCAACACGTCCATTGCGGCCACCGTTTTGCCGTCATCGTTCAGGCGCATGTAGAACGCCTTGATGTGCTCGGGATAGTTGGTGACGACGACAGGTCGGCCGACGTGCTGCTCGGTGAGCCAGCGCTCGTGTTCCGTCTGCAGGTCCAGGCCCCACTCGACCGGGAAATCGAACTTCTGCCCGGACTTCTGCAGCAACGTGATCGCGTCGGTGTAGTCGATTCGCTCGAACGGCGCGTTGACGAAGGCCTCCAGTCGTGTGATGGCGTCCTTCTGCACGCGTTCGGCGATAAACGCCAGATCGTCACCGCGCTCGTGCAGCACCGCGCGGAACAGGTACTTGAGGAAATCTTCCGCCAGCGTGGCGTTGTCCGCGAGGTCTGCGAATGCGACTTCCGGTTCGATCATCCAGAACTCGGCCAGGTGCCGCGTGGTGTTGCTGTTCTCGGCGCGGAACGTCGGGCCGAACGTGTACACCTTGCTCAACGCAAGACAATACGCCTCGACGTTGAGCTGGCCGGACACGGTCAGGAAAGTTTCCTTGCCGAAGAAGTCCCTCGAGAAATCGATCCCGCCGTCCTTCCCGCGTGGCAGGTTGGCCAGGTCCAGCGTTGAGACGCGGAACATCTGGCCAGCACCTTCGGCATCGGACGTGGTGATGATCGGCGTGCTGATCCAGCAGAAACCGTTGTGGTGGAAATAGCGATGCACCGCCTGGGCGAGGCAGTTGCGGATGCGGGTCACGGCGCCGAACAGGTTGGTGCGCGGCCGCAGGTGGGCAACTTCGCGCAGGAATTCCAGCGAATGCGCCTTGGGCTGGATCGGGTAGGTTTCCGGATCATCGACCCATCCAACGACCTCGATGTGCTGTGCCTGGATTTCGAAACTCTGTCCCTGGCCCTGCGAAGGCGTCAGCGTGCCAGTGGCGATCACCGCACAGCCGGCGCTCAGCCTCTTCACTTCAGACTCGTAATTGGCAAGGGTTGCCGGCACCACCACCTGGATTGCGGCGAAGCAGGAACCGTCGCTGACATTGACGAACGACAGTCCGGCCTTGGAATCGCGCCGGGTGCGTACCCAGCCGCGCACGGTGACCTCGCCATCGACCGGCAGCTTGCCCGCGAGCGCGTGTTCGACGCTGACCGTTGTCATCTCTTGAATCCCTGCTGAGCGATGCGTCCCATGAGCCCACAGTTTAACGGAGCAGCTTCACTGGCGCCGCTATACTCACTCCATGATTACCCTGGCCCCTGCAGCACTGGAACGCGTCCGCGGCTACCTCGCCGAGACCCCGTCGGCCATCGGCCTGCGCTTCGGTGTCAAGCGCACGGGATGCTCGGGTTGGGGCTACACGGTCGATCTGGCGCGCGATGCCCGTAACGGCGACACGGTGTTTGAACAGGACGGCGTCCTTATCCGGGTCGATGAGGACAGCCTGTTGCTGGTGGATGGCACGCAGATTGATTTCCTCAAGAGCGGCCTGAGCGAGCAGTTCGTGTTCCGTAACCCCAATGTGGCCGGCGAATGCGGCTGCGGGGAAAGTTTCACGACGCAGGATCGGTGAATCCGTACGTCCTGCTGAAGCCGTACCTGATCGACAACAACCTGTCAGCCTGCACAGTCTTCTCACGAAGGACTGGGCACGGTTGCGGACAGGTGGGCACCGGCCATCATCAGGATCAGCATGTTTTTAAGTGGCTTGGGCACCGCACTTCCATCGAACGCCTATAGCAAAGCGCAATGCTGGGACGCCTTCCGGACGTCGGTCTGGTACGACAAGCTCGATCGCCGGGCGCGAGCCATCACCCAGGCGGTGCTGCAGCACGACAACGGGATTGAAGTCCACTGCGCCGCTGGCCTGGCATGCTCACTGCGACCGCCCGCATCGGCGGCAAAGACCGCTGTGTCGTCGACGCGTTTGCTCTGATGGCCATCGCTGGCAATCGGGGCGCACAGGGGCGTTAGAATCCAGCGTCGATCCTGGGAGATGCGCCGATGTTCCGTCTGCTTGTGCTGGCCATGGTTGTGGTCGCCGCCTTCTCCAGTGCACCACTGCATGCGCAATCCAATACGCCTGCCACCACTTCGAATTCTGCTGCCTTGAACCAGTTGTTTGCCGACGAATGGGAGCGCGGACTGGTCGAATCGCCGGAGAATGCCAGCAACAACGGCGATCCGCGTTTCAACGATCGCTGGAGCGACAACAGCATGGCCGCGATCACCAGGCGGGAAGCGGAGGATCGCGCCGCCCTTGCCAAGCTGCACACCATCGATCGCAACGCACTGGCACCTGCCGACCAACTCAATTACGACACGTTTGACTGGGAACTCCTGCGCAGTGTCGAGCGCCAGAAGTTCCACGAATACCTCCAGCCTGTCGGCCATCAAGGCGGCGTGCAGACTGCCGATGGCCTGGCCGAAGTCCTGCCGTTCGCCAGCACCAAGGATTACCGGGACTGGCTCAAGCGGATGGACGCGGTGCCAACGCTGGTCGAGCAGTCAATTGCATTGATGCGCGAAGGCGTCCGCACGGGCTACATGCCACCGAAAGTCTTGATGCAGCGCGTGCCCGCGCAGATCGCGGCACAAATCGTCGCCGACCCGACCAAAAGCCCGTTCTACCGGCCGTTCCTGAAGTTCGATGGAGGCGTCCCGGTCTCGGACCGCCCCGCGTTGCAGGCCGATGCGCAGCGCATCATTCGTGACAAGGTCGTGCCGGCGTATCGCCAACTCGCCACATATTTCAACAACGAGTACCTGCCCAAAGCCCGCACCTCGATTGCCGCTGCCGACCTGCCGAATGGCAAGGCGTACTACGACTTCCTCGCGCGCTACTATACGACCACCAACCTGACCGCCGCGCAGATCCATGCGATCGGCCTGAAGGAAGTCGCTCGCATCCGCGGCGAGATGGAAGTCGTCAAGGACCAGACGGGCTTCAAGGGTTCGATGGCCGAATTCTTCACCTACCTGCGCAGCGATCCGCGGTTTTTCGAGAAAACTCCCGACGCGTTGCTTGAGCACTATCGTGCGCTGGCCAAGCGCATCGATCCGGAGCTGGTAAAAGTCTTCAAGATCATTCCGCGCCAGCCGTACGGCGTGCGTCCGATTCCCGACAACATCGCGCCGGACACCACCACGGCCTACTACCAGCAGGGCGCCAGCGACGGCACTCGCCCAGGGTATTACTACGTCAACCTGTACAAGCCTGAGGTGCGACCAACCTGGGAAATGATGCCATTGACGCTGCACGAAGCGGTGCCCGGACATCACTTCCAGTTCGCCCGTGCGCTGGAACTCCCCGATGCGCCGATGTTCCGCAAGACTGCCTACTTCGTCGCCTATGGGGAAGGTTGGGGCCTGTATGCCGAGCAGCTCGGCTATGACATGGGCCTTTACGACGATCCCTATGACCACTTCGGCCAGCTGACCTATGAGATGTGGCGCGCGGTGCGGCTGGTGGTCGACACAGGCATGCATTCGATGGGCTGGAGCCGCGCGCAGGCGATTGCCTACTTCAAGGCCAACGCCGCCAAGACCGACCAGGACATCGACAACGAGATCGACCGTTACATCGGCACCCCCGGCCAGGCGCTGGCCTACAAGATCGGGCAGATGAAGATTTCCGGGCTGCGTGCCAAGGCCAAGCGCGAACTGGGACCGAAGTTCGACCTGCGCGAGTACGACGATGCGGTGTTGGAGACAGGCTCCGTGCCACTGGACGCGCTGGAACGGCACATCGATGCCTGGATTGCGGCGAAGAAGGCGGCTTAGGCGAGAATCAAAGCCAGGCCTTGGCTGGGAATGAGAGGCGTTGATTTGCCGCTAACCCTCTGAACCCGCTATACTTTCCGGCTTCCTGCGGCCCGGCCGCGGGAACCTTGCCCCACCGCTTTGACGGGGGGCTGTCCGGCCCGTGTATTACGGGCCTCATCCATGAGGAAACGCATCATGCGTCATTACGAAGTCGTGTTCCTGGTTCATCCGGACCAGAGCGAGCAGGTGCCAGCCATGATCGAGCGCTACAAGGGCTTGATCGAAGCGGGCGGCGGAAAGATCCATCGTCTCGAAGACTGGGGTCGTCGCCAGACGGCATATCCGATCAACAACCTGGTCAAGGCCCACTATGTGTTGTTCAACATGGAAGCCGACCAGGCCGTGATCAACGAGCTTGTCGAAGGGTTCCGCTTCAACGATGCGGTCCTGCGCCACCTGGTCATGCGCCGCGACGAAGCCGACACCGAGATGTCGTTGATCATGAAGAACAAGGACGAGAAGGGTGACAAGCCCGAGTGTGGCAGTCGCCGTCGCGACGAGAACGAAAACGCGGTCGGCACTGCCGAGTTGTCCGACGACAACGCCGAAGCCGCCTGAGCGCCTAGCCCTTAATATTGCCTGTTCGGAGCATACCCATGTCCAAGTTCTTCCGCCGCCGCAAGTTCTGCAAGTTCACCGCCGAGAACGTGAAAGAGATCGACTACAAGGATCTCAACACGCTTCGCCAGAACCTCACCGAGACCGGCAAGATCGTCCCCAGCCGCATCACCGGCACCAAGTCCAAGTACCAGCGCCAGCTCGCCACCGCGGTCAAGCGCGCACGCTTCCTGGCGTTGATTCCGTACACGGACAACCATAACGTCTGACGTCCGCAACGTCTGATCCTGATTTTCTCCTTGGCCTCAAGGGGAAAACTTCAACCGTCCATTCGGACAGCAACAGTTGCGGCGCACTGCGCCGCTAACGAATACGGAGAAAATCCATGCAACTGATTCTTCTGCAGAAAGTCACCAACCTCGGAAACCTTGGCGACAAGGTCGACGTCAAGCCGGGCTACGGTCGCAATTTCCTCGTGCCCAAGGGCAAGGCCGTGCCGGCCACGGCCGCCAATTTGGCTGAGTTCGAGGCCAAGCGCGCTGATTACGAAGCAAAAGCTCTGGCCAATCTCGGTGATGCCGAAGCCCGCCGCACCAAGCTGCAGGATGCCAGCGTCACCATCTACGCCAATGCATCGACCGAAGGCAAGTTGTACGGGTCGGTGGGTCCGCGCGACATCGCCGAGGCGTTGACCAAAATCGGCATGCCGGTGGAAAAGTCGGAAGTCGTGATGGGCGAGGGCGCGTTGCGCCACATCGGCGAGTTCGAAGTCCTCGTGCACCTG
Source organism: Lysobacterales bacterium (assembly GCA_038235185.1). Taxonomy (GTDB): domain Bacteria; phylum Pseudomonadota; class Gammaproteobacteria; order Xanthomonadales; family Xanthomonadaceae; genus Cognatiluteimonas. Next base: position 11,369 of record JBBSUF010000064.1, read on the forward strand.
CACGCCGACGTCGAGATCCCGGTCAAGGTGATTGTCCAGGCCGAAGCCGCGTAACGGTCTAGTCAATCGCGTTGAATGAACGGGCGTCGAATGACGCCCGTTTTGTTTTGTGCGGATCCACGATTCGCAGCGTGTGAGACGCCGTCGCGCAAAAGTTATGCACAACATGTCCAACGACTTGTCTGCAACACCTTTCCAGCGAGGCGACTACGATGCCTGCTCACACGCAGTACCAGGGCCGGGTCGACGGTCCGTCCGGGGGAGTTGCATCGCTGATGAGCGCACGCCAGGGGTTTCGGGCCGATAGCACCGCGTTCGCGCGTACCGACCACCGCATCGAGCAACTGCGCGTTCCACCGCAATCAGTGGAGGCCGAACAGGCCGTCCTCGGCGGCCTCATGCTGGCACCTGACGCCTACGACCGGGTGGCCGACCAGCTGGTCGATTCCGATTTCTATCGTCGTGACCACCAGCTGATTTATCGTGCGATTCGCGAGCTGGCCGAAAAAAGCCGTCCGTATGATGCCGTCACCTTGGGCGAGTGGTTCGAGTCGCAAGGCCTGGCCGAACAAGTCGCCGGCGGTGCGTACCTGGTCGAGCTCGCCAGCACCACCCCGTCTGCCGCCAATATCGGCGCCTACGCGGAGATCGTGCGCGACAAGGCTGTGCTGCGACAGTTGATCGAGGTCGGAACCGGCATCGTCAACGACGGTTTCCAGCCTGAAGGCCGCGACAGCAGCGAAATCCTCGCCGTGGCCGAGCAGCAGGTCTTCGCGATCGCCGAGGCTGGCGCGCGCGGCCGCACCGATTTCGTGCCAGTGACCAAGGCGCTGATCGAAGCCTTCGATGTGCTGCAGACGCGCCATGCCAACGGCGGCAGCATCACCGGCCTGCCGACCGGTTACACCGAATTCGACGAAATGACTGCAGGCCTGCAGCCAACCGACCTGATCATCCTGGCCGCACGCCCGGCGATGGGCAAGACCACGCTGGCGCTGAACATGGCCGAGTACGCGGCGATCAAGACCAAGAAAGCGGTCGCGGTCTTTTCGATGGAAATGTCGTCCTCGCAACTGGCATTGCGCCTGATCTCCGCCAACGGCCGCGTCAATGCGACGCGCCTGCGCACCGGGCAGCTGGAAGACGAGGACTGGAGCCGCGTCACCAGCGCGATCCGCATGCTGCGCGAGTCCAAGATCTTCATCGATGACACCCCTGCGCTGTCGCCGGAGGTCCTGCGCGCCAAGGCGCGGCGCCTGAAACGCGAGCACGACCTGGGCCTGATCGTGATCGACTACCTGCAGCTGATGGCAGTCCCTGGCAACAGCGAAAACCGTGCCACGGAGATCTCGGAAATCTCGCGCGGGCTGAAGGCGCTGGCCAAGGA
>JBBSUF010000065.1:0-12718 GCA_038235185.1 Lysobacterales bacterium
CCTTCGAGCAAGGTCGCCACGCCGAGCTTGGCGCCGATGCCGGCGGTATCGTCCTGCTGCCGGCCGCGGAACTGGAACGACGAATTGCGCCCGATCACCTTCAGCTCGCGCACCTGTCCCAATGCGGAAATGAGTTCTTCCGACAGGCCATCGGAGAAATAGTCCTGCGATGCATCACCGCTTTCATTCAACAACGGCAGCACTGCGACGGATTTGGCGACCGTCGTCGTCGTGACGCCCGCATCACGATGCAGGACGAAGGTGTTGGTCACGAGCAGCACCACGGCGACGGCAAGTACCGCAATGATCGCGCGATCGAGCGTGCGGCCGGTGCCACGGGCGATCGATGCATCAGCGGTGATTTCGCTCTCTCGCTTGAGGCCTTGCGGGGTGAACTCGTAGTACCACGCGAACGCGATCCAGAACGGGAACCCGACCACCGCCGCGAGCACGAACCAGCGCGCGATCCACGCGTAGTCGCCAAATAGCGGCAACAGTTGCGCCAGCCCCTGGGCCAGCGCCCACGCCGCGCCGATGTACAACACGCCGGCCCGCAGTACGTTGCGGCGTTTGAGTTCGGCGAAGATCGAGGCAGGTGCGCTCATGGTGCGTCGATGGGCTCGGGCGTGTAAGGAAGGTGCAACCGCGCCAGGACGGTCTTGAAACGCGGGTCGTCGCGAACCGGGTCGAATGCCTGGAGCCATAGCAACTGCGTGATCGCGCTGGAGCGGCTGAAATCGTGGTGGCCGAGGACGTCCAGCGCGCGATCGCGCTCTCCCAGCTGGAGCAGGTAGAGCGCATGCAACACCGGGTCCTGGCGCAGGTCGGCGTTGCCCGCCGAGGTCTCGAGGCTGTGCACCGCACGCTGGCGCTGGGAGGCATCGGCGATGCCACGGACGACCAACGCCTTGGCATCGGGGTCGGTGCCGTGGAGCCCGGCCAACCGGATCTGGGTTTCCGCTTCCGGATAGCGATGCAGGGCGAGGTAGATCAATGTCGCCGAGCGATGCACGAACAGGCTTTCCGGATGGGCGTCGATGATGTCCTTGATCCGCGCCGCTGCGGTCGCCGCATCGTCGCGGTGCTGGTTGAACCGCAATTGCACGCGGATCGCGCCGCTGACTGCGGAGAGCGGATCACGCTGCAGCGCCCGATCGAGTTCGACCAGCGCCGCATCGAGTTGGCCGACGCCTTCCAGGAATTGCGCGTACTGGTTCAGCGCTTCCGCGTCGCCCGGCGCCAGCTTCAACGCGTGTCGGAAGGATTGATCCGCATCAGCCCAGCGCATCTGGTTGGCGTACACGATGCCCAGCGCGACGTGGGCCTGGGCAATGTCCGGATCCAGCGCCAATGCCTGCCTGGCCGATCGAATCGCGTCCGCGTTGGCGATCCGCATGTCGTCCGGCCCGTAGGTGGGCAGCAGCGCCTGGGCTTCGGCCAGTGCAGCCCAGGCCTGCGCGTAGTCGGGATCGATCGCCACCGACTGCTGGAATACCGAGACGGCGTCGCCGACCAATCGCGCGGCCAGCAAGGTCAATCCGCGCAGGTAGAAATCATGCGCGCGCGAATCGATCAATTGGCGGGCGAACAGCGGATGTCCGCCTGCGCCTGCCAGTTGCACCTTGAGCTTGTCGGCGATCGCCTGCGAGATTTCGTCTTCGACGGCGAAGATATTGGTCAGCTTGCGATCGTATTTCTCCGACCACAGGTGATATCCGCTACGCGTGTCGATCAATTGCGCGGTAATCCGCACCTCGTCGCCTGCGCGCTGCACACTGCCTTCGAGTACCGTCGCCACGCCCAGCGTGCGGCCGACCGTGCGCAGGTCCTCGGCTTTGCCCTTGAATGCGAATGCCGAGGTGCGCGCGGCGACCTTCAGCTCCGGCACCTGCGCCAGCGCGTTGAGGATCTCCTCGGTGATGCCGTCGCTGAAGTACTCGTTGCCGGGGTCGCCGCTCATGTTGACGAAGGGCAGGACCGCGACCGACTTCGATGCGATGCCGGTCGCTGGCGTGGCTCGCGGCGCCGTCGCCGGCGGGCGCACGGCGCTCGCCGCGGGCGCAGTACGTTCGAATTTCCACAGCAGGCCGCCACCGATGGCCAGCAGCGCGGCGAGGATCATCAACTCGAGCGCGCTGACGCCCTGCGCTCCGCGCTCGCCGTGATACCACGCCAGCACCAGCGTGACGCAGAAACCCAGCACGAGGACAAGAATCAGCACCCGCTCGATCGACTCCGGCCATGCGAAACGTTGCGCGACGATGTCGATGCCCTGCAGCAACGCGAATGCAAACGCGATGTAGGCAAGCGCCCACTGCACCAGCTTGCGTTGCTTCAGGCGTTGCCAGAGGTCAGTCATGGCGAAGAACTATTTTCGTCCTCATAATTTCCGCTGGCTTGCGGCCTGGCGCCGAGTGCGACGAGCGCCTTGCGCAAGCTGCTTTTGTCCTTGCCGAAATTGAGCGCGGCGGAGACAGCGGACGAATATTGATAGCGCAGATCGGCGGCGACCGCAGTCCAATCCTGTTTGCGCAGGTTCCCGGCGATCGGCGGAAGATCACGGTGATCTCTCCATGAAGCCGCAACTATCCATCAAACGACCGACCGGGTCAGTTTCACCGATCCCGGTCAAAGAACTCGATCCGACCCCGTTCCTTGGCCATGACCCGACCTGATACAACCCGGCGGCGCGGATCACCTCGCGGCGTTTGGGTTCGGCGAGCAGCCTCATGTCATGCCTTCCCCGTGCAGAGAGTCGCGTAATGCGGGTCCACCGTCTTTATCTTCCTCACCAGAGCGACGAATCCCGGATCGCAATGCAATTGGCCCAATGCGGGCATCATCACCGCCCATTCGGACTGCCCGGCCCGGTCCGTGTACGCCCAGGCTTTCAGGTTCGCCAGTGCCAACTGCGGCTCGCCAAGCCGTACCAACAGCGATGGAATCACGTAAGCCTGGAACGCGTTGCCGCTTTTGGGATCATTCGAGCTTTGCGGCAGGAAGCCGGCGAGGCGCACGGCCATTGCATGCCTGTCGCCATGTCCCTGCAAGGCATCAAAGACCGCCCCCACTTCTGTCTGTGCACCGGGATTGGTCACGGTGGCGTAACCGGCGAACGCGTTTTGCGCTGCGCTCAAGTCGCCAAGATGAAACTCGGCGAATGCGGTCGATTCCAGGCAGGAGTGATTGTCCGGCGCCAACTTCAGGATTGGGGCACACAGGGCCTTGGCATCGGCAGGGCGTCCCCGTGCGATCAGCGCCATGCCGTGGTTGTTGGCGATGATCGCCGAACGCGGGTCCAGCACGGATGCGCGCTCGAGCGCGGCCACGCCAGCGTCCAGTTGTCCGCCACCCCAGAGCGAATTGCCGAGCCACTGGTAAGCCGAGGCGAATGACGGCCGCAGCACGATCGCGCGCCCATACAGCGCCTGAGCCGTCTCCCGTCGGCGCTCGCCATCAGCAAGATAGCCAAGGACGATGTACGGTTCTGGCAGGGTCGGATCAAGACTCAGCGCACGCTCGGCATTATCCCTGGCCTTTCCGAGGCTTTCGTCGTAGCTGATGCGCGCGCTCCAGTCGGGAAGGATGACGTAGGCCATCGCCTGCCCGGCATAGGCCCCGGCAAACTGGGGATCGGCGGCGGCAGACTGCTCGAATTGCCTGAGTGCCTGCCAGAGATTGTCTTCACCACGCGCTTGCCAAAGCGCGAGCCCGCGCAGATACGAGTCGTGGGCATGGACGTTTCGCGTTCCCTTGTTCGACGCAACTGCGGCCGTGGTGCCGCCCATTTTCACCTTCAACTCTTCGGCAATCGCCTTGGCGATCTCATCCTGGATCACGAAGATGTCCTTGAGGTCGCGGTCATAGGTTTGCGACCAGACATGGAAACCGCTGCTCGCGTCAATCAACTGCGCGGTGATCCGCACGCGTTCGCCCTGCTTGCGCACGCTGCCTTCGAGCACCAACCGCACGTTCAATTCCTTCGCGATCTCCGGCACTTCCTCGCGGCCGTCCTTGAACGCAAACGATGAGGTGCGCGCCGCGACCTGCAGCCCCGGAATCTGCGCCAACACGTTGAGGATTTCCTCGCTGATGCCGTCGGACAAATACGCATTGTCCCTGTCGCCGGACATGTTGATGAAAGGCAGAACGGCGATGGAATGTGGATTCGTCGCTGCGTCTGCACTTGCCCGCGCATTGCCCGTCGTCAATGCCGTCGTGATCGGCGCATGGGCCGTCCGCCACGCCAACCCGCCCCCGATTGCAAGGAGAATTCCCAGCAACAGCGTCTCATTGCGCGAAAGCCGTTGCGCACCGCGGTCGCCATGGAACCATGCGAGCACCAGCGTGACGAGAAACCCCACCAGCGCCACCACGATCGCAACCCGTGACACCGTGTGCGGCCAGTCGTAACTCTCGACCATGAAACCAATCGCCTGCAGGAGCACCCACGCGCCCGCTGCATAGCCGAGTGTCCACTGCACGAGTTTGCGGCGCTTGAGTTCGGCGAACACGCTCATGGCTGCGCCTTCGGGTGCTTCCCATCGGCAATCGCCATCAGCCCTTTGCGGATTTCGCGATTGTTGGTCATCAGATCACCCAGTCGGGTGTCAATATCAACCGCGCGTTGACGCAGCGACGACAACAACAGCGGGTTGCCACGCAGGGCGGTGGCGGCTTCGTGAATGGCCGTCCCGGGCAGGCCCGCGTGGCACGGATAGTCCAGGGCATGGGCCAGCGTCGTGTAGTCGCCAACTGGCGTCAGCTTGTCGCCGCAACGCTGCGCAAGCGTGCGTTGTACGACGATCGGCACGGTCATCCGGAAGGCTTCGCGATAGCGCGACTCCATGCCTTCGCGGACAAAATTGTCGATGGTGGGCATGCTGTAGACGCGCATGGCAAGGTCGCGCAACGTGCGGTCGCGGATCAGGCCGATCGACCCGGTCGAGATCAACTCGTCATAGGTCGCACGTCGGCGGAGTTTCTGTTTGTATTGGGTTGCCCGATAGGCAGCCACGAGTAGCGCTTCATCGTCAAGCGGGGCCTCGCCAGTCAACGCACGCTCGGCGCGCTCGGCGTTTGCGCGTACCTGCTGGTTGTACTCGATCATGAGCTGGTAACCCCAGCCTTCCTCGCGCAGATCTTCGATCAGGTGTCGAGAGAAGACGACGGTTCGCTCGTCGGTCTCACGTTCCTCGTTCCAGTTCGACACCTGCAGACCGATGAACACGCCGACGACGACCACCAGCAGCTCGACGACAACCGCGGTCCAGTCCTGCGTGCGCAGGTTTCCGGCGAAACGGCGAAAGATCACGACCAGTCCTCCAAGTGCGAACGGAGCAGCTGCTGGCGCATCACGCCGATCGCATCGCGGCGCTTGAGTTCAGCGAGCATGCTCACGTCATGACACCTTGGCGGCGTTCAGCCCGCACTCGAAGTCGGCTTCGCCGAGTGGTCGGCAACCTTGTGGCCAGCCTTTCTCGCGCCAGTAGCGGACGAACCCATAGTCGACCAATTTTTCCTTGACCCTTGGGTCGCGCAGCATGGACTGGCCGGCCGGCCTGCTTCGATACATCGTGGCGAAGAAATACGTTTGGTCCATGGGTCCGACGTTGTCGATATGGTCCAGATAACCGGCTATGTCACGTCGGGCGATGAGAAAGGCGGCAACGTCCATGGCCGGAAGTGCCTGCACAGCCTCGCGCGCGGCACCCTCGTCGGCGTCTGGATCGCCTAACGCCCACGGCAACAGGACTTGCACCAGCTTGCCTTCAGCGGAGTGGCGCGACTGGATCGCCATCGCATCCCTGCGGGCCTCGTCGCCACGCGCATAGCTCAATGGATAATCGAGCGCAGCAAAGATGGCGAACGACGGATCCAGCTCGCGCATGCGGCCTATCGACAGCTCGGCTTCGGCGCGATCATCGCGCGCAACCGCCGCATCGAACCGCCGAAACCAGCCGACAATAAAGTAGGGATCGAGTGCGGTCAGTTCACGGGCGGCGATCGACGACTCCTGCATACGGCCGACTTGGTACAGCAGTTCGGAATAGTCCTCGCGCACATCCGGATAGCTGGGATCAATCGCGATGCTGCGCAGGTAATGCTGCTCCGCCGTCCGATACTCAAAGTGCTCACGTGCAGCGTTGCCGAGGATGTGTTGCGTTTCCGCCGAATCCGGTGCCAGAGCCTCGGCCCGTTCAGCAGCAGTGGCGGCCTGCGCGAGCCAGTCAACGGCTTGAGTCCTGTCCAGCGGCACGTACCAGTAGATGGCGTCCTCGGCCAGCGACAGCGACGACCAGCCTTCGGCGAATGTGGGCGCCTTGGCGACCGCAACTTCGAAATGCGCAATGGCACCCGGAAGATCCTTGCGCGCACGCAACAGCGCGCGACCCTTGAGGTATTCGTCGTAGGCCATAGGATCGACCGGGGTGCGTGCCGGAATCACCGCGGATACGCCCAGGGATTTTTGTAGCGTGCTGCCGATTCGACCCGCGATGTCGTCCTGCAATGCGAACACGCTTTCCAGTTTGCGGTCGTAGGTCTCCGACCACACGTGGAACCCGTCGGAGACGCGCACGAGTTGCGCGGTAATCCGCACTTGCTCGCCATCGCGACGCACGCTGCCCTCGACAATGTAGGCGACGCCAAGCTTACGACCGAGGTCGCGTACATCGCCGCCCTTGCCCTTGAACTGGAACACCGATGTGCGCGCTACGACCTTGAGCCCGGGCACCTTTGCCAGCACATCGAGCAGCTGCTCGGTCATGCCATCGGAAAAGTAGTCCTGTTTCGGATCGCCACTCATGTTGTCGAACGGCAGCACGGCAATGGTGTGCGGGTCTGCATTCGCGACCGGCGTCTCAGGGTCACCTTTGCGAAATGTCGGCTGGCCGTAGAAGTACCAGCCCAGTGCCAGCACCACCAGCACGCTGGCGGCTGCGTAGATGCGCTTGCTGCCACGCACGTCCGGATCGAACTTCACGCCCGTGGGCGAAACGTCGAACACCCAGGCCATGACCACGGCGAGCGGAAACCCGAGCAGGCTCACCAGGATGAAGACGCGCAGCACCCACGGCGGCGCATCGAAGGCGGGGAAAGCGATCGACACCGCCTGGATGGCAAGCCATGCGACCACCACGTAAGCCGCGCCGATCTTGAACACCTTGCGACGCTTGAGCTCGCTGATCAGGCTCATGGTGTCGTTGCCTTCTTGCCCATGCCAGTGCTGTGCAGCAACGCCTGGAATTGCGGATCGCTCCGGATCGGATCCCATGCTGGATCCAGTTGCAAGTAGCCGGGCCCAAGCACGCTGGATTTTGTGTGGAGCAGATGCCGCAATAACGGGATCGCTCGCGTTGCGTCGCCATTCAACGCGTAAATGCGCGCGACGTAGTCCGAATAAGCCGGGCCCTCCAGCGCATCCTTCGACTCCGATACCAGCGAACTCACCAGGCCCGCCTGTTCGGTCGCGGCTTGGCGCTCGTCCAATCCGGCGAGGGCAATTCCCAGCGCTGCATGCCAACTGGCCGCGACGTAGGGATTGTCAGGTTTGGTCGCCAGCTCGTTAATTGCGTGGGCCTTCACTTGTGCGTACAGGGTTTGGGCCGCGGTCATGTTCCCGGCGCGCTGTTCGCTCAGGGCCAGTTGCAGTCGCCAACCGACCGCTGCTGGAATGTAACCGTTGAATTCCGAGTCGATGTGCAGGTCGCCAGCGCTGTCGACGGCGCGTCGGTATTGCGTCGATGCCTGTGTGTAGTCGCGCTTGAACAGTGCCTGCTCTGCGCGGAGCGCGCTGAAACCCGGCGTCTGCGACGACTCGTCCGCCAGCATCTGGTCGGCGCGGACCAAGTCCCTCTCGACCCACGCACACTGCAACTTCACCCACAGCGCAGCCGGATTATCGCTCTGCAATTTCAGGCTGGCATCCAGCGACGGCATCGCGCGATCGCACTGGCGCATCGACACATAGGTCACGCCCAGGTGGTAGGCGATAGCCGCATCGTTCGGGGCCAGCGCGCGGGCGCGCTCCAGATCCGTCGCCGACTCCTCCCACAGACCCAATCGGCGCGAGAGAAAACCCGAGAACAGCCACGCATCGGCATATCCCGGCAACGCCTTGTTGACCGCTTTCATCGTGTTCAGCGCGCCCGCGTAATCGAGCTGGATGTAATACAGGGACACAGCCTGAGCCACCTGGGTCTGTGGCAGATCCGGTGCGAGTTGCTGCGCGCGAGCCAGTGCGGTCTCTCCCTCCTTGCGCAACGCGCCGCCGGGATCGAAGCCCACCCAATGCGTCCGGATGTCTTCGCGTGCCAGTTCAGCCCATGCCAAGGCGAAATCCGGATCGAGTTCCACAGCCTCGCGATAGGCACCGAGGATGGTGTCTGCTTGCGCTCGCGAGACGATGACTCCGGTATTGAGGGCCCGCGCCTTCAGATAGGCCGCATACGCCGCGGGATTATCGGTTGGCTTCAGCGCCAGCGCTTCGCGCTCGCCATGGGTGAGGCTGGCCGCGAGCGAACCCGCGATCTTCTGTGCGACCTCGCTTTGCACGGCGAAGATATCGTCCAGCGAGCGATCGTAGGTTTCCGCCCACAGATGGCTGTCGGTCTGTGCCCGGATCAACTGCACGTTGATGCGCACCCGGTTGCCCGCCTTCTGCACGCTGCCTTCCAGGATATTGGCGACATCGAGTTGTTTCGCGATCTCCGCGATGTTGTCCGGCCGGCTTGCGTAACGCTGGGTGGACGTGCGCGAGATCACCTTGAGATCGCCGATCTTGGCCAGGCTGGTGAGGATTTCGTCCTGGATGCCGTCGGCAAAGTACGCGTTGTCCTTGTCTGAACTCAGGTTCTCGAATGGCAGTACCGCGATCGACTTGTCGGATACGGAACGAGTCAAGGCAGTCCCGATTCCCTCCGATGCCTTTTCTGTCGGTGACGGGACATGCGTATTGCTGCGCCAGACCAGGCCGCCACCGATCACCAGCACCAACGACAGCAGCAGTAATTCCGCACCTGAGACCTTCTGTGCGCCGCGCTCGCCGTGGTACCAGGCCAACAGCAGCGTGAGCAGAAAGCCAACGGCGACCACCCCAAACGCCACCCGCATCACCAGCGTCGGCCAGCCGTAGCTGCCGGACGCCATTTCCACCACCTGCAACAACGCCCACGCGCCCGCCGCATAGGCGACGACCCACTGCACGAGCTTGCGTTGCCGCAGGCGTACGAGCAGCTCAGCCATGGGCGGCGCCCGCGGTGGGATCCGTGGCAACGGTGCCCTGGTATTTCCGCAGCAGGGCCTGGAACCGCGGATCGCCACGCAACGCATCCCAAGCCGGATCGATCCGCAAGGTAGCAATTGACACGGTCTCGCCACCGACGGCTTGCATCAATTGCTGCAGATGGACGATGGCGTTGCTCGCGTCGCCGACCTGCGCCTCGACCCGGGCGAGGCGTTCGAGCTGGAACGCGCCGACGATGGGATCGCGTGTCATCGACATCTGCGTTGCGGCCGAATTGGCAGATTGCAGCGCCTTGTTTTTGTCGCCAAGCCCCGCGTAGGCGAGTCCCAGATAACCGAGCGCATCGGTCGTGGCACCCGGATTGTCCATCGAGCGCTGCAGTTCCGCCTGGGCCTCGACGAATGCCGCGCGTGCACCGGCGGCATTGCCCTTCATCGCCAGCGCCTGGGCGCGCAACAGGCTCAGTGGGACCACGCTGTGCTCCCAGCGCGTCATCAGCCACTGCGGTGCGCTCTGGATCGCAGCAAGTGCCGCATTCGGGTCGCGCGCCACCATCGCCAGCTTGAAGCGCAATAGCGAAACCGACCCTTGCGGATCGGAGTCCTTGGGGATTGCGTCCGCCATGCGCTGGGCCGATGCAAGGTCTCCCGTCATCATTCGTGTGGTCGCGCGCTGTTCCTGTGCTTCGATGTCCCCCGGAAAGATCGCCAGGGAGCGCGCGAACGCGGCGTCGGCCTCCGGGTACAGGCGCAACGCCGTGTAGGAGTTCGCGATCTCGCGCGGAATCGTGGAGTCGCGCGGATCGAGCACTTCCGCCTGCCGAAGTTCGGGAATGCCGCGCGTCGAAAGACCTTGGCGTCGATGCACGTAGGCAATGGCCGCGATCACCTCGGCGCTGTTCGGCATGCCCGCGCGCGCGATGGCAAACTCGGCCAAAGCCGCCGCGTAGTCGCGATGACCCCAGTAATGCACATAGCCGAGCGCAAGGTGCCCTTCAGGCAATCCAGGTCGCAACGCAAGCGCCTGCCGCGCTGCGCTGTCGGCGAGGGCGACGACTACAGGCCGGCTGTCGACGTTGTACCAGTGCAGGTAACTCTGCAGGTAGGACAGTTGCGCATAGGCGAGGGCGAACTGCGGATCGGCAGCGATGGCCTGCTGATACAGCAAGGTGGCCTGTTTGCCCACGGCTGCAGGGTCGTTGGCGCTGCTGGTCTGCAGCTGCTGGAACAGCGACAGGGCCTGCAGGTAGAGGTCGTGCGCCTGGACGTTGCGCGTGGGCACGCTGGCGATGCGCTCGGTTTCTGCCGGCAGCAGTTGTGCCTTCAGCGCGTCGGCGACCTGCGCCGCGACATCGCTTTGCACCGCGAAGACGTCCTTGAGGTCGCGGTCGTAATTCTGCGCCCACAGGTGGCTGTCCGAATGCGCGTCAATCAGCTGCAGGTTGATGCGTACCTTGCCAGCGGCCTTCTGCACGCTGCCTTCCAACACCGTCGCCACGCCGAGTTGTTCGGCCACGATCCTGAGGTTCGGAGGATGGCTGGCGTACTGCTCGGTCGACGTGCGCGAGATGACCTTCAGGTCGTGGATGCCTGCAAGCCGCGTCAGGATCTCGTCCTGCATCCCGGTTGCGAAATAAGCGTTGGCCTTGTCATCGCTCAGGTTCTCGAACGGCAACACGGCGATCGACTTGTCCGGTGCCGGCACCGCAGGCGGATCCTTGGCGGCTGAAGCGTCCGCCGACACGGGTGCGGTCGGGCCGCCGGTCGCGCCGGGCCGCACCTGCCAAAGCAGGCCGCCGCCGATTGCCAGCAGCACGGCCAGGATCGTCAGTTCGGTGCCGCTGACCTTCTGCGCGCCGCGTTCGCCGTGGTACCAGGACAGCACCAGGGCGACGCAGAATCCGAGCGCGAGCACGAGGATCAGCAGCCGCTCGATCGACTCCGGCCAGGCGAACCGTTGGGCGATGATGTCCACGCCCTGGAGCAGCGCGAATGCGAACGCGAGATAGGCCAGCGTCCATTGCACCAGCTTGCGTTGCCGCAGGCGATCGAGAATTCCCGTCATGCTGACCCCGCGAGCCCAGGCCCGGCCGCCCCACTCGCCGCAGTGTGCACCAAAATGAACGATTCAGACCACTTCGCCAGGCCACAAAAAAGCCCCGGATTCCGGGGCTTTTCCGCTTGTGAGGGGCTGGGCGTCTAGCGCATCAGCAGCGGCACCAGCAGCAGCGCGACGATGTTGATGATCTTGATCAGCGGGTTGATCGCCGGGCCGGCGGTGTCCTTGTAGGGGTCGCCGACGGTGTCGCCGGTGACCGCGGCCTTGTGCGCCTCGGACCCCTTGCCGCCGTGGTGGCCGTCCTCGATGTACTTCTTGGCGTTATCCCACGCACCGCCGCCGGTCGTCATGGAGATCGCGACGAAAAGCCCGGTGACGATGGTGCCGATCAGAAGACCGCCGAGTGCACGCACGCCGGCGCCCGGTCCCATCGCGAGGTTCATGACGATTGCGAGCACGATAGGCACCAGCACCGGGAGCAGCGACGGCACGATCATCTCCTTGATCGCGGCGCGCGTGAGCATGTCGACCGCGCGCGAGTAATCCGGCTTGGCCGTGCCCTGCATGATCCCGGGGATCTCGCGGAACTGGCGACGGACTTCCTCCACCACCGCGCCGGCCGCGCGGCCGACGGCTTCCATCGCCATCGCGCCGAACAGGTACGGAATCAGGCCACCGATCAGCAGGCCAATGATCACCATGTGGTCGGACAGGTCGAAGCGCATCGCCTCGTACGCAACGCCACTGGCGAGCGCCTTGGCCTCGCCGAGCGTGTTGAGGTTGTGCGTGTAGTCGGCGAACAGCACGAGTGCTGCCAATGCAGCCGAACCGATCGCGTAACCCTTTGTCACGGCCTTCGTCGTGTTGCCGACCGCATCCAGCGGATCGGTGACGCTGCGAACGTCCGACGGCAGTTCCGCCATCTCGGCGATGCCGCCGGCGTTGTCGGTGATCGGGCCATACGCATCCAGCGCGACGATCATGCCGGCCATCGAGAGCATCGCCGTCGCGGCGATGGCGATGCCATACAGGCCGCCGAGCGCGAACGCACCCCAGATCGCCGCACAGACCGCGATCACCGGCAGCGCGGTCGATTTCATCGAGACGCCGAGCCCGGCGATGATGTTGGTGCCGTGGCCGGTGGTGGACGCCTGCGCGATGTGCCGCACCGGCTTGAACTGCGTGCCGGTGTAATACTCGGTGATCCACACGATCGCGCCGGTCAGCGCCAGCCCGATCAGGCCGCAATAGAAGATGTTGAGCGACGAGATCGTGGCGCCGTCGAGCGCGGTCAGCCCGGCGGGGAACAGATCGGCGGTGACGAACCAGAACGCAACCGCCGACAGCAGCGCCGACACGATCACGCCCTTGTACAGCGCGCCCATGATCGAGCCGCCGGTCTTCACCTTGACG
>JBBSUF010000066.1:0-12706 GCA_038235185.1 Lysobacterales bacterium
ATCCCCCCATCGAAGATCACGTAGGGCGGGTTTTTACCCGCCGTGCGGCACGGCGGGGTAAAACCCGCCCGACAAAGGCAATACAACCATGTCTGTAATCCCAAAACCCATTCCCGCGCGAATGAAGGGCCTCAACCGCGCAGAGATCTGCGATGTGAACTTCCAGCAGTTCGTGCGTGACTGGAATGGGCATGCCGATTCGATGCCGTCACCGGGCGAAGCGATCCTTGATGGCAGCGCGCTGGATGCGCGCGGGTTCCGTGAATTGTTCGAGTCGCAACTGATCAGCCGCCACCTCGATTTGATGGCGCGCGTGTTGCGCGTGCAGAACAAGGTCTTCTACACGATCGGTTCCAGCGGACACGAAGGCAATGCCATGGTGGCGCGGCTGACGCGACATACCGACCCGGCATTCCTTCATTACCGTAGTGGCGCATTCATGGCGGAGCGTTTCCGCAAGCTGCCCGGATTGGATCCAATCATGGATTCGGCATTGTCATTTGCAGCCAGCAAGGACGATCCTGCATCCGGCGGCCGCCACAAGGTCTGGGGCAGCAAGCCGCTGTGGGTGCTTCCGCAGACGTCGACGATTGCCTCGCACCTGCCAAAGGCCTTCGGCACCGCAGTGGCAATTGAACAGGCGCGTCGTATCGGCCATCAGTTGCCGATACCCGATGACAGCATCGCGATCTGTTCGTTCGGTGATGCGTCGAGCAACCACGCGACCGCGCAGACCGCATTCAATGCAGCTGCCTGGACGGCGTACCAGAAGTTACCGGCGCCGGTGCTGTTCGTGTGCGAGGACAATGGCATCGGGATTTCCGTGAAGACGCCGACCGGTTGGGTTGCGCAGAACTTCAAGAATCGAGCCGATCTCGATTACTTCTATGCCGATGGCCTGGACCTCGCAACGGGCTATGGACAAGTGCAAACCGCGGTCGAGCATTGCCGTCGCACGCGCCGACCAACGTTCCTGCACCTGCGCACCACGCGGATCATGGGCCATGCCGGAACCGACTTCGAGATCGAATGGCGGCCAATCGAGGAACTGGTCGCCGTGGAAGCCGGTGATCCGCTTCTGCGCAGCGCGGCGATCGCGCTCGAATCCGGCCTGATGTCCAGGGACGAGATCCTGGCGTTGTACGAGGACACGCGTCGTCGATGCTTTGCCGCGGCCGAAGACGCGGATAGCCGGCCGCGACTGACCCAGCTTGCCGATGTGATGGCATCGCTGGGCCCTTACACGCCAGACGCCGTCAATGCGGAAGCCACGCGTAGTGTCCCTGAAGAGAAACGCGTTGCGACCTTTGGAAGTGCAACAAAACTTCCTGAGAAACAAGCGCCAAGGCATCTTGCCATCCAGATCAACAACGCCTTGCATGATCTGTTCGCGAAGTATCCGGAAGCGCTGTTGTTCGGCGAGGACGTGGCGCAGAAGGGTGGCGTATATACCGTCACCAAAGGGCTGCACAAGACGTTTGGAAACAAGCGTGTGTTCAACACGCTGCTCGATGAAACCATCATCCTGGGGTTGGCACAGGGCTATGCCAACCTGGGAATGCTGCCGTTCCCGGAAATCCAGTACCTGGCGTATTTCCACAATGCCTGCGACCAGATACGTGGCGAGGCAGCGAGCCTGCAGTTTTTCAGTAATGGCCAATACCGCAACCCGATGGTGCTGCGGATCGCCTCGCTCGGTTACCAGCGCGGCTTCGGAGGGCACTTCCATAACGACAATTCGATCACCGCGTTGCGCGACATTCCGGGCCTGATTGTCGGCTGCCCATCACGGGGCGATGATGCCGCGATGATGCTGCGCACCCTGGCGGCGCTGGCGAAGGTCGATGGCCGCGTTTGCGCATTTCTCGAGCCGATTGCGCTGTACATGGCGAAGGATCTGTACGAAGCCGGTGACGGCGGCTGGCTCACCGAATATCCCACGCCGGACAAAGCGCTCGTATTCGGCGAGGAGCGCGCTTACAACTCTGATGCGACTGACTGTGTGATCTTCAGCTTCGGTAACGGCGTGCCTATGAGCCTGCGTGCCGCCCGCGCCATCGAGAAGCAACATGGCTGGAAGGTGCGTGTGGTCGACCTGCGTTGGTTGGTCCCGCTCAACGAGGCCGCGATCGCCAAACATGCGGCCGAGTGCAAACGCATCCTCGTCGTCGACGAAGGCCGCCATAGCGCAGGCGTGGGCGAGGGGGTCATCACTGCGATCACCGAAGCCGGCCATGGGGCAAAACCGCTCAAGCGCATCGTGGGTGCCGATACGTTTACGCCGCTTGCGGGGGCGGCATTCCTGGTGATTCCGTCAGAGGAAGAGATCATCGCCGCTGCGACGGCATTGGCTGGTTGAGGCTGGTCAGCGAGCCAGGCCGCCCAACAACGGTCGCTCATCCAGAGCGATTCCAGCGACGTGCAAGACTGCAGCGTCGCGCTCCAACGGCAGCACCACCAGCGCTCGATGTGTTTCCGAATCCGATGCAGCGCTGACGACGGTGCCGATTGCGCGCTCACCGTCGTGGACTTCATCGCCACCAGCGACGCTGGCATCGGCATCAAACAGGGCCAGCCCACGTTTTGCCTTCCCCAGGAAATGCGTGCGTGCCACGATTTCCTGTCCTGGATAGCATCCTTTCTTGACGCTGTACGCCTGCAATCGATCCAGTGAAAGTTGTTGTGGCGTCCACTGGCTGGATTGCGATTCTTGCAGTCGCGGAAGCCCGTGCATCACGTCAAATGCCATCCACCGCGCCATATGGTCGGGGACATCCAACACTTTACTGACCGAAATTAGCAACGTGCGTGGTCCCCCTTCGCCGCTGAAATCGAGCTGGACACTGGTATGCGTATTGCCTGCAATGCTGCTTCCCACGCCGTTCACCGGGAGTGCAAATGCGCCGCTGACAACGAGATCATCGCGAGCCGCGATCACGACCTTGCTGCGGAAGACGAATCGTTGCAGCTGGAGTGCCAGCGCTGCCGGATCGGCATCGGGCAGCACCAGCCACAGCGTTTCCGCGTCCAACTTGACGAGCGCAAACAGCGCGATGACACGACCTTTGGGGGTGAGCCACCCATTCCATTGCCAACGCTTGGGTGTCAGCGCGGTGACCTCATTCATGAATTGCGCCTGCGCAAAAGCAGTGGCATCGCGACCGCCAAGCGCCAGCACACGGTGGTCCGTCAGGGCGAAATCCTTGATTAACATTGGCTGCGGGTTGTCGGACATGGGGCGGGGACTTAGACTTGCATGGCTGTGAACACCACGATCATAGGCGATACCGCTTCCCTCCCCGCTGCGTCGGAGCTGCCCGTTTCCCCTCCGGAAACACAGCCGCCGGCATCGGCGCCGGAAATCGGTGGCCGTGATGGATTGGATCCGACGCGATACGGCGATTGGGAAAAGAACGGTCGCTGCATCGATTTTTAAGCTCCAGTCTTTGACCCATTGCCCGCATGCGGCGTGAGCGCCGCAACCACCGCAAGGACAAGTCCTACCGATGACGACCCGCGAACGGTCCCAGGCAAGACCGATGTCACCGCATCTGCAGATCTATCGCTGGCAGATCACAACGGTGATGTCGATCCTGCATCGCATCAGCGGCGTGCTTCTGGTCGCCGGTGCAATTGGCTTGACGTGGTGGCTGCTGTCGCTTTCTGACGGCGGGGCGCATTACGCACGCACGGCTGCAATCCTTGCATCGCCATTCGGAAAACTCCTGCTGTTCGGATTTTCGCTTGCGCTGGTCTATCACCTGCTCAACGGCATGCGGCACCTGTTGTGGGATATCGGTTGGGGGTTCGAGATCCCGGAGTTCTATCGCTCAGGCTGGATGGTTGCGGTACTCACGGTGGTTTTCACAGTCGCTATTTGGATCGCCGCGATGGGAGTTCACCCATGAGCAACCTCGGGACGGTCAGCGTACCGGAGCGTGCACCGGAAGAGGATTTCCGCACGCCTTTGGCTCGCGCCCGGGGGTTGGGCTCCTCAAAATCAGGCACCGGTCATTGGTGGCGGCAGCGCGTGACCGCTGTTCTCATGGTCATCCTGGTCCCCTGGCTCATCGGGCTGCTGGTGTCGATGGTGGGCGCGGATATGGATGCCGCACGGAACGTCATCGCCAAGCCATGGAACCTGATCATCCTTGTCGCGTTCGTCATTGCCGCTTTCTGGCACGCCAAGCTTGGCCTGCAGGTGGTGATCGAGGACTACGTGCACATCCGCTGGGTCGAAGTCACGCTGCAGCTGCTGGTGACCTTCGCTTGCGCGATTGCGGTGCTGGCTTCCCTGTACGCACTCGGCCATATCGAGATGACCGTCGCCATGCCTCTTCATTGAACGAAATCAAATGACCAGCGCCTACAAGATCACTGAACACAAATACGACATGGTCGTTGTCGGCGCAGGCGGCGCAGGCTTGCGTGCGACCTTCGGCCTCGCGCAGAAGGGATTGAGCACCGCCTGCATCACCAAGGTGTTCCCGACCCGCTCGCACACCGTGGCGGCGCAGGGCGGCATTTCCGCGGCGCTCGGCAACATGGGCGAGGACGACTGGCGCTGGCATTTCTACGACACCATCAAGGGTGGCGACTGGCTTGGCGACCAGGATGCGGTGGAATACATGTGCCGCGAAGCGATGGCCGCAGTGATCGAACTCGAGCACCAGGGCGTGCCGTTCTCGCGCACGGAGGAAGGCAAGATCTACCAGCGCCCCTTCGGCGGAATGACCACTCATTATGGCGAGGGCACCGCGCAGCGCACTTGCGCTGCGGCCGACCGGACTGGTCACGCCATGCTCCACACGCTCTACCAGCAGTCGTTGAAACACGACGCGCGGTTCTTCGTCGAATACTTCGCGCTCGACCTGATCATGGACGCCGACGGGGCCTGCCGTGGCGTGCTGGCGCTGGACATGGCCGAGGGCACGCTGCACCTGTTCAGATCGCAGGGTGTAGTGCTGGCCACCGGCGGTTATGGCCGCGCATATTTCAGTTGCACCTCGGCGCATACCTGCACCGGCGATGGCGGCGGGATGGCGTTGCGCGCTGGCCTGGGTTTGCAGGACATGGAATTCGTGCAGTTCCATCCGACCGGCGTCTACGGTGCCGGCATGTTGATCACCGAAGGCGTACGCGGCGAGGGCGGCATCCTGCGCAACAGCAACGGTGAGCGTTTCATGGAGCGTTACGCGCCCAACGCCAAGGACCTGGCGTCGCGCGATGTGGTCTCGCGTTCGATGACCATCGAGATCCGCGAAGGCCGTGGCGTGGGCGAGCTCAAGGACCACATCCACCTGGATCTCACCCATCTGGACCCGAAGGACATCCACGAGAAGCTGCCGGGAATCGCCGAAACCGCGAAGATCTTTGCCGACGTCGACGTCACCAGGCAGCCCATCCCGGTGTTGCCGACCGTGCACTACAACATGGGCGGCATCCCCACCAACTACCACGGCGAAGTCGTGCAGTTGAAGGATGGCAATCCGGATGCGGTGGTACCCGGCCTGTACGCGATCGGCGAGGGTGCCTGCGTTTCGGTGCATGGCGCCAACCGCCTGGGTTCCAACTCGTTGCTCGACCTGGTGGTGTTCGGCCGCGCGGTGGCCAATCGCTGCGCCGAAACCATCAAGCCCGGGCAGCTGCACAAGTCATTGCCCGCGAGCGCCTGCGACGCGTCACTCGCCAACCTTGACCGCCTGCGCAATGCCAATGGCGCTACGCCAACGGCGGTGATCCGCAACAACATGCAACGCACGATGCAGGCCGACGCAGCGGTGTTCCGCACTGGTGAGACCCTGGCCGACGGCGTGCGCAAGATCCGGGGCATCCATGCTTCGTTCGAGGACGTCAAGGTCGGCGATCGCTCGCTGATCTGGAATTCCGACCTGATCGAGACATTTGAACTGCAGAACCTGCTGGGCCAGGCGCTGGCGACGATTGTCTCTGCGGAAAACCGCACCGAATCGCGCGGCGCCCACGCGCGCGAGGACTTCCCGGATCGCAATGACGCGCAGTGGATGAAGCACAGCCTGTGCTGGGTCGGCAACGACGGCGCAACGCACATCGACTATCGCCCGGTGCACTTGTACACCCTCGACGACGACGTCGCGTTCGTTCCCCCGAAGCCACGCGTTTACTGACTGTCTTAAAGAGCAATCCACACCGATGGCCGAATTCAGCCTCCCGAAGAACTCGAAGATCCAGCCCGGCCGCCGCTTTCCCGCCGCCGCTGGCGCCAAGCGCGTGCGCGACTTCAAGGTTTACCGCTGGAATCCCGAGGACGGGCGGAATCCCAGCATGGACACCTACGAGGTCGACCTCGACAGCTGTGGACCAATGGTTCTTGACGCGCTGATCAAGATCAAGAACGAGATCGACCCGACGCTGACCTTCCGTCGTTCCTGTCGCGAAGGCATCTGCGGTTCGTGCGCCATGAACATCGACGGCACCAACACGCTCGCCTGCACCAAGGCGATTGCCGAGTGCGACAAGGCCGAAGTGCCGATCTATCCGCTGCCACACATGCCGGTGGTCAAGGACCTGGTGCCGGACCTGACGCATTTCTATGCGCAGTACGCTTCAATCAAGCCCTGGATCCGCACCCAGAGTGCGCCACCGCCGGATCGGGAGCGACTTCAGTCCAAGGAAAACCGCGCCAAGCTTGATGGCCTATACGAATGCATCCTGTGTGCATGCTGTTCTACAGCGTGCCCAAGTTACTGGTGGAACGGTGATCGCTACCTCGGCCCCGCTGTGCTGCTGCAGGCGTATCGCTGGATCATCGACTCGCGCGACGAAGACACCGGCGCACGCCTGGACGACCTGGAAGATCCATTCAAGCTTTATCGCTGCCACACGATCATGAACTGCACGCGGACCTGTCCGAAGGGCTTGAACCCTGCGAAGGCCATCGGCGAAATCAAACAGTTGATGCTGGCACGTCGCGGCTGATCCATGGATCTTGAGTGCGCGCAATGAGCGCGATGGACGACATTGAACTCGGCCGCCTGCGCTGGCGTTGCCGTCGAGGCATGCGTGAGCTCGATCAATTGCTCACTCGCTGGCTGGATAGTGACTGGACGACGTCCTCCGAAAGCGAACGCGGGATTTTCCTACGATTGTTGGAGTGCGAGGACGATAAGCTCTGGCGCTGGTTCCTCGGCCGTGAAACCGCACCCGATGGCGCACTTGATTCGCTCGTCCAACGCATCCGCGCCTTGCCGCCTTGAATGGCGCCCGTCGCGCTGGGTGGTCGTGGGGGTCGGTTTGCTCGGCGTGCTTGCGGCCTTCTCGGTGGTCGTCAGCGGGATGCCGCGCCTGTTCGCATGGCCACTGGCGCTGCTGGCTGTGAGTTATGCCGTGTGGCTGGTCCGGCGTGAATGCAAGCGCCAGGCGCATCAGCTGGTGTGGCCGATTGAGGGTGCTCCGCTTCTGGACGGACTCGCCTTGGAGGACGCACAGCTGCATTGGCGCGGACCACTTGCATTCCTGCGATGGCGCGATGGCGACGGCCGTCGTCGGCATCTGGCCTGGTGGCCCGATACGTTGCCATCCCGGTCGCGGCGTGAACTGCGGCTGGCTGCAGCAAGCATCGCGGGTACGCGGCGCTCTGCATCGATGGCACCATAGCGGCTGTCTCGACGACCCGCCCTAGCGCCTCCCAACCGTATGTTCAAACCCATCCCAGTCGCCATTGGCCTGCGCTATCTGCGCGCAAAACGCCGCAACAGTTTCATTTCCTTCATCTCGATGGCGTCGATCCTCGGTATTGCCATTGGCGTCGCCGCCTTGATCACCACGCTCGCCGTGATGAGCGGTTTCCAGCGAGAGATCCGCGATCGCATGCTGCAGATGGCCGCACATGCAACCATCAGCGCCGATGGTGATGTCATGGACAACTGGCGGCAGGCTGTCGCTGCGGCCAATCGTGACCCACGCATTGCCGGCGCCGCGCCCTACGTTGAAACACAGGCATTGCTCAGTGGCCCACGCCGGCAACCGGCCATCGTGCGTGGCGTGATGCCCGGCGAGGAGGGCAAGGTGTCGGTGCTCGCCGCGAAAATGGTGCAGGGAAAGCTCGACCAGCTGACGCCCGGGAGCTTCAACATCGTGCTCGGCCAGGAACTGGCACTCTGGCTGGGCGTCAATATCGGCGACAGCGTGATCGTCACCACCGATTTCCAGACAACGCCCCTGGGTGCGATCCCGCAACTCAAGCGGTTCAAGGTGAGCGGGGTTTTCGAGGCCGGCTACCAGGAATTCGACAAGGGTTTGGCCGTGGTCAACATGCGTGATGCCCAGCGCCTGCTGCGCATGGGGGATGGCGTGACCGGAGTGCGCCTGCGATTGCATAACATGGACCTTGCCTATGACGTCGCCAGGGATCTCGCGTTGCGTTTGAAAGGTCCGTATCGCGTCAGCGACTGGACCACCGAAAACGCGAACATGTTCCGAGCCCTCAAACTGGAAAAAACGATGATGGCGATCCTGTTGTCGCTGATCATCGCGATGGGCGCATTCAACCTCGTCTCCTCGCAGGTGATGCTGGTGACCGACAAGCAGGCCGACATCGCCATCCTGCGCACGCTCGGCTTGACACCGCGCGGCGTCATGCAGGTGTTCATGGTTCAGGGTTCGATGATCGGGGTAATTGGTACGGTGCTCGGTGTCGTCGGCGGCGTCACGTTGACGCTCAATCTGGATCGCATCCTGCACGTCATCGAATCCATCCTCGGTGTGCAGCTCATGCCCGAGGATGTTTACTACATCACCGGCTTGCCGACGCAGCTTGAACCCAGTGACGTCAGCATCATCGCCTTGGTCGCGCTCGCAATGGCTTTTCTGGCGACCATCTATCCGGCATGGCGTGCCGCGCGCACGGCGCCAGCCGAGGCACTGCGCTATGAGTGAACTCCAGAAGGGAATCGTCGGCCTGGTTGCAGCCGATTCGGTGATCCACTGCGAAAGCCTTGGCAAGACGTATGCCGAAGGCAAGCTGCATACACCCGTCTTCGACGGCCTGGAGATGACCGTCGCGACAGGTGAAACCGTCGCGATTCTCGGTGCGTCCGGAGCCGGGAAGAGCACGTTGCTGCATCTGCTCGGTGGGCTGGATACTCCAACGGCTGGCGAGGTCTACGTCGCCGGACAAAAAATGAGCACCCTGTCCGATGCAGCGCGCGGGCAGCTGCGTAATCGCGCGCTGGGTTTCGTCTATCAGTTCCATCACCTGCTGCCCGAATTCACGGCACTTGAAAACGTGATGATGCCAGTGCTGCTGGGTGGCAAGTCGGTCGCCGAGGCGTCCAGGGTGTCACGATCACTCCTTGAATCGGTCGGTCTGGGTCATCGGCTCGAACACAAGCCAGGCGAACTTTCCGGTGGCGAGCGCCAGCGCGCTGCTGTCGCCAGGGCGCTCGTCAACACGCCAGCATGCGTATTGGGTGACGAGCCAACGGGAAATCTGGATGAGAAAACCGCCGCCACCGTCTTTGAGTTGATGCTTGAACTCAATCGTGCCAAGAAGACCAGTCTCGTCCTGGTCACGCATGATCGTCGCCTCGCGCGCAGGCTCGATCGCGTGCTCGAACTGCATGAAGGGAAGCTTCGCGAATTGGCAATCGACGAGATCTAGCACGATGCAGTACACGGCAAGGACGCCGTCCCAACCCTCAGCAGGACTACCTGTGCAGGCGCTGGCCTTGCTTGCCGGTGTCGGCGCCTGCCTTCTGCTACCGCGACTGCCGCCTTGGCCATGGCTGGCCCTGCTGTTTTCGGTCGGGCTTGGTTTGTGGCTGCGGCAGGGGCGTGCCTGCCTGGCTGGCGTGCTGTTGTGTGGGTTCGGGCTGGCAGGATTGCATGCTGCATCGACTTTGGCGCAGCAGCTTCCAGTAACGCTCGAGAAGCAAGACATCATCATCAGTGGGCAGGTGCTTGAACTGCCGCAGCAGGAAACGCGTCGCGCACGTTTCGTGTTCCGTGTTGATGGCGATTCCACGCAACCGTCGCAACTTCGTGGCAAACGCCTGCAACTGGCGTGGTACGACGATTACAAGCAGGCGCACGACGTCAATTCACCGCGTTACCGCCTCCATGCTGGTAGTCGATGGAAGATGACGGTCAAGCTGCGTGCACCACGTGGCCTACGCAACCCAGGCGGGTTCGATGGGGAAAAGCAGGCCTTGGCCGACCGCATCGCTGCGACGGGTTACCTGCGCAACCCCGACCACGCACGTCAGCTCGCACCTCCCGCGGGCATCAACGTATGGCGTGAACGCAAGTCCGCCCGCATCGCGGCCTCGATCACGGCACCGTCGTCGCGTTATATCCGCGCACTCGCGCTGGGTGATACGCGCGCGATCGATGATGCCGACTGGGAAGTGCTGCGTTCGGTCGGCGTGACCCACCTGATCGCGATCTCCGGATTCCATGTCGGGATGGTGGCGGGATTCTTCGCGTTGCTGGTGTCGCTGGCGTGGCGGATGTTTCCATCACTTGGGCGGTACGTACCACGGCAACATGGTGCTGCAATGGCGGCCATCCTGGCTGCGGTCGGTTACGCCGCGGTCGCAGGATTTTCGCTCCCCACGGTGCGTACCGTGCTGATGATCGGGGTGGTGGTGCTGGCGAAATTGTTGCGTCGTGCCCAGCGCACGGTCGACGTCCTGGCCGTGTCTGCCATCGTGATGCTTGTGATCGATCCACTGTCGCTGCTGTCGGCGGGTTTCTGGCTCAGCTTTGCCGGCGTCGCGTGGCTGCTGTGGTGCCTGCCGGATGCGATGGACAAATCCTGGCGCGCGATGTTGCGCGGATTTTTCAGCGCGCAGGCGGTCGCAACGATCGGATTGCTGCCGTTGAGCGTGGCACTTTTCGGGCAAGCGTCGATGGCGGGTCCCATCGCCAACATTATTGCGATCCCATGGTGGAGCCTGGTAGTGGTGCCACTGGCACTGTTCGGCACTGCGCTTGAAGCGGTGCACGCAGGCATGGGCGAGTGGTGTTGGCGCCTGTCTGCATGGACGTTCGATCTGACCTGGCCACTGTTCGCACGCTTGGCGCAAAGTCCGTTGGCACTATGGTGGTTGCCCGAGGCCGCGTGGTACGCGCTCCCGCTCGCGCTACTGGGAGGCTTCTGGCTGCTGCTCCCACGCGGCGTACCCGGCAAGCCGTTTGCCTTATTACTGTGGCTGCCATTGCTTTGGCCGAACCTGCATTTGCCGCGCGATGGAGAAGCTGACCTGATGGTGATCGACGTCGGCCAGGGTCTGTCCGTGCTGGTCCGTACCGCACATCACAACCTGCTGTACGACATGGGTCCGGCCGTGCCGGAAGGATTCGACGCCGGTGAGCGCGTGGGCGTCCCGGCCTTGCATGCACTTGGAGTACGCAACCTCGACATGGCAGTTGTCAGTCATGGCGACAACGATCACGCTGGCGGTTTCCCGGCTGTCGCACGAGCCTATCCGCCTGCTCTAGCGCTCACCCCGGCTGGCTCCCCCGCATTACCGCATGGCCGATCGTGCCTGGCGGGCCAGAGTTGGCAATGGGACGGCGTGCGGTTCCGATTCCTGCACCCTCCGTTATATTTCCCTTACCTGGGGAACAATGCCGGCTGCGTGCTCCGGGTTGAGACCTCGCACGGCGCCGCACTGTTGACTGCCGATATCGATCAGATCATCGAACGCGACCTGGTCCGCCGCAATCCCGCCGACGTCCGCGCCGACGTCGTGGTCGTCGCGCATCACGGCAGTAACGGGTCGTCCGATACGGAGTTCATTGCCGCCACCGGCGCGAAGTACGCACTGATTTCCGCTGGTTATGGCAACCGGTTCCACCATCCGCGTCCGCAAGCCGTCGAGCGCTGGCAACAGTCCGGAGCGCAAGTGCTGGTGACGATGGACACCGGCGCGCAGCATGTCCAGCTGGGTGCCGACGGGATCACCGTCGAGGATCGCCGTGGTGCGCAACCACGCTTGTGGGATGCAGTAGAGCGACGCAAGTGACCGGTCTTTGCCGAATCGCTCGGGATATCAGCTCGCATGTGAAGTATTGCCGCCACACCGCTATCCTGTAGTCCGGGATGGCGCAGTCGATCGTCGATCCCGATCTGGAGGATTGATCGTGTTCGAACTGGTCAAAGCGGGCGGATGGCCCATGATCCCGCTATTGCTGCTGTCGGCATTGGGGTTGGCGATCATCGTCGAGCGTTTCTGGACACTACGACCCAGGATCGTGATGCCACCAAATCTTGGCCCTGAAGTCCGTGCCTGGGCGGCACGCGGAAAACTCGATCCGGCGCATATCGAATCGCTACGAGGCAATTCGCCCCTGGGGGCATTGCTGGCCGCGGCCCTGGATGTCCGCACCCGGCCGCGCGATGAGATCCGCGAGCGTATCGAGGACGTCGGCCGTCATCTCGTGCATCGAATGGAGCGCTATCTCAACACGCTCGGCACGATTGCCGCGGCTGGTCCGTTGCTGGGCTTGTTTGGCACCGTCGTTGGCATGATCCAGATGTTCCTCGGCATCCTGGACCACGGCCTGGGTGATGTTAGCCAGCTGGCCGGCGGTATCGGCAAGGCGCTGGTGTGCACCGCCACCGGCATGATCGTTGCGATCCCTGCACTGATGTTCCATCGCTATTTCCGCGGCCGCATCGCCGGTTACATCGTCGACATGGAGCACGAGGCCATCCAGTTGC
>JBBSUF010000067.1:0-12689 GCA_038235185.1 Lysobacterales bacterium
CGCGTCACCGCCTCGGAAAGCTGCTCGGTGTCCTGGATGAGTTGCGAGGGTACTGCGTTCATGGCATTCGTCCGGAAAGGGCGCTCGTGTGAGCGGACGAAGCGGCGGCGCGCGCACCGCAGGACGGTACCGCGAAGCTTCCTACGCCGGCATCGACATGGGCAGATACAGCACGCTCATTTCGACCACGACCAGGTTCGAAGGGACTGTCTCAACCGGCGCTGATGGGTCGGCGCTGGTACCCCCGCTTCGGCTGCCATTTCATCATGACGGGCTGGCAAGAGCCAGCGGACCAGTGTGA
This sequence comes from Lysobacterales bacterium, assembly GCA_038235185.1. Classification (GTDB taxonomy): domain Bacteria; phylum Pseudomonadota; class Gammaproteobacteria; order Xanthomonadales; family Xanthomonadaceae; genus Cognatiluteimonas. The sequence goes on from JBBSUF010000067.1 coordinate 302, forward strand.
GGGGCCTAGCGGATCAGGGGCTTTACAGCCCCTATCTACGCTGAACAGCTCCAATCCTTCTTGCTGGTGATCAAGGCGCTTAACAACCAAGCCGCTTCATATCCATCCTTTCATCGCGAGAAAGCGATATAATGGGCGGGCCTTGCCGAGGGGCGCTGCGACCACGACCCAGATCGTGGCCAGGCTCGGCAGGGTTTCAATGTAACGGCGCCCGTTTAATGCGAGTCCAGGCTTAACCGGCCCGCCTCACTGAACGGAGCAACGCCACCATGAATGCAGTTCTAAAAACCTTCTCGACCGAAGGCGATTACAAGATCGCCGACATCACCCTTGCCGACTTTGGCCGCAAGGAAATCGACATCGCCGAGCACGAAATGCCGGGGCTGATGTCGATCCGCGGCAAGCACGCCGCCGCCAAGCCGCTGCAGGGTGTCCGTGTCACCGGATCGCTGCACATGACGATCCAGACCGCGGTGTTGATCGAAACGCTCAAGGACATCGGCGCCGACGTGCGCTGGGCCTCGTGCAACATCTTCTCGACCCAGGACCACGCTGCCGCCGCGATCGCCGTGACGGGTACGCCGGTGTTTGCGTGGAAAGGCGAGTCGCTGGAGGAATACTGGGACTGCACGCTGGATGCGGTGACGTTCCCCGGCGGCGGTTCAAACCAATATCTCGGTCCGCAACTCGTCGTTGACGATGGCGGCGACGTCACGCTGCTGATCCACAAGGGTTACGAGCTGGAACAGGGTTCGAAGTGGGTCGACGAGGCGCCCGCCTCGCACGAGGAAGGCGTCATCAAGAATCTCCTCAAGCGCGTGGCGAAAGAACGCCCCGGCTTCTGGACCACCGTGGTCAAGGACTGGAAGGGTGTCTCGGAAGAAACCACCACCGGCGTGCACCGCCTCTATCAGATCGCCGAGCAGGGCAAGCTGTTGATTCCCGCGATCAACGTCAATGACTCGGTCACGAAATCGAAATTCGACAATCTTTACGGCTGCCGCGAGTCGCTGGCCGACGGCTTGAAGCGCGCAATGGACGTGATGCTTGCGGGCAAGGTTGCAGTCGTGTGCGGGTATGGCGACGTAGGCAAGGGATGCGCACACTCGCTGCGCGCTTACGGTTCACGCGTGGTGGTCACCGAGATCGATCCCATCAACGCATTGCAGGCATCGATGGAAGGCTTTGAGGTCAACACGGTCGAAAGTACGCTCGGTCGCGGTGACATTTACGTCACCACCACCGGCAACAAGGACGTGCTGACGGTCGAGCACCTGAGCCGCATGAAAGACCAGGCGATTGTCTGCAACATCGGTCACTTCGACAACGAGATCCAGGTCGACGCGTTGAACGCATTGCCGAATGTTGCGCGCCTCAACATCAAGCCGCAGGTCGACAAATACACATTCGCCAATGGCAATGCGATTTTCCTGCTGGCCGAAGGCCGCCTGGTCAACCTGGGCTGCGCGACGGGCCATCCGAGTTTCGTGATGTCTAACTCGTTCTCCAACCAGACGCTGGCGCAGATCGACCTGTGGGCCAACAAGGACAGCTACGAGAACAAGGTCTACATCCTGCCCAAGAAGCTCGACGAGGAAGTCGCGCGCCTCCACCTTGAGAAGATCGGGGTGAAGTTGACGACGTTGACCGACGACCAGGCGGCTTATCTGGGTGTGTCGAAAGACGGCCCGTACAAGCCGGAGCATTACCGGTACTGAGTCGTTTTTCTGCACGCCTTTCCTGCGAAGACGGGGGTTCATGGACGTACGTCCGTGGATCCCCGCCTCGTTCGGGAGCGACGAGCATCGACGCCACGCGAAGATTGCACGGATATCCATGATCCCCATCTCCTTCGAGTTCTATCCGCCCAAAACCGATGAGCAGCGCGAGCAGCTCGATCGCACCGCGATGCGTCTCAAACCGCGGACGCCCGACTATGTGTCCTGCACGTTCGGCGCTGGTGGGTCGACCTTGAGCTATACGTCGGAAACCGTGCGCCATCTCAAGCAGGCGCATGAGTTCGAGGCAGCGCCGCATGTCTCATGCATGGGCGGAAGCCGCGAGGAGATCCGCGAATTGTTGCGTCTGTATCGCGCACTGGGCTGCAGGCGCCTGGTCGCTTTGCGTGGCGACCTGCCCTCGGGCATGGCGCGCATGGGGGACCTGCGCTACGCGTCGGACCTGATCGCGTTCATCCGTGCCGAGCATGGCGACTGGTTCCACATCGAAGTCGGCTGCTATCCCGAAACCCACCCGCAAGCGGACGATGCGCTTGCCGACATGCGCCATTTCAAGGCGAAGATCGACGCTGGCGCCGACGGCGCGATCACGCAATATTTCTACAACGCCGATGCTTACTTCCGGTTTATCGACGACGTGCGCAAGCTCGGCGTGGATGTACCCATCGTGCCAGGCATCATGCCGATCTCGAATTTTTCACAGCTCAAACGGTTCTCCGACGCCTGCGGGGCGGAGATCCCGCGCTGGATCGCGAAGCGCATGCAGGCCTACGGCGATGATGCCGAATCCATCCGCAGCTTCGCGGCCGAACTGGTCGCGGCCATGTGCCGCAGGCTGGTCGATGGCGGCGCGCCCGGATTGCACTTCTACACATTGAACCTCTCCAAACCGGTATCCAGCGTGTTGCGCCATCTCGAGTGAACGAATGTTTGGAGGAGTGCGACTGCGTGCTGAACACAAAAATGGTGCAGCTTCCCCGCCGTGCCTGCTGAGGTTAGGCTGCGCGAATGACGTACACGCGCCTGCCCCTCCTGCTGTTGCTGGTGTTGATCGCGTTGCCGGCCGCAGCACAGGTACGGCGATGCACCGGGCCCGACGGCACCACGATATTCACTGATCGCCAGTGCCAGGACCTTGGTGCGGTGGAGCGCGTTCCCCACGCCGCAGCCAGTGACGTCGCGCAGACGCATCTGTATCGCAACGTTTGTTCGCGCAACCTGCAGGATCTGGTCTACGCATTGACGGCGGCGATCGATAGCCGCGACGTCAACCAGTTCGCTGGTGTGTACGACTGGGCTGGCATGTCGACCCGCACGGGCTACGCGATCATGGATCGCCTGCAGGCGATCGTGCAGCGGCCACTGGTGGACGTCACGCCCATCTACCGGGCCAGCGATATCCCTCCCGACGGCGACTACTACCCGCAGACCACGGTGCGGCACGTGCCGGTGGGGTTGCGACTGGAACAGACGCTCGCCAATGGCAGCACCCCATCGCAGACCGTATTCGGGTTGCGCAGTTACCTCGGCTGCTGGTGGGTGAACCTATGAATGCCGTCGGCTTCGTCTCCATGTCACTGTGGGACGGCCCGCATCGCGGCCAGCGCAATGATCGGGATGGCCCGCTAAACTAGCGTCTTGTTTCAGGAGACATGCGATGACCCAGCAGTATCCGGACTGGATCTGGCACAACGGCGCAATCAAGCCATGGGCCGACGGGACCACGCATGTGATGTCCCACGCGTTGCATTACGGCTCATCCGTGTTCGAGGGCATCCGCAGTTACGATCTTTCCGTCGATGGACGCCCGGATGGCACGGCGATTTTTCGCCTGAGCGACCACACAAAGCGTTTGTTCGCATCGGCACGCATCTACGACATGCCGATTCCGTACACGGTCGATGACCTCAACGCGGCATGCCGCGAAGTGCTCAACGCCAATGCCTTGACCAAGGCATACCTGCGCCCCGTGGCGTTCCGCGGACTTGGTGGCTTCGGTCTGTCGGCGGATACGCCGGTCGATGTCGCGGTCGCGGCCTGGAAGATGGGGGCGTACCTGGGGCATTCAGTACTTGAGGACGGCATCGACGCGTGCGTGTCCAGCTGGCAGCGTTTCGCACCCAACACCATTCCCGCCGGTGCAAAAGCGGGCGGCAATTACCTGTCCGGCCAGCTGGTGGCACGCGAAGCACGCCGGCTGGGGTTTGGCGAAGGCATCGCATTGGCATCGACAGGCTTGTTGAGCGAGGGCGCCGGGGAAAACCTGTTCTTGGTTTTTGAAGGGGCTCTGCATACCACGCCGATCAGCGCAGCCCTGCTCAACGGCATCACCCGCAACACACTCATGACGCTCGCGCGCGATCGCGGCATCTCCGTGGTCGAACGCGACCTGCCGCGTGAATACCTGTACCCGTGCGATGAACTCTTCATGTGCGGCACCGCCGCGGAGATCACACCAATCCGCTCGGTGGATGGCCGGCAGGTCGGCGATGGCAAGCCCGGCCCGGTGACCCGGCGGATGCAGGAACTGTTCTTCGGGTTGTTCAACGGCACCACGCCGGACAAATACGGGTGGCTTGAGAGGGTGTGAGCTTGGAATGCTAGGCCGGGTTTCAACCGCCGCCCCGCGCAGCGGAAAACATGCACGAAGAGCCGGCGGGTTGAAACCCGCCCTACAACTCACTGAAAGAAAGCGTCGCCACGACGCCGCGTTCCGCACCCGGCACCACGCGCACGCTCCAGTCGTATAGCGCGCAAAGACGCCTGACGATCGACAGGCCGATACCACCGCCTTGCGAATGCTCCGCGTGGGTGCCGCGATAGCCGCGCTCGAACAGTCGCGCCGCATCTTCCGGCGTCAGGCCGGGACCGGAGTCGATCACCTGCACGGCGTCGGGCAGCAAACGCACCACCACCTCGCCGTGCAACGTGTATTTCACCGCGTTGCCGATCAGGTTGCCCAAGGCCACGGCCACCGCGGCTTCCGGCGCGTCCACGATCAACCCGCGTGCGCCCTCCAGGCGAAGCTCCAATGGCTTACCCGCCAACTGCGCACGATGCACGTCGAGCAGCTGCTCGGCAATGCGCGCGACATCGGCAGCGCCACGGCCGCGCTCATTGCGCGACAACAGCAGCAACGCGCTGATCAGGTCCGTGCATTGCTGCTCGGCACGCTCGACGCGCTGCAGGCGCGCGCGGGTCTTAACGTCGATATCCGGGCGTGACAACAGCAACTCGACCGCGCCCTTGATGACTGCCAGCGGCGTGCGCAATTCATGGCTGACATCGGCGTTGAACTCACGATCGCGCTGTACGACTTCGGTCAAGCGCGCTGCGTAGTCGTCCAGTGCACTGGCCAGCTGGCCAACCTCATCGTCAGCGAAATGCATCGCGAGTGCTTCGGGTTGTGCGCTGCGCCCGGAGCTGCGCAGGCGTTGTGCCAGTTCCGAAACCGGACTCATCACACGTGACGCGGCCCACCAGCCAACCAGTAGCGACAGCACGGTAAATACCGCGACCACGCCCACCAGCGCGATATTGAACTGCCGCTCGCCACGCTTGGACTGGGTCATGTCGTAAGCGAGGAAAAACCACGCTTCCGGCGTCTTGCGTACTGCGAGCTTGTAGGAAAAGGGGCTGCCGTCCGGATTCCTGCCGCTGACGCCATGGATGCCGTCGGGCAGCGCGTACCACTCGGGCTGTTCAGCGCGCAACGTCTGGAAGCTAGAAGGCTTGACCACCCTGCCGCGCATCTGCTGCACCGGTACATCCGGACTCTTGCCAGGATCGCTGAAATAGCGACGCGCATAGGCGTCGATATTCTTGTTCATCACGTCTTCGACCAACTGGTTTTCCACGCGGTTGCGTGCGTAGTTGGTGGCGAACGCGAGCAACAGCGTCAGCCCGAATCCCAGCAGCAGGAACGACAGGATGATGCGACTGCGCAGCCGCCGCCGGTAGCGCGTCTTGCGCGCAGGAAGCGCGCTGTCAGGTGGCGGCATCGGGCACGGCGATCCGGTAACCGATGCCGTGGCGGGTCTGGATCATCGGCGTTGGGAAGGGTTTGTCGATCACCGCGCGCAGTCCGTGGATATGCACGCGCAGCGAATCCGAATCAGGCAGCTCTTCGCCCCACACGCGGGTTTCCAGCTCTTGCCGCGTGACGACCGCAGGCGAGGATTCCATCAACGACTGCAGGATCTTCAACCCCGTCGGATTGAGTTGCAGCAACTTGCCTTCGCGCCGGACTTCAAGCGTGTCCAGGTTGTATTCCAGGTCGCCGACATCCAGCACCCGGGTCTGCACGCCGCGCCCTCGACGTGCCAATGCGTTCAGTCGCACTTCCACTTCCTGCAAGGCGAACGGTTTGATCAGGTAGTCATCGGCGCCGGACTCGAAGCCCGCGAGTTTGTTGTCCAGCGTGTCGCGCGCTGTCAGCATCAGCACCGGAGTCTGCTTCCGCGCATCGTTGCGCAGCTTGCGGCAGACCTCCAGGCCGTCCATGCCCGGCAGGCTCAGGTCGAGCACGACCGCATCGAATTCATGGACGACGGCCAGGTGCAAACCGGTGACGCCATCGGCGGCGAAGTCCACGGTATGGCCGCGGTCTTCAAGGTAGTCGCCCAGATTGGCGGCGATATCGCTGTTGTCTTCAATGACCAGAATGCGCATCGGAGAAAATCCTGTTTAAGAGCAGCCTGTTTAAGAGCAGCCTGTTTAAGAGCAGCCCGTTTGAGAGCAGCTTGTTTGAGTGCGGCCTGTGGACCTGCAAAGGCACGCCTGTGAATGCGACGCGGCATCGTGAATTCTGGCATACAGCGGCCGCTATGAAAGCTGCAACAAAAGGCCCAGGAACGGCTTGACCGCGCCTGGGCCAAAAAAGTGCCCGATTAACCGTAATCCGCGATACCCGAGAGAGAAGTCGACTGGAGGCGCAGGATGCGGTGCGAAGACACTACGCCGGGCGCAATTAAACGCCTGTTAAAAATCCTCGCCCAGCGAACCGATCCTCGCCAGGATGCGCGCTATGCCCGCCGGCCCCTGCCGACTGCGGGCTGGGTGGCCATGACAAAATCGATGATCCGCCCCGCAATATCCACGCCCGTGGCGGCCTCGATGCCTTCCAACCCCGGCGAGGAGTTCACCTCCAGCACCAGCGGACCGCGGTTTGAGCGGATCAGGTCGACACCGGCGATGCCCAATCCCACGCTTGCCGCGGCGCTCACGGCGGTGGCCTGTTCGGCTTCGGACGCGCGCACGGCCTTGGCGGTGCCGCCACGATGCAGGTTGGAGCGGAAATCGCCCTTCGGCGCCTGTCGGCGCATGGTCGCGACGACCTTGCCCCCCACCACGAAGCAGCGCAGGTCTGCACCCTTGGCCTCGGCGATGAACTCCTGCACCAGGAAGTTGGCGTACAGGCCTCGCAACGCTTCAATGACACTGCGCGAGGCCGATGGCTTCTCGGTCAGCATCACGCCCGCGCCCTGGGTGCCTTCGTTGAGCTTGATGACGTGCGGCGGCGGCCCCAGCATCGACAGCAGGTCGACGGTGTCATCCGGGTTGTCGCCGAACACCGTCACCGGAAGGCCAATCCCCTGCGCGGCAAGCAACTGGTGGCAACGCAACTTGTCGCGCGCGCGCGAAATGGCATCGGACGGATTGGGCGTGTAGGTGCCCATCAACTCGAACTGACGCAGCACGGCGGTGCCATAGCGGGTGATCGAGGCGCCAATGCGCGGCACGACCGCGGAGTAACCCGAAATCGGTCGCCCTTTGTAATGCATCTCGAAACCATTGGAGCTGATGCGAAGGTAGCAGCGCAAAGGATCGAGCACGCGCACGCTGTGGTTGCGCTCACGCGCTGCCTCGACCAGCCGACGCGTCGAATACAGCTTGCTGTTGCGCGAGAGGATCGCCAGCTTCATGTGGATGATTCCATGCGCTTGAGGTGTCGCGGGGGCCGGGCGTGCAGGAACGAGCATGACGGATCGACCGTGAACATGCCTTCCAGCGCGGTACGTCCCAACAGGATCGGGAACACCATATCGCGCCGATCGGACAGATTGATTTCCATGCGGCGTTCAATTCCCGCCAGCCGTAACGACGTACATACGAAAACGCGGCGTCCACGATGACCACCGGAATCAACCACATCCCGCTCATCAACGATTGGCGCGCCGCCTTGCAGGATGCGCGCCGCGCCTGCCTTCCCCAACGTCAGCTGGAAGCCGACCCAAGGCGCGCCACCTTCGACGAAACGCCATTGCTCATCGACATGCAACGCCGAGCTGCGCGCGCCGGTATCGATCTTGGCACGCATGCGCGACACCCCCAGCTCCGGCAGTGTCAGCCATTCCCGCCAGCCGAGCACGATCATTGCGTGGACTCCGCAGGCCGGGGCGGTGCGCATCGCGCGGGGCCATCGTAGAAGTGGTGGGACGCACACGCCACGCAACTGCGTGACGTGCACTGGAGCGGGCGAAGGGAATCGAACCCTCGTCAGTAGCTTGGGAAGCTACAGCTCTACCATTGAGCTACGCCCGCGAGGCAAAAAATTCTATGCCCTTCCGCCTGCCCCTGCGAATGCAGGGGCAGGCAATGCGTCAGAACTTGCTGCCAACCGTGGCGAATACGGTGGCGTCATCGCCCCGCTTCTGTCCGATGGTGGCGCTGACGCCCACGTTCGTATCCAGCCCGAACACCTGCGTGCGCGTGCCCACCACCAGCGTGCCGTAACTGCGGTCGTACTGCGCACCTGGCACCGCATACGGCATCGTGCCGGGGATCGATTGCGCCTGCGCGAACGCCTCGGCATCGGCGCGCCTGAACTCGCGATCGAATGTCGCGCGTGCATACGGCTGCATGTGCTCGTTGATCGTGTAACGCGCCTGCCAGCCCACGCTGCCAATCAGTGAATTGAAGGTCTGCTGGGGATAGGCGAGGGACGTCGACAAGGTCGGGCTATCTTCGGCAAAGCCGTTCACCCGGATGTGCTGCGACAGCAGCGACGCGACCGGGCCATGCGTCCATGCGCCGTTGGTGAAATCCCATCCGGCATTGATGCCGGCGCTGAGATTGCGGCCATCGGTCGAGCCACGATGCGTGCGGGTCGCCGGCCCAAGCTGGACGTCGCGATTAGTGTCGAAGCTCATCCGGCTATAGCTGACCTGGCCGTTCACCCAGGCGCTGTCGCCATACCAGCCGAGGAATCCGCCCAGCGAAGCGTCGCTCTGGTCGAAATGGCCGCGCTGGCCACCCCAGTCGATGCTCTGCCGGCCATAACCGGCAAATCCGCCGTAGACCCAGCGGTTGCTGCTCCAATCCACGCCTCCCATCAAGCTCGGACCCGCGCCGTCAAAGGCGCTGCCTTTGCCGTAACGCTGGAAATCCCCCCGCAGGTCGGCCCACCAACGCATCCCGTCGCCCGTTGGTTTGCCGGCAAGATGGCCACCGATGCGGTCGGCCCGCGAACGCCCGATCACTTCTTCGGAGTGCGGCAGCACGGCCATCTGCCCTGGCGCTTCAATCATCGAGATCGCGTATTGCGCCAGCAACGCATGCGCAGCAGTGGTCGGGTGTACGCCGTCGGCGAAGGCATAGGTATATGGCGCATCCGGGCTCACGTACGTTCCCGGGTTGCAGGTCAGCGACTGTGCCGTGATCTGCGGCTGGCACGCGGTCCCGGTGACGTTGGTGATGCCGTACGTGGTCGGGTCGGCGACGATTTCCTGCAGCAGGTGGAAGGTGTCCAGAGGAATCACCCGCAATCCGGCCGCGGTCAAACCGTTGAACAGCGCTGCGTTGTACGCCGCCGACAACTGCGTGCCAGCTGCGCTTTGTCCGGTTGCCCGATAAATAGGGGTCAGGCCCAGGTCCGGTACCGTCGTCACCAGCACGTAGCGGGCGCCTGCGGCTTCCAGCGTGCCGATCGCGCCGATCTCGGACGTGACCGCTCCACCGATCACAGCCGGCGCGGTAGCCGGATCAGTGATCGCGAACAGGTCATTCGCGCCACTCCACACCGAGTAAAGAGCGCCTGGGTCGGCGTGGCCGCCGGTGCTGGCAAGATAATTGCTGACCTGGCTGGTCACCGAAGGCACCGGCAAGGTGAAGCCGGGCGCCAGGGTCGCCGTGGAGTCCGTCCCGCTTCGTGCTCCGCCGACGGCGTAGTCGGTCCCGCCCTGGTTGTCGCTGACCGCGCCAGTGCCAAAAAAATCTGCAAGATATTCGGCCCACACCAGCCCGGGATTGGTGGTGAACCGCCCCAGCACCGCTGCCTGTGGCCCGGCAAGCTGAACCAGCGCCGGCCGGAAGTGACCGCTGTCGGTCAGGCTGTCACCGAAAAACACGGTCTGGCTAAAACCCGTGTTCGAAGTCTGGTCCTGCGCCAGCGCGGGCAGTGTGGCCAGCGCCAATGCGGCGGCGAGGATGGATCGGTGGAGCCGGACGCTCGAAGTCATGCTGCTCTCCTGCAGATGGTGCTGAGGGACGTGGGCGATACGCACCCGGATGGGGCGATGGTTTCACGAAAGCTACACACCGCTCAAGTACCCGAAGAGCTGAATGCCGGGACGCCGCATGCCGTACCGACAATGGGACAATGCCGCATGGAAATCATGCTCAATGGAGCCAATCATCCTGTCCCCTCCGATGGCACCGTGGCCCAGCTGCTGGCGGACAGTGGCTTGGGCGACCGCAAGGTGGCCGTCGAAGTCAACGGCACGATCGTTCCGCGCAGCATGCATTCCGATCACGCACTGCACGACGGCGACCGGGTCGAGATCGTGCATGCGCTGGGCGGGGGGTAAGACGCGCAGGTCGAAGAGAAGCCGCAACCCCGCGGTAACATGAGGGGATGAACCAACACACTGCAATCATCGGCAACGAAGACCTGCTATCCATCGCCGGGAAACACTATTCCTCGCGCCTGCTGACCGGCACCGGCAAGTTTGTCGATCTGGATGAAACACGGAGCGCGACCGACGCCGCCGGCGCTGAAATCGTGACGGTCGCGATCCGCCGGATGAACATCGGCCAGACCCCGGGCGAGCCCAACCTGCTCGATGTTTTACCCCCAGACCGCTACACCATCCTGCCCAACACCGCCGGCTGTTACACCGCCGACGACGCCGTGCGCACCTGTCGGCTGGCACGCGAACTTCTAGACGGCCATACGCTGGTCAAGCTCGAAGTCCTCGGCGATCCGCGCACGCTGTTCCCCGATGTCGTGCAGACATTGGCCGCCGCTGAAACGCTGGTGCGCGACGGCTTCCACGTCATGGTCTACACCTCCGACGATCCCATCCTGGCCAAGCGCCTGGAGGAGATCGGCTGCGTCGCGGTGATGCCATTGGCGGCGCCGATCGGCTCGGGCCTGGGCATCCAGAACAAGTACAACCTGCTGGAAATCATCGAAAACGCCAAGGTGCCGATCATCGTGGATGCCGGCGTCGGCACGGCGTCCGATGCCGCGATCGCGATGGAACTGGGCTGCGACGGCGTACTGATGAACACTGCCATTGCCGGAGCGAAACATCCGGTACTGATGGCGCACGCGATGAAGCTTGCTGTTGAAGCCGGGCGCGCTGCCTTTCTGGCCGGGCGGATTCCTAGAAAGCGTTATGCGAGTGCCTCCTCGCCGGTCGATGGCCTGATCGGATGAAGCTCCCCGCAGAGCGGGTTTTAACCCGCCATCTTCGTCACCGTCTATTCGGCGGGTTAAAACCCGCCCTACGATGACCGCTCCATTCACCAGTGGTGGCGCCAAAACGCCTCCCAAGCCCTTCACCATGGATGTCGGCCACCGCAAGGTGCGCAGCTTCGTGCTGCGCCGCGCCGCGAGGACGATTGTTTTCGACATGTTCCGCCGCGTCGCCACGCGCCAACTGGACCCGCATTCGGCTGCGCACTTGGAATCTGCTTGGCGATGACCGATCCGTTCACCAGCAAAGGCGCGAAAACGCCAGCAAAACCCTTCACCGTCGAGGAAGGCCACCGCAAGGTGCGTAGCTTCGTATTGCGCCAAGGCCGCTTCACGCCCGCGCAGCAACGCGCGTTCGACCAATTGTGGCCACGATTCGGGCTCGATTACCTAGGCCAAACACGCGACTTCGTCTCCATCTTCGGTCGCAATGCAAAACGCGTGCTGGAGGTTGGATTCGGCAATGGCGAGGCGCTGCGTCATGCCGCGCAACACGATCCGGCCCGCGACTTCATCGGCATCGAAGTCCACGCGCCCGGTGTCGGCCGCCTGCTCAACGCACTTGCCGCTGACGACACGCACAACGTGCGTCTTTATCATCACGATGCGGTCGAGGTGCTGCAGCATGAAGTCGCCGATGCCAGCCTCGATGAAATCCGCATCTACTTCCCCGACCCCTGGCATAAGAAACGCCACAACAAGCGCCGGCTGGTAAGCCCGGGGCTTGCCGCATTGCTGGTCAGTAAACTGGCGATCGACGGACGCTTGCACCTCGCCACCGATTGGCACGACTATGCGGAGCAGATGTGGGACGTGCTGGATGTGACGCCGGGCCTGTGCAATCGCGCCGGTCCGCGCGGGCATGTACCGCGGCCTTCGTGGCGGCAACAAACGCATTTCGAGACCCGCGGCCAGAAGCTCGGCCACGGCGTCTGGGACCTGCTGTACG
>JBBSUF010000068.1:0-12659 GCA_038235185.1 Lysobacterales bacterium
CGACGAGATCGACAAGATCTCGCGCAAGTCGGACAACCCCTCGATCACCCGCGACGTCTCGGGCGAGGGTGTGCAGCAGGCCCTGCTGAAGATCATGGACGGCACCGTCGCCTCCGTGCCTCCGCAGGGCGGTCGCAAGCATCCGCAGCAGGAGTTCCTGCAGGTCGACACGCGCAACATCCTGTTCATCGTGGGCGGCGCGTTTTCTGGCCTGGACAAGATCATCCAGCAGCGCAGCACCGACTCCAGCGGCATCGGGTTTGGTGCCAAGCTCAAGAGTTCCGAGCGCAAGACGGAAATCGGCAAGATGCTGGCGGAAGTCGAACCCGAAGACCTGATCAAGTTCGGCCTGATCCCCGAGTTCGTTGGCCGCTTGCCGGTCGTCGCCACGCTTGAAGAGCTCGACGAACCGGCGTTGATCAAGATTCTGACCGAACCCCGCAACGCGATCAGCAAGCAATTCAAGAAGCTGTTCGAAATGGAAGGCGTCGAGTTGGAATTTCGTCCCGATGCGCTGGCCGCGATTGCCCGCAAGGCGCTCAAGCGAAAGACCGGTGCGCGTGGATTGCGGACGATCGTGGAATCGGTACTGCTCGATACGATGTACGACCTGCCGTCGCTGGAAAACGTCAGCAAGGTGGTCGTTGACGAGTCGGTGATCGAGCACAAGACCGAGCCGTACCTGATCTACCAGACCCCCGTGGTGCCCAAGGTCGCCAGCGGCGAATAAACTGGCCATCCTGTCTGGCTGAATCGGCGATATGCACGCCGCGCCATGGTTTCAAGCAGCCAACCCTCCCGTCCGCCTCGCTGTGGGCGGGACGGCGCTTGTATGCCTTCACGTAGCCCCCATGTTCCTGACTACGGCCTGCTGATTGTTGCGTCATGCAGCAGGCAATGCCGCTACCTTGACCCGTGGAAGGCTATCTTCTTCATTGTCCGCGCTGCGCCACGCCTTCCAAGACCGGAGACCCCATGACCGACCAACCTGAAGCCCTCGTCCTGCCGGTGTTGCCCCTGCGCGACGTGGTGGTGTTCCCGCACATGGTGATTCCGTTGTTTGTCGGCCGCGAAAAATCCATCCGCGCGCTTGAGCTGGCGATGGAATCCGACAAGCGCATCCTGCTGGTGGCGCAGAAGTCGGCCGAAACCGACGACCCCGGCGCCGCCGACCTCTACGAGATCGGCACCTTGGCGCAAGTGCTGCAATTATTGAAGTTGCCCGATGGCACCATCAAGGTACTGGTCGAAGGCACCGATCGCGTGCGCGTCGACAATGTCGCCGAGCGCGATGGAACGATGAGCGGCCATGCCGTCATCGTGGACTCGACGCAAAGCCGCGAGCCGCGCGAGATCGAGGCGACGGCACGCTCGCTGATGACGTTGTTCGAGCAGTACGTCAAGACCAATCGCAAACTGCCGCCGGAGCTGTTGCAGACGCTGGCCGGTATCGATGAACCCAGCCGCCTGGCCGACACCATTGCCGCCCATGTGGGCGTGCGCCTGGCCGACAAGCAGCGGTTGCTCGATGCCATCGACACTGGGGCGCGGCTGGAGCTTCTGGTCGGCTTTGTCGATGGCGAGATCGACGTGCAGCAGATGGAAAAACGCATCCGCGGCCGGGTCAAGTCGCAGATGGAAAAAAGCCAGCGCGAGTACTACCTCAACGAGCAGATGAAGGCGATCCAGAAGGAGCTCGGCGACATCGACGAGGCGCCCAACGACATCGACGAACTCACGCGCAAGCTCGCCGAGGCCGGGATGCCCAAGCCGGTGGAAGCCAAGGCCAGGAACGAGCTCAACAAGCTCAAGCAGATGTCGCCGATGTCGGCCGAAGCAGCCGTCGTGCGGAATTACCTGGACTGGTTGCTGGGCGTGCCGTGGAAGAAGCGCAGCAAGGTCCGCAAGGACCTGAAAGCCGCGCAGGACGTGCTGGACGCGGACCACTACGGCTTGGAAAAGGTCAAGGAACGCATCCTTGAGTACTTGGCCGTGCAGTCGCGCGTGCAGAAGATGAAAGGTGCAATTCTTTGTCTGGTCGGCCCACCCGGCGTCGGCAAGACATCACTCGGGCAGTCGATCGCCAAGGCTACCAATCGCAAGTTCGTGCGCCTGTCGCTGGGCGGCGTGCGCGATGAAGCCGAGATCCGCGGCCATCGCCGCACCTATGTCGGCTCCATGCCTGGACGTATCGTGCAGAACCTCAACAAGGCGGGCACGAAAAATCCATTATTCATGCTCGATGAAATCGACAAGATGTCGACCGATTTCCGTGGCGATCCATCGTCGGCGCTGCTGGAAGTGCTGGATCCGGAGCAGAACAACACGTTCAACGACCATTACCTGGAAGTCGACCTCGACCTGTCCGAGGTGATGTTCGTGGCGACTGCCAATTCATTGCGTATCCCGGGACCGTTGCTCGATCGCATGGAAGTCATTCGCATCCCCGGGTATACCGAAGACGAGAAGATCAACATCGCCATGCGGTACCTGTTGCCCAAGCAGTTGAAGGCCAACGGATTGAAGGATGGGGAGCTGAAAGTCGCCGAATCGGCGGTGCAGGGAATCGTGCGCTATTACACGCGCGAATCCGGCGTGCGTAATCTTGAGCGCGAGATCGCCCGCATCTGCCGCAAGGTCGTCAAGGAAATCGCCTTGAAAGGCCCGCAACCGGTCAAGTCCGCGAAGATCGTGAACGTCACCGCCAAGAATCTCGACAAGTACCTGGGTGTGCAACGTTTTGATTTCGGCCGAGCCGAGGTGGACAACGAAATCGGACTGGTGACGGGCCTGGCGTGGACCGAAGTCGGCGGCGACCTGCTGCAGGTCGAGTCGACGTTGGTGCCGGGCAAGGGTCAGTTGATCCTGACGGGGCAGTTGGGCGATGTCATGAAGGAGTCGGCATCGGCGGCGTTGTCGGTGGTGCGTGCTCGCACCGACCGGCTGGGCATCGACCTGGATTTCCTCGCCAAGCAGGACGTGCACCTGCATGTGCCCGAAGGGGCGACGCCCAAGGATGGTCCGAGCGCAGGCATCGCGATGGCGACAGCGCTGGTATCGACATTGACCAAGATACCTGTGCGCGCCGATGTCGCCATGACCGGCGAAATTACCTTGCGCGGCCGCGTGCTGCCTATTGGCGGGCTGAAGGAGAAGCTGCTTGCCGCGATGCGTGGCGGCGTGCGCACTGTCATCATTCCGGAAGAAAACCGCAAGGATCTCACCGACCTTCCGAAGTCCGTCACCCAGCAGATGAAGATCGTGCCGGTGCGCTGGATCGATGAAGTGCTTGACCTCGCGCTGGAGCGTCCGGTATCGCCACGCACGGTTGTCACGCCATTGGCGGAGGCGACAGCGCACGAGACGGAAACAGCTGCCATCCAGCCTGACGTGACGCACTGATATGCAGTCAAGCTGCTGTCCTGGACAGCGGCGCGCTTGACAAGTGCGTGTGCCATAACGGCCGGAACGGCTGGCTGAAATGCTGAAAGCCGCGCCACAGCTTGCTTTCCGGGTTGCGTCCGTAATAGTCGGCTGGTATAACAATGCACTGCGATGCGCATGCAATGACGCATCGTGGCCTTTGTTCGAACGCGCCATGCTCTGACAGCCCGGCGCGCCGAGCCCGAATCCATCGAATCAATATCCGCAGAGTCTTGCCTCTGCCAGGGAGTCAATCCATGAACAAAGCCGAATTCGTCGATGCCGTCGCCGACGCTGCCGAACTGTCCAAGCTCGAGGCCGCGCGTGCCGTCGATGCAATGGTGTCCTCGATCACCAAAGCGCTGAAGAAGGGCGACACCGTCACGCTGGTCGGCTTTGGTACCTTCCAGGTACGCGAGCGCGGCGCACGTACTGGACGCAACCCACGCACCGGCGACGCCATCAAGATCGCGGCGTCGAAGAATCCGGCGTTCAAGGCTGGCAAGGCCCTGAAGGATGCCGTAAACTAATCGGCCCGCTCGGCAGTCGTTTTCACGCCGCCGAACGCGTCGAATACCACGCAGGTCAAGATTCACAGGGGTGCTTAGCTCAGCGGTAGAGCGTCTCCTTTACACGGAGAGGGTCGGGGGTTCGACACCCTCAGCACCCACCATGAGCATCCCTGCGGATCACGTAAAGTTTCAGTATCACGTTGTCAGTTTTTGCAAAATGCGGAGTGGTAGTTCAGTCGGTTAGAATGCTGGCCTGTCACGCCGGAGGTCGCGGGTTCGAGTCCCGTCCACTCCGCCAGATGCATCCGAAGGACGTCCAGATGGGCGTCCTTCTTTTTTTGGCCTTGCCCCGCGACATTCCGCAGGCCGGGTGCGCCGAACTGGCCGGCATCGAAGCGCGCTAAACTTCGCGGCTTCGCCCAACGCACGTCGACCATGCTGCAGACCCTTCGCGACAAAACTTCCGGTTGGATCGCCACCGTCATCCTAGGCTTGCTGGTGGTGCCGTTCGCCTTTTTTGGCATGGAGCAATATCTGTTCCAGCGCAACGACACCTTTGCCGCCAAGATCGAGGCCCCACCCAAGTGGTGGCCGGCCGCGCCTGCGGTGTGGCCAGTGACCATGCTCTGGCAGCACGATGAGATCAGCGCGGACGATTTCCGCACCGACTTCGAGCGCGCCCGCCAGGAGCAACGCCAACAGCAGGGCGAGCGGTTCGATCCACGCGCCTTTGAAGCCCTCGCCAGCAAGCGCAAGGTGCTCGACACCATGATCGACCAGCGGGTATTGCAGTTGACGGCTGCGCGGGCAGGCATTGCCGTCGGCGATGCGCTGGTACGCGACACCATCCAGGGCATTCCCGCGTTCCAGGCGGGCGGCAAATTCGATCCGCAGCGGTATCAACTCGCATTGGCGTCGCAGGTGCCGCCGCAGACGCCGCGCGAGTTCGAACAGACCGTGCGCCAGAGCCTGACGCAGGCGCTGATTCCGACCGAGGTCGGCCAATCAGCATTCGCCACGCCCTCGGAGCTGCAGCGCGTGCTCAAGTTGCTGGGCGAAAAGCGCGACGTGAGTTACGCGATCCTGCCCCCGCCCGGGCCGGACACGACACCGATCAGCGCCACCGACATCCAGGGCTGGTATGACAGCCACGCCAGCGAATACCGCGCGCCCGATACGGTGACGCTCGATTACGTCGAGGTCGACGGCAGCACGTTGCCGACGCCCGCGGTCGCGGATGACACGGCCCTGCACCAGCGCTACGAGCAGGAAAAAGCGCGCTTCGTCGAGCCCGAGCAGCGGCTGGCCTCGCACATCCTGGTCAAGGTCGCTGCCGACGCAAGCCCAGCCGTGCAGCAGGCTGCGCAGGCCAAGGCCGCGAAGCTGGCGGAGCAGGCGAAGCAGCCAGGTGCGGATTTTGCCGCGCTTGCGCGCGCCAATTCGGATGACACAGGCTCAAAACCGGCTGGCGGTGATCTGGGCTGGGTGGCAAAAGATGTCATGGCCAAACCCTTCGAAGACGCGCTGTTCGCGATGCATCCGGGCGAAATAAGCGGGCCGGTGAAAACGTCCTTTGGTTGGCATGTCATCCAGTTGCGCGAAGTCAAGGCAGGCAAGCAGGTGCCCTTCGAGCAGGCGCGCGGACAACTCGCCAAGGAGCTGAATGACACCAGCCGCGATCGCGCGTTCAACGACGTCACGGGCAAGTTGGTCGACCAGGTCAACAAGAACCCGACCACGCTGGTCCCGGCTGCGCGCAGTGTGAATCTTCCCGTGCAGCATGCCGGACCAATGGCACGCGGGCAGGGGACGGGTGTGCTCGCCAGCCCCGCCGTGCAGCGCGTGGCGTTTTCCGACTCGATGATCGAAGACGGCACTGCCAGCGACCCGATCGATCTTGGCCCCAACCACAGCGTCCTGATTCGAGTATCGCAACATACGCAAGCGCATCAGTTGCCGCTGGAGCAGGTCAGCCAGCGGGTCATCGCGGCGATCCGCGGAGATCGCATCGCCAAGGCCGAATTGGCCGTCGCCGACGAACTCATTTCCCAGTTGCGCGCGGGCGCAGCATTGAAAACACTGGCTGCCGCGCGGAATCTCGTGACCAGCGACATGCCGGCAACCCCCAGAGGCTCACCGGTTCCGGATACCAAGGCCTCCGAGGCATTCTTCGACGTGGTCGCGCCGCAGCCCGGCAAGGTGTCACCCGGCAAGGTGACGCTTACCGATGGCCGCGTCATCGTATTCGCTGTCAGCAAGGTGATCCCGGGCAATCCAGCTGAAGCCACACCCGAGCAGTCGGCATCGCTCAAAAAGGAACTGGCACAAATGGCCGGTGGCAATGATGTCGAAGCGCTGGTGAATTCCATCCGCAAGCGGATGAAGATCACGGTCGCGGAGGATCGGTTGTAGGGAGTTGCGTTGCCGAGTGTTGAGTCCTGTTTAGCAGAAGGCTCCGTGCCTTAGTTGGGCCACGAAGCCTTCGTGGCTCCCGGGGATAGCTCAGGGTCCGACGTCCAATCCGGTCATCCCCAGGATGCTGTACCCGGCATCCACATGCGTGACCTCACCCGTGATGCCGCTTGCAAGGTCCGAGCAGAGGAAAGCCGCGACGTTGCCCACGTCTTCGATGCTCACGCTGCGGCGCAGCGGGGCGTTTTCTTCGACGTGGCCGAGCATCTTGCGGAAGTTAGCGATGCCGGCTGCTGCCAAGGTCTTGATCGGGCCGGCTGAAATCGCATTGACGCGCGTGCCTTCCGGACCAAGGTTCAGCGCCAGGTAGCGCACGCTGGCTTCCAGTGCCGCTTTCGCCACGCCCATGACGTTGTAGTTGGCCAGCGCGCGTTCGGCACCCAGGTACGACAGGGTGAGGATGCTGCCGTTGCGCCCCTGCATCATCGGTCGGGCAGCCTTGGCCAATGCCGATAGCGAATAGGCGGAAATGTCGTGGGCGATCCGGAAGTTTTCGCGGGTCAGGCCGTCCAGATATCCGCCTTCGATCGCCTCTCTAGGCGCGTAACCGATCGCATGCACCACGATGTCCAAGCCGTCCCAGTGCTTGCCAAGTTCGCTGAAACACGCATCGATCTGGCTGTCTTCGGCGACGTCCAGCGGGATGACGATCGACGAGTCGTTGCGGGCGGCGGCGTCCTCGACGCGCGACTTGAGTTTTTCGCCCTGATAGGTGAACGCCAGTTCGGCGCCTTCGCGGCGCATTGCCTCGGCGATGCCGTTGGCGATCGAACGCTGGCTCGCGATGCCGGTGATCAGGGCGCGCTTGCCTTGCAGAAATCCCATGGTGTGCTGCCTGCTGGAAACAAGCGCCTAGTGTGCCCGGGTCGCCGGTTGGCGGCTACTTTGAGCGGTATTGAAAGAGCTAAGGATCTTTGCGATCAAGTTTCAGCGAACCAAGAGGTTGGAGCCCTGCATGCACCGGGGGTGTCGGTGGGTCCATCGGAACGAGCAGTTGGAAGACGTGGTTCGCGTGTACAACGCGACCATTGACGAAGGCCGGATTCATGCGTCGAACGAGCGCGCCGTCCAGACCCTGGCTTGCCGCCCAGATGTCCAGGCTCGCCGTGCCAACCGGCATTTCCTGGGCCTGCAGCAGTGGCACCGGATGGTCCAGCGACTGCATCCAGGCACGGTGGTCGTCGGCGCGGTCGAGCAGGCAAGACAGTGCATGCAGCTTGCGCACGTAGGCATGGCTGATTTCAGGCAGGCCGACCAGCTTGTCGGGGTCGGCATCGCGTGCGTGCTGCCCGCTGTGCTTGAGTGCATCCAGTACTCGATATTCGCCCGCGTTGTAAGCCATCACGGCCAGCCGCCAGTCGCCGGCAAACATGCCGTGCAGGGTCTTGAGGTAACGCACCGCCGCCTTCGTGGAGTCGATCGCCGACAGCCGGCCGTCGTAGCCGGCGCTCATCGGGACATGATGATCGCGCGCCGTGAGGGCGATCATCTGCCACAGGCCGGCCGGCCCACCAGCGCTGCGCGCATCAGGCCGGTAGCCACTTTCGACGAAAGGGATCAATGCGTATTCGGTCGGCAGGCTGGCCGCGCGCAGGGCATCGACGACGTAGCCGAACAGTGGCAGCACGTCACTGTTGCGGGCTGCCAGCTGGGTTGGAGCGGTGGCGAAGTGGGCGCGCCAACGCGCGCTGCTGTCGTCATTGCAGATGGGGTCGGCAAGACCGGCACGAAATTCCGCGTAGATGTCGCGCCCATTGCGGGTGGCAGCAGCCGGCGCGGCGTTGGTCTTCAGGGCGTAGGCGTTTGTCCAGCAAAGCGTCAGCGACAGGCCCAATGACGCCAAACGGCGAACCGTCATGCGCGGAAGCCGTCTTTCCAGCTTCGCAATTCGGCGAAGCTTTCGATGCGATCCTTCGGTTCGCGCCCCAGTCGCGCGCTAATGCTGGCCCGGATCGCATCGCTGTCCACCCGCAGGAACGGATTACAGGCACGCTCGTCCGCCATGGTGGTGGGTACGGTGGGCTGGCCGGCCTGGCGCTGGGCGACAGCTTGTTCGGTGCGTTGCCGCAATGCCGGGTTTCCAGGCTCCACGGCTTGGGCGAAGGCGGCATTGGAGACGGTGTATTCGTGCCCGCAACAGACACGCGTATCTGCGGGCAGGGCGGCCAGGCGATCCAGCGATCCCAGCATCTGCGTCGGCGTCCCTTCGAACATCCGGCCGCAGCCCAGGCTGAACAAGGTATCGCCGCAGAACACGCAGCCGACGCCGACAAAGGCGATATGGCTCAGCGTGTGGCCCGGCAGTGCAAGCACGTCGAATTCCCAGCCTCCGATGACCACCCGGTCACCATCGCTAACACGCTGGCAGGGAAGCTGGATGCGCTCGTCCGCTGGGGCATACACCGTCAGGCCGGGCCAGCGTTGCAACAGCGCAGCCGTGCCGCCGATGTGGTCGGGATGGTGGTGGGTGAGCAGGATGGCAATCGGCTGCAGGCCGGCATCACCCGCCTGCAGGACCGGACCGGCTTCCCCTGGATCGACAATCAACGCATTCCCACTACTTCCGGGAGTGTCGTCGACCAGCGTCCAGATATAATTGTCGGCCAGTGCGGGTAGTGGCTGCAGAAGCATGCGGGGTCTCTCCCGGTCCGGGGTGGGCCGCTAGAATGGCGACCATGCCCTCCCGCTCGCGCTCCGGTCAAGCAGCCCCCGAAGTCTCCCAAAGCCAAGCCTGGTTCGCGACGAGTTCTGGCCGGGCGGTGCTGGACAGCGAGAACGGCAGCATCCAGGCGGCGATCGGCCGGCGGCCCGGGCAGTCCTGGCTGTGGTTGTCGCCGGCCGGGCAGTTCACGGAGGTCGGCGGTCGTGGCTTGGCGCTGCAGCAGTCGATCGGAGGCTGGCAAGGTCCGATCCGCTGTGCGATGCCGTTCCCGCTGGCGAGTGAATCCGTCGCGACCGTCATCGTCCAGCATGGCGTACGTCCAGGTGGCCGCGCCGCCGAATTATTCGAAGAGTGCGCCCGGGTGCTGGTTCCCGGGGGCCATCTCTGGTTGTATGCACTGAATCCGATTTCCCCCTATCGCTGGCGCTGGGCCGGTCGCGGAGTGGCGGCCAAGGAACCTTTGACGTGGCGACGGCAACTTCGCCAAGCCGGGCTGCAGCCGCTGGGTGTGTCCGAGGGGCTTGGGCCACGCTGGGAGGTGGAACCAGCGCCGCGATTGCAACGCGGTCCCGGTCTGCGCGCGTCCTATCTGCTGCGCGCAGAAAAACGCACGATCCCGCTGACTCCATTGCGCAACCGAGTGCCGATCCGCCTGGGCGAAGGTGTCCCAGTCACATGAGCGCAGCGACCATGGCGCCATCGCCGTCGACGGAAATGAAAGCAGTCCAGGTGCACACCGACGGCGCGTGTCTGGGGAATCCGGGCCCTGGTGGGTGGGCAGCGCTGCTGCGTTATCGAGGCAAGGAGCGCGAGCTGGCCGGTGGCGAGCCGCTCACCACCAACAACCGCATGGAATTGATGGCAGCGATCGTCGCGCTCGAAACCCTCAGCGAGGCATGTTCGATCGTCCTGCACACCGACTCGCAATACGTCCGCCAGGGCATCACCGAGTGGATGCCGGCCTGGCTGCGTCGCAACTGGAGAACCGCTGGCGGGGCTCCGGTCAAGAACCGTGACCTGTGGGAGCGCCTGCATGCCGCCTGCGATCGCCATCGCATCGACTGGCGTTGGGTCAAGGGCCACAGTGGCGATCCCGACAACGATCGCGTGGATGAGCTTGCCCGGGATCAGGCGCTGCAGTTCAAAACGCACGATGCCCTGAGCCGGTAAGCTCTTTTCAATATCTTTCCCAAGACCGATTCCCGTATGCGCCAGATCGTGCTCGACACCGAAACCACCGGCCTGTCATGGGAACGCGGCAATCGCGTGGTCGAAATCGGGTGCGTGGAGCTGGTAGAACGGCGCCCCACGGGACGCACGTTCCAGCGCTATCTCAACCCCGAACGCGAGTTCGAGCCCGGCGCGCAGGAAGTCACGGGACTGACGTGGGAGTTCCTCGCCGACAAGCCGAAATTCGCAGACGTTGTCGACGAATTCCTTGCCTTCGTCGATGGGGCGGAGCTGGTCATCCACAACGCCGCGTTCGATGTCGGGTTCCTGGATCACGAACTGTCGCGTCTTGGGCCGCAGTACGGGCGCATGCACCTGCGCTGTCGCGTCGAGGATTCGCTGATGCTGGCGCGTAAGCGCTATCCGGGCCAGCGCAATTCGCTGGACGCACTCTGCCGGCGGCTGGGCGTGGACAACTCGCATCGGCAATTGCACGGCGCACTGCTGGACGCGCAACTGCTGACCGAGGCCTATCTTGCGCTGACCTCGGGGCAGACCGAAATGGGGTTTGCCTGCACGCAGGCGGTGCAGGCCGCAGTTGCAGTCATCGGCGAAGCGACCATTGGAACGCCACGCCCGCGGGTTGTGGTCGGTGCCGAGGAATTGATTGCCCATGAAGCGCGGCTGGCGTCATTGCGGAAAAAGGCGACCCTCTGCGTCTGGGACCTGATCGACGCGTGATCAGGCACGTGACCGAAATCCGCTAGTGCCTGCGCACCAATACCACGGTGACATTGTCCGAGCCACCGCCATCCAGCGCGGCGGCGACCAGGCCATCGACGCACTCCTGTGCACTGCACTCGGCGTGGGACAGCACCTGCGAGATGCCACGGTCATCGACTTCCTCGGTCAAGCCGTCGCTGCACAGCAGCAGCTGCATGCCGGGTCGCAATTCGCCGGACATGGTCTCGACGTTGAGGTTCTGGGGGTCGGTCACCCCCAATGCCTGCGTCACGACGTTGCGATGGGGGTGGCTGCGCGCCTGCTCGACGCTGATGGCGCCTTGGCTGATCAGCTCCTGCACATAGCTGTGATCCTGCGATAGCTGTGCCAATTTGCCGTCGCGCCACAGGTAGACGCGGCTATCCCCCACCCAGGCGACTTCAAACCGGGCGCCGTTGATGCGGACGGCGACCACGGTCGTGCCCATCGGCAGGGCATCGTTGCGTTTCTTGGAAGCGCGGATGATCTCCTCGTCGGCGATGCGGATCGCCTGGGGCAATGGCGTGCCCTGGCGGATCTCGCGCACGATGGCTTCGCGTGCCAAGGCGCTGGCAACCTCGCCATATTCATGACCACCCATTCCGTCGGCCACCAGCCACAGGCCAAGCTCGCTATCGCCGTAGTAGGTATCCTCGTTCAGCTCGCGCCGCAGGCCGACATGGGTCAGGTGGCCGAATTCGATCATGCCGTCGGTGTCATCAGGTGGTCTCATCAGCGTGTAACGGAATCTTCGCGGCCAACCGGCCGCAAGGCAAGAAGACAGAACGGGGTTGCATTGCCGGCGCGGTGATATGCGCCTCGGCTTGTGCGCCCACGGTGCCGCCCGTATCATTTGCGGCCCTTCCCGGCCACCGGAAGGCGATGATCACCGGAGAGGTGGCAGAGTGGTCGAATGTACCTGACTCGAAATCAGGCGTCGGTGTGAGCCGACCGTGGGTTCGAATCCCACCCTCTCCGCCACTTCATCGGTTGCAAACGGCAATGCATCATCGCAGCGGATATCACACGGGTGGCTATTGTGTCTGAAATCCTCGTCCCGGTGTCCTTCGGCGAATTGCTCGACAAGATCGCAATCCTGCAGATCAAGTCGGAGCGCATGATCGATCCCGCCAAGCTCGCCAACGTCCGCAACGAGCTGTCTGCGTTGGAAACAACCTGGTTGGCGCATCCGGCTGGCGGTACCGACATCGTGGCGCTGCGCGCGCAGCTCAAGGCCGTCAATGAACGGCTGTGGGTGATCGAGGATGACATCCGGATCAAGGAAAAAGCGGGAGAATTCGACGACGCTTTCGTGCAACTGGCCCGCAGCGTGTATTTCGAAAACGACACTCGAGCCAGGATAAAGAAAGACATCAACCTTGCGCTTGGGTCGGCTTATGTCGAGGAAAAGTCGTACCAGGATTACGGCGGCAGCAGTCCGGCCTAGCGCTTTGCAGTCTTGACTTGTCCGATGGCGATGCCCGTGTCTGCGGCACCATCGGCGCGATCACCACATCGAGCTTCGAACGGTTCCGTGGAATCGACGGCCTCATCATTCACGTGTCTGCCTGAAACGCTCGAACGCCCCAATGCCGTCGGCGACGCTCACCAGGTCCATGACGCCGGAATGTTCAATCTTCGTCCCCCACCGCAAGGCA